>NZ_JBPWJX010000007.1:0-203044 GCF_051781745.1 Bacillus cereus group sp. Bce019
CGTGGTGTAGTGGTTAACATGCCTGCCTGTCACGCAGGAGATCGCCGGTTCGACCCCGGTCGGGACCGCCATTTTAATAAGGCTCGGTAGCTCAGTCGGTAGAGCAGAGGACTGAAAATCCTCGTGTCGGCGGTTCGATTCCGTCCCGAGCCACCATTTATTTTAATAAAATACGCCGGCTTAGCTCAATTGGTAGAGCAACTGACTTGTAATCAGTAGGTTGGGGGTTCAAGTCCTCTAGCCGGCACCATGTAAGTTTCGGAGGGGTAGCGAAGTGGCTAAACGCGGCGGACTGTAAATCCGCTCCTTCGGGTTCGGCAGTTCGAATCTGCCCCCCTCCACCATTTACATAGGGGCATAGTTTAAAGGTAGAACTGAGGTCTCCAAAACCTCCAGTGTGGGTTCGATTCCTACTGCCCCTGCCAAATATATTTACACAACATGGCGGTTGTGGCGAAGTGGTTAACGCACCGGATTGTGGCTCCGGCATTCGTGGGTTCGATTCCCATCAGTCGCCCCATTTTTATTTTAAAAATTACAAATAATCTAATGGATACTTACATATAATTAAGTAAGAATTCGATGGGCTATAGCCAAGCGGTAAGGCAACGGACTTTGACTCCGTCATGCGCTGGTTCGAATCCAGCTAGCCCAGCCATTTTTGCGGAAGTAGTTCAGTGGTAGAATACAACCTTGCCAAGGTTGGGGTCGCGGGTTCGAATCCCGTCTTCCGCTCCAATAAAATTTAATATGGCGGCATAGCCAAGTGGTAAGGCAGAGGTCTGCAAAACCTTTATCACCGGTTCAAATCCGGTTGCCGCCTTTTCTTTTGTGCCGATGTGGCGGAATTGGCAGACGCGCACGACTCAAAATCGTGTTCCTTCGGGAGTGTCGGTTCGACCCCGACCATCGGTATCATGAACGGCGTAATAAAAGACTCTACACCAAATGTGTAGAGTCTTTTTATGTTTTCATCACACTATAAAATAAGCAAAAATGGTGTGTTGGTGAAATGGTTATAAATGATTAAGGTAAACTTATTCATTTAGTACATGCGATACAGTTGGGGAAAACTACAAAACAATAAAGGGATAAATTTTTATCCCTTTATATAATTTCATTATTTTATAGAGAATTTCTCCAACCTGGTGACATGAAGTTAAATCCGACGCCACCAGTAGATATTAGTACATGATCAGCTGTTAATTTCGTAATTTCTAAGAACTTCTTTTCAAACTCTTTTCTGTTGTATTTGTACATAGTTGAGTGGCATGACCACATGTGCGTTGAAGTACTCAACCAGTCTCCTAATTCCTTTAATTCAGAAAACGACTCAAATCGAATTGGTTCATCTAATTTCATGAATCTCACTTGATAGATAGTTGGGTTTAATTTTTCTCCTATTCCTTTAAAAGCATGTGATTTTTTGTCTTTTGAATGTGTCATAATTCACCCTCCATCTTTTCTTCAAATTTTTTCCTATTTTTATTATACAACAATAGAAAACAATTATGGGAATAATATGGAAATCTTTATTGGCAATATAAAAAGACTGTAACAGAAATGTTAGAGTCTTTTTGTTAAATTATACTATGTGCTTCTAAAATTCGTAATAAACGTAGGAATTCATGTATAATATAACTTGTCGAAAGAACAAAATGATAGTGATTTATATTATGTCTGTAATATGAATTAAAAATGAACTTTTTATATTTCTTTTAAAAATGTGTTGAACACACATTATATTTCATATTAATATTTTTATGTAGATTTAAAACGGGAAAGAGAGTGGAAAGTATGGGCCGTAAATGGAACAATATTAAAGACAAAAAAGCATCAAAAGATGCAAATACAAGCCGTATATACGCGAAATTTGGGCGTGAAATTTATGTGGCAGCAAAACAAGGCGAGCCAGATCCAGAATCAAACCAAGCACTAAGAGTTGTATTAGAGCGTGCGAAAACATACAATGTTCCAAGAACAATTATTGATCGTGCAGTTGAAAAAGCAAAAGGCGGTTCAGAAGAAAATTATGACGAGCTTCGTTATGAAGGATTCGGACCAAATGGAGCTATGGTTATTGTAGATACACTTACAAATAACGTAAACCGTACTGCAGCAGATGTACGAGCTGCATTTAGCAAAAACAGTGGTAATATGGGTGTGAACGGTTCTGTAGCTTACATGTTTGATGCGACAGCTGTTATCGGCCTTGAAGGTAAAACATCAGATGAAGTTCTTGAAATTTTAATGGAAGCAGATGTAGATGCACGTGACATTCTAGAAGAAGAAGATTCTGTTATCGTGTATGCTGAACCAGATCAATTTCATGCAGTACAATCTGCACTTAAAGGTGCTGGCGTTGAGGAGTTTACAGTTGCAGAATTAACAATGCTTGCACAAAGTGATGTAACACTTCCTGAAGATGCTCAAGCACAATTTGAGAAAATGGTTGATGCATTAGAAGATTTAGAAGATGTTCAACAAGTTTATCACAACGTAGACTTAGGAGAGTAATACGATAGATGACCCTTTTCGCTTAGCGGATAGGGTCTTTTTTATGAAGTTAATTAAGGTGATGAAGTATTAAAGGTATTTTGTTGTAGGTAGGGAATATGATTATAGGGATATATAAAATATTCATTATCTCTAGGAGGCTTAATATGGAACATAAGACACCAAAGCATATCGTTGCTGTAGCAGGTTATTTAACAAATGAAAAAAATGAAGTGTTATTAACAAAAGTGCACTGGCGAGCTGATACGTGGGAGTTGCCAGGAGGACAGGTAGAAGAAGGCGAAGCGCTCGATCAAGCTGTCTGTAGGGAAATAAAAGAGGAAACAGGGTTAACGGTGAAGCCTATCGGAATTACAGGCGTTTATTATAATACTTCTATGCATATTCTAGCTGTCGTTTTTAAAGTAGCATATATAAGTGGTGAAATAAAAATTCAACCTGAAGAAATACAAGAGGCTAAATTTGTTGATTTAAATGAAGAGAACATAGATGAGTATATAACGCGTCCTCATATGAAATCCAGAACGCTTGATGCAATGAGAGCAACACATTTTATTCCGTATGAAACGTGGGAAGTACAGCCGTATAATTTAATAGGAAGATTGTAAAGAAAAGAGTAGCCGATTTGAGATACATTCGAATCACTACTCTTTTTTTGTATACTGTTTAAGAAAAAGGTCAAAATAATAATAGCACTAGTATTGATTTAAGGAACGTTTGTTCTATATAATAAATCTATATGTTATATACATTTAGATTACTAGATAGTCAAAAGTATATATATTTGTAGATGATATAATTAAAGTGTAAAGTGAAAATATAATAGTCTTAAGGGTTTCTCTTTTATTGGTTATTCGTACTTTAATATAACCTATATTCAATATTTCAGATGAATAGTAGATAAAAAAAGACTGTGATACAATACTTTTTTATCCAACTATTTGCTGGGCAGTAAGCTTGATTAATGAGGGCCGATTAAAGTTTCACTTTATACCTTACAATGATGTAAGGTACGTGTAAGAGAAATCGATGGGATATTTTTTTACAACAATGTATTCTTAAAGTAAGAGTTATATGCTGTGTGGAAAAGAGGTGTTCAAGATGAAAGAACGAGTATTATCTAGGGTGAACTATCATCAAAAAGTTGCATTAAATCCAATGACTAAACTTTTTTATAAAGCCATTATATTATTATTATTGTTAAGTTGTACGTTATTATTCATTGGAAATGTAATGATTGAAAAAAGTGATATTAGTAAATTACATGTACCGGCTAAGTTAGAGGTGCCAGAATCATTAACACATGCATTTATTGCGACAGAAGATAAAAGATTTTATCATCATAACGGTTTAGATTATATAGCAATTATTAGGGCCTCTGTTGAGAATATAAAGGCTGGTGGTGTCGTGCAAGGGGGAAGCACAATTACACAGCAGCTATCTAAAAATGCCTTTTTAACGAATGAACGTACATTTTCTCGGAAGTGGAAAGAGATTTTTTATACGAAAAAAATTGAACGCACATTTACGAAGGATGAAATATTAAAATTATATGTAAGTAATATTTATTATGGAGAAGGAGCATGGGGAATTGAAAAAGCAGCAAACCTTTACTTCGGTAAAAAGGTGAACCAATTAACGTTGGCTGAAAGTGCAATGATGGCTGCTGTAGTAAAAGCACCTGCTTATTACTCACCTGCCCAAAATTATGATAAAGCAGTAGAGAGACGTAATGTCGTTTTGAGACTAATGGAGAAAGAAGGCTATATAAGCCATGATGAGTATGTTCAAGCAGTTAGTGAGAAATTGGTAATTCGTCATGATATAAAAATAGAGCAGTCGATGTTAAATAGCGCGCGTAAAAAAGCAGTAAGTTAAGAGAAGTTCCTACAGAGGAGCTTCTTTTTTTTGAATAAATTGTGACAAATTGTGACACAATATCGTCACAATTATTGTGTTTTTGTAATTTATGTGAGCGTGTTCATTGCGTGACGTATATAAGTGTTGATATTATGTGTATTGTGTACAATGCTGTATACAGAATATGAATTTAAAGAGGAATGTATATGAAATCAAATAAACTCATGGCTCTTGGTATAGTTTTTTCTATCGCAGTATTAATTGTAATTGGAACAATTGCGTATAGCATCATAAATGACAAAAAAGATAAAGGGAATGAGATGTTTGCTTATTCTACGCAACAATCTTTAGGGAAAGATGATGCTCCAGTTAAGGTAGTTGAATTTGGAGACTTTAAATGTCCTGCTTGTCGTACTTGGGATGTAACAGTATTACCTCGATTAAAAGAAGAGTATATTGATAAAGGCAAAGTGCAGTTATATTTTATTAACTTCCCATTTATCGGAAAAGACTCAGATTTAGGTGCAGCAGCTGGTGAAGCAATTTATAAACAAGATAAAGATTCATTCTGGATTTTCTATGATGAGATTTATCAAAATCAAAAGAAAGATACGGAAGAATGGATTACAGAAGATTTGCTTCTTAGCATTGTGAAAGAGAAACTGCCAAAAGTTGATGTAGAGCAATTTAAGAAAGACTTACACAGTAAAGACATTAAAGAAAAAGTACGTAAAGATTCAGATCGTGCTCAAAAATTAAAAGTTCAAGGTGCTCCTTCTGTATATGTAAACGGAAATCTTGCAAACCCTGATTTCGATAGTATGAAGAAGGCAATTGATAAAGAATTGAAAAAGTGATGAGGTCTCTCATCACTTTTTCGACTTTTTTCGATAAAATTCTTGCCTCTACTTTTTTTACATGCTATACTACTTTACATAAGTTATTCTAATATCTTATATGTAATTCATATTTGCGGGTGTAGTTTAGTGGTAAAACAAGAGCCTTCCAAGCTCTGGTCGAGAGTTCGATTCTCTTCACCCGCTCCAAATTATATTAAATGTTTTTCTATAAATTGTGATCAACGCAGTGTTTCGTTTCCGAGATAAACGAGGCATTGCGTTTTTTAATGTTTGAAAAACCTAATTACATGCGAAAATAGAAGTAAATAATAGTATTCCAAACGTGAATTACTAACCAATAGAGTCGTTACATAAGGGACGGATTCATCTGAGGAGGCGGTTAAGAGTGGATTTTGAACAATTAAAGCAAGATGTAATTGCGTATAGTAAAACAATTGGCATAGATAAAATAGGCTTTGCGAGCGCTTCTCCTTTTGAGGAATTAAAGCAGCGCTTAATCCAGCAACAACAATTAAATTATCAATCTGGATTTGAAGAGCCTGATATAGAGAAGAGAACGAATCCGCAACTTTTATTACCGGGTGCTAAATCAATTATTGCGATTGCTTTAGCATATCCTTCAAAATTAAAAAATGCACCATTAAGTAAGCGTGGCGAACGCCGTGGGATTTTTTGTCGTGCTTCTTGGGGACAAGATTATCATCTTGTTTTACGAGATCGTTTGCAAAAATTAGAAGCATATTTAATTGAAAAACTGCCGGATATAGAAGTGAAGTCCATGGTTGATACAGGTGAATTAAGTGATCGAGCTGTATCAGAGCGTGCAGGCATTGGCTGGAGTGGTAAAAACTGCTCTATTATTACACCTGAATTTGGTTCGTACGTATACTTAGGAGAAATGATTACAAATGTTCCATTCCCGCCAGATAAGCCGATAGAAGATCAATGCGGGGGCTGTACGAAATGTATCGATATTTGTCCTACCGGTGCTTTAATACAGGGGGGACAGTTAGATTCGAAGAAGTGCATTGCGTTTTTAACACAGACGAAAGGATTCCTACCTGAAGAATATCGCGATAAAATAGGAAATCGTATATATGGATGTGATACGTGTCAGACTGTTTGCCCGAAAAATAAAGGAATGGATTTTCATAATCATCCTGAGATGGAGCCGGATCCTGAGCTAGTTAAACCATTATTAACGCCACTTTTAACAATTAGTAATCGTGATTTTAAAGAGAAATATGGGATTATGTCAGGGTCATGGAGAGGGAAAAAGCCACTGCAAAGAAATGCGATTTTAGCATTAGCACATTTTAAAGAAGCATCGGCAATTCCAGATTTAATTGGTGTTATGAAAGATGACCCAAGACCGGTACTACGCGGAACGGCAGCATGGGCACTTGGGAAAATTGGCGGAGATGGAGTAGGCGAAGCGATTGAGAAAACGATGGAACGTGAGAAAGATGAAGAAGTGCTTCATGAAATGAATCGCGGGCTTGAATTGTTAGCACAGAAAAAAGAGTAGATAATATTTCCCTTTTTCATATTGTAATATGGGAGGGAGACAGAATGGTTGTAAAAACGAAGATTGAAAACCAAGTACAACAATTTTTAGCATATATAACGGAGAAAAGAACGAATGTGGATGGTATTGCTGAGGATTTACTACAAATGGCACTGAGAAAGAAACAATTGTTTCAAAGGCGTAGTGCACATATAGTGAAAGCAACTGCGGATGTTTCTTTCATTAGACAATTAAATAGTAATGACCATCAAGAAATTGATTATCAAATACATTTTAAATATTTAATTAAGCATAAAGAATTATTTTATATTGAAGAGGAACAATTAAAACGAAGAGTTTGTTTAAATAATAGTCGAATTATAGGCGATTCTGCTATTGAAGTGTCAGAAGAAATTAGAATGGGTGAGACATTAGAAAGGGATATTACGAAAGAGAAGTACGGTTCTTATCAGTATAATCGTTTAGAGGCAGTGAAATATGCAGAGCGTTGGTGGGATGACCGGAATCCTATGTATCGTAATTTCCCTGATAATTGTACGAATTTCATTTCTCAATGTCTTCATACTGGAGAAGTACCTATGAACGGGTATCCTAATATTCGTAAAGGATGGTGGCAAAGGGAGAATCAGTGGAGTTGGAGCTGGGCTGTTGCACATTCTTTTTATTGGTATTTGTCAGGTGCTACAACAGGACTTCGAGCAGAGGCGGTAGAGAGGCCAGAAGAACTTATTCTTGGAGATGTCATTGCTTATGATTTCGAGGATGACGGAAGATGGAATCATACGACGATTGTAGTAGCAAAAGATGCAGATGGTATGCCGCTTGTAAATGCACATTCAGCGAATAGCCGTCGACGTTATTGGAACTATGAAGACTCTAGTAAATATACACCACAAATGAAATATAAATTCTTTCATATTATTAATGGGTAGAGATTTTTCGCTCAAGTGGTATAATACGTAGTAGACAAAAAACAGAGGTGAATATCGCGTGGGAGTACATGTTGTTTTATATCAGCCAGAAATTCCAGCAAATACAGGGAATATTGCTCGTACTTGTGCAGCAACTGGAACAGAATTACATTTGATTAGACCGCTTGGATTTTCAACGGATGATAAAATGTTAAAGCGTGCAGGATTAGATTATTGGCAGCACGTAAAAATTACGTATTATGATTCAATTGAAGAATTTTATGAAAAAAATAAAGACGGTGAATTCTTCTATTTAACAAAGTATGGCGAGAAAGCTCATACAGCGTTTGACTATAGCAAGCGTGAGAAGGATTACTATTTTGTATTTGGAAGAGAAACAAACGGCTTACCAGCTAATGTAATCGAAGAAAACTTTGATCATTGTTTACGTATTCCAATGACAGATAAAGTACGTTCATTAAATTTATCTAATACAGCAGCAATTTTAATTTATGAAGCGTTCCGTCAACAAAATTACCCTGGATTAGATTTAGAAATCGTTTATTAAAAGTCGCCATATGGCGACTTTTTTTTATAAAATAAAAATAATATATAATCATACATTTAAAAGAGAGGACATAATCATATAGAATGGGATATATGATTAAAAATAGATAAGACGGGTTGAGATAAATATGAAGGAAGAATATAGTAATCAAAATACCTTTTTAAGTATGATAGATATGGATTTAATTAGACAAGGATTATTACATGCTATTCAAGATTTAGTATTCATATTGAAAGTTATTGATAATGAAACGTTTCAATATATGTATGTGAATAAAATAGGAATGGATTATGCTAGGTTAAGCGAAGAGTGCTATGGAAAAACTTTTGCAGAAGTATTACCAAAAGATATAGCGGGGATATTGCAAAGGCAATATGCAAAAGTAGTGAGAGAAGCGAAAGCACACACCTTTTGTGATGTAGTCAATTTACCAAAAGGTGAGATACATTATGAATCTTCACTTAATCCTGTCTGCGACGAAGAAGGAATATGTCAATTTGTTATTTGCATTACAAGAGATATTACAGCTCAAATTGAGGAGAAGACAAAGATAGAGGAAAAACAAATGTTATTTAAGTCGTTACTGGAATATAATAATGACTCAATTATATCTATAGATTCTATAGGGAGAGTTACATATGCAAATCCGGCAACGTATGAAATATTTGGATACCGGTATGAGGAATTAAATAATAAATTTATTTTTGAATTCATTAATAAAGAATATGAAAAAGATTTTCAAATTATATTTAAGGGATCGATGCAAGGAAAAGCAAAACAAATTGTTTCAAAGAAATATGTTCATAAAGAAGGGTACGAGCTATATATTTCTTTGAGAACTATCCCGATTATTGTGAACGGTGAAATTGTTGGGGTTTATATTGTTACGAGAGATGTTACAAGGCAAGTATTAAACGAAATGCGAACAGAATATTTAGCTTACTATGACCAGTTAACGGGATTAATGAATAGAATTTCATGTACAAATAAGTTAAATACTTTTTTAAATGAGAGTGTAAATTTTGCACTTGTATTTATAGATTTAGATGAGTTTCATCGTATTAATGATACATTTGGTCATAAAGAGGGAGATAAAGTATTACAAAAAGTTACAGAATGTTTAAGCAATCTAAAAATAGAAGGTATGCACTTATTTAGAGAACACGATGATCAATTTGTTATGTTGATAGAAAATATAAAGAAAGAATATGTAGAGGAAGTTGCAAAAAGCATACTGAAAAATATTAGTGAATATTTTGTAATCGAAGAAGAAGATGTATATTTAAGTGCATCAATTGGAATTGTAATGGCTCCAGCAGATGGAGAAGATGAAAAAATACTATTTCAGAGGGTCGATGCTGCTTTAGAAAAAGCAAAAGAAAAAGGAAAAGGACATTATCATTTTTATTGTAGTGGATTAGACTGTGAGCGTGAACAAAGGTTTATAATAGAAAACCAGTTACATCGTGCTATAGAAAAAAATGAATTTTTCTTATATTATCAGCCACAAATTAATATTGAAACGAAAAAAATAGCTAGTATGGAAGCTTTAATAAGGTGGGAGAATAAGGAATTAGGATTTGTTTCTCCAAACCAATTTATTCCGTTGGCAGAAAGAACAGGATTTATTATTAAGCTCGATGAATGGGTAGTAAATCAAGTGTGTCAGCAACTGCGCGAATGGTTAAATAAAGGATATGAAGTGGTCCCAATTGCGGTTAATATTTCAGCTAGACACTTTCGTTCTATTACATTAATAGAGATGATTACACGGGCTTTAAATAAGTACAATGTATCAGCTCATTTATTAGGGATAGAGGTTACAGAAGGAGCTCTTATACATAAAGATATATCAAAGAGAGTGTTACTACAATTAAAAGAACAAAATTTAAAGATTCATTTAGATGATTTTGGAACAGGCTATTCATCTTTAAGTTATTTAAAAACATATCCAATTGATACTTTAAAAATTGATCGTTCTTTTATGGAAGGTATACATATAGATGAACGTGATACGAATATTACAGCTGCAATTATTCATTTAGCTCATACTTTAGAATTGAATATAATTGCAGAAGGAGTAGAAAAAAAGGAGCAAATACAGTTTTTGAAAGAAAAGAATGTGAAGCTTGTACAAGGTTATTATTATAGCCGACCACTATCCAAATATGATATGGAAAATATGTATTATAAATAAAAAAATGATGTGCTAAAAGCACATCATTTTTTATGTGTACCTGGTTTGTCATTGTAACCGGATGTAAAAATAGCTGTAAGAAATGTGAGTGATACACCTAAAATTAATAATAATTTCATACTAATATCCTCCTTACTGTTTTCGGTTTATGAGTTTTATTTATTATCCAAAATGTATGTAAGGTTCTTAGAAGAAAAGAATTTATTTATAATGAATAGCAGTGTAAAAATGTTAATACCTATATTATACAGAATTTTCTTTGAATTTTGGAGAGAATTTTAGCGTGCTATTATATATTTCGTTTTGATTTAAAGAATGTTTAAGGACATCCTAGCATACCTTTTATAATAATCCGATTGAACAAGGAGATGGGGGAGGAGCTATAATGGATATTCTAAAAAAGATTGAACAGCATCGAGCAGCAGAAGAACGTTTACAATGGGAAGGTACGTTTGCGGAGTATTTGGAGCTTGTGAAAGAAAGACCATGGGTGGCTCAAACAGCACACTCTCGCATTTACAATATGATAAAAGACGCTGGAATTGAAGAAGTTGATGGTAGAAGAAAGTATAACTTCTTTAGTAATCAGCTCTTTGGATTAGAGGATGCTCTAGAACGTCTTGTAGAGGAATATTTTCATCCATCTGCAAAACGATTAGATGTTAGAAAAAGAATTTTATTATTAATGGGTCCTGTTAGTGGAGGGAAATCAACGTTAGTTACAATGTTGAAACGAGGATTAGAAACATATTCAAGAACAGATCGCGGAGCAATTTTTGCAATTAAAGGATGCCCAATGCACGAGGATCCACTGCATTTAATTCCACATCATTTACGAGATGATTTCTTTGATGAGTATGGGGTTAGAATTGAAGGGAATTTATCACCACTAAATGTCATGCGTTTAGAGCAAGAATACGGATCAAGAATTGAGGATGTAGTTGTAGAGCGTATTTTCTTCTCTGAAGATCGCCGTACAGGGATTGGTACATTTAGCCCGTCTGATCCAAAATCACAGGATATTGCAGATTTAACAGGTAGTCTGGACTTTTCTACGATTGCAGAATATGGTTCAGAATCAGATCCGCGTGCGTATCGATTTGATGGAGAATTAAATAAGGCAAACCGAGGAATGATGGAGTTCCAAGAGATGTTAAAATGCGATGAGAAGTTTTTATGGCACTTATTATCGCTTACGCAAGAAGGGAATTTCAAAGCGGGAAGATTTGCGCTTATTTCAGCAGATGAATTAATTGTAGCGCATACGAATGAAACAGAGTATCGCTCATTTATAGCAAATAAGAAAAATGAAGCATTGCACTCAAGAATTATTGTAATGCCAGTTCCTTATAATTTACGAGTAAGTGAAGAAGAACATATTTATGAAAAAATGATTCGTGAAAGTGATGTATCGAATGTTCACATTGCACCACACACACTTCGCGTTGCAGCAATGTTCACTATTTTAACTCGTTTAAAAGATCCGAAGCGTCCGGATATTGATTTAATTAAAAAGATGCGTTTGTATGATGGAGAAACGGTAGAAGGTTATAATGCGATTGATGTAGAAGAATTACAACGCGAATATCAAGATGAAGGTATGAAGGGTATTGATCCTCGTTATGTCATTAACCGAATTTCGTCTACAATCATTCGAAAAGAGGTACCATCTATTAACGCGTTAGATGTACTTAGATCTTTAAAAGATGGGCTAGATCAGCATCCATCCATTAGTAATGAAGACCGTGAACGTTACATGAACTTCATCTCATTAGCGAGAAAAGAATACGATGAAATCGCGAAGAAAGAAGTACAAAAAGCGTTTGTTTATTCATATGAAGAATCAGCTAAGACGCTTATGGATAATTACTTAGATAACGTTGAGGCGTACTGCAATAAATCGAAATTACGTGATCCGTTAACAGGAGAAGAAATGAGTCCAGATGAAAAATTAATGCGCTCAATTGAAGAGCAAATTGGAATTTCAGAAAATGCTAAGAAAGCGTTCCGTGAAGAGATTTTAATTCGCATTTCTGCTTATGCCCGTAAAGGAAAACGCTTTGATTATAATTCACATGAACGTCTTCGTGAAGCGATTCAGAAAAAACTATTTGCTGATTTAAAAGATATAGTGAAAATTACAACATCAACGAAAACGCCGGACGAAAATCAGCTTAAGAAAATCAATGATGTTGTTGCGCGTTTAATTGATGAGCATGGTTATAATTCTTCTTCAGCAAATGAATTACTACGCTATGTAGGTAGCTTGTTAAACAGATAGTTTGATAACAAAACGCTGTCTCTTGTATTTTGCGGGACAGCGTTTTATTATCCGTTCATATGTGTATAAAGTGTCATACCTTGTCCAAATGTAATAAATTAAGATGCAATTTTATGAATTTATTGTCAATTATTTTTACAATATGCATATGATAGAGTAACCAACCATTCATACGAAAAAAGCCAACACAATACAATATGTTGCAAAGTAAAAATGTGTGCAACAATGCATTGTGTTTCTTTCTTATCAGTGGCTGAATATTTCTTTCTATTTATGTGAGTGGCAAAATTTTGTTTAGGATGCTCGGGGTATTGTATGAAAAACGTTATAAATGTTTATGGGATGATTTTCTGTGGGCAGTTACCTTTCAAATATTCTAGCTTGCATATTACAGAACAAAATTTATAGATTGCTGTTCATACAGGAAGACAATTACAGTAAGGAGGGAAAGGAATGGGCGAAGAAAATCAACCAAATTATACGATTTCACAGGAAAACTGGTCCCTCCATCGCAAAGGATATGACGACCAACAGCGCCATCAAGAAAAAGTACAAGAGGCAATTAAGAATAATTTACCCGATCTTGTAACAGAAGAAAGTATAGTTATGTCTAATGGCAAGGATGTTGTAAAAATACCAATTCGTTCTCTAGATGAATATAAGATTAGATACAATTATGATAAAAATAAACATGTTGGGCAAGGAAACGGTGACAGCAAAGTTGGTGATGTCGTTGCGAGAGATGGATCAGGTGGTCAAAAACAAAAAGGGCCAGGAAAAGGGCAAGGAGCAGGAGATGCAGCTGGGGAAGATTACTATGAAGCTGAAGTCTCTATTTTAGAATTAGAGCAAGCGTTTTTCAGAGAGTTAGAACTGCCTAATTTAAAGAGAAAAGAAATGGATGAAAACCGGATTGAACATGTTGAATTTAATGACATTAGAAAAACAGGATTATGGGGAAATATCGATAAGAAACGAACAATGATATCCGCATATAAACGAAATGCGATGGGTGGTAAAGCATCTTTTCATCCGATTCATCAAGAAGACTTAAAGTTCCGCACTTGGAATGAAGTATTAAAGCCAGATTCAAAAGCTGTTGTATTAGCGATGATGGATACGAGTGGATCGATGGGAATATGGGAGAAATATATGGCACGTAGCTTCTTTTTCTGGATGACAAGATTTTTACGCACAAAGTATGAAACAGTTGATATTGAATTTATTGCTCATCATACAGAAGCGAAAGTCGTTACAGAAGAAGAATTTTTCTCAAAAGGAGAAAGTGGCGGAACAATATGTTCTTCCGTATATAAAAAAGCATTAGAACTTATCGATAATAAATATTCACCAGACCGCTATAATATTTATCCATTCCATTTTTCAGATGGTGATAATTTAACATCAGATAATGCTAGATGTGTAAAACTTGTTGAAGAGCTAATGAAGAAGTGTAATATGTTTGGGTATGGGGAAGTGAATCAGTACAACCGCCATAGTACACTCATGTCAGCCTATAAAAATATTAAAGATGATAATTTCAGATATTATATTTTAAAGCAAAAAGCAGACGTATTTCATGCGATGAAAAGCTTTTTTAGAGAAGAATCAGGTGAGAAAATGGCATAACCTCTTTTAAAGAGGTTCTTTTTTTGTAAACTTTTTATTTTTTTAGTTGACAATGATAATGAAAATCATTATCATTTACTCGAGAAATGATTACATTTTGAATTATATATTTCGGAGGAGATGTAAAGTTGAAACAAAATAAAAGAAAACGTATAAATGCAATGATTATAGCGGCGGCGTTATCACTTCCGTTTGCTGTGTATTCAACACCTGCTTTAGCGGCAGTAGCAATTGAGGCGAATAAAACTGGACAAGGTTTAGGAGATGGTACATATGACGCTGTTATTAAAGCGTATAAAGATAAAACGAATGAAGAGTCTATGGCAGCTGTTTATATAAAGGATCCGAAATTAACAATTGAGAATGGAAAGAAAATTGTAACAGCAACGTTAAGTGATAGTGATTTCTTTCAATACTTGAAGACAGAGGATATTCACACTCCAGGTGTGTTTCATGATGTGAAAGTAATATCAGAAGACAAAAAGAAAAATGGAACGAAAGTGATTCAGTTTGAAGTAGGGGAATTAGGAAAAAGGTATAATATGCGAATGCATATTTATATTCCAACAATGGCCTATGACAATAAGTACCAAGTACAGTTTGAAGTAAATACATTGAATTTAGAGAACAATGTTCCAGAAAAACAAAAGGAAAATAAAGAGGAGCAACAAGGTGAAAACGGAAATGTAATATTAGATAAGCAATTACAAAAATATATTAATAAATATAACTTAAATAGAGATAATGTAGATGCGCCAATCACAAAGAAAGATTTATTACAAATTAAAACTTTATCCATTTATTCAGGTAAAGGAATAAATAAAATAACTGGTTTAGAGTATATGACAAACTTAGAGAAGTTGACGTTACGAGAGTCTAATGTAAAAGACATATCAGCCATCTCGAAGTTGAGAGGTTTGAAGTACGTTGATTTAACGTCTAATTCAATTGAAAGTATTCACCCAATTGAGCAGTTAGAGAATATTAATATGCTTTTTTTAAGAGATAATAAAATTTCTGATCTTACACCATTAAGTAAAATGAAAAAAATTAAAACATTAGATTTAATCGGTAATAACATTAAAGATATCCAGCCATTATTTACATTATCAACTATGAAACAATTATACTTAGCAAATAATCAAATCAGTGATCTTACGGGAATTGATCGATTAAATAATGTGGAACTATTATGGATAGGGAACAATAAAATTAATAATGTTGAATCTATTAGTAAAATGAGTAATCTTATTGAACTAGAAATTTCTGATAGTGAAATAAAAGATATATCACCATTATCTCAATTAGGAAATTTACAAGTGCTGAATTTAGAAGAGAATTATATCTCTGATATATCGCCGTTGAGCACTTTAACAAATTTACATGAGATAAATCTTGGAGCTAATGAAATTTTTGACGTAAGGCCTGTTGAGGAATTAGGTAAGCGAATTTCAATTGACATTCAAAGACAAAAAATCTTTTTAAATGAAGCAAGTGTAGATGAAGAAATAAAAATCCCAGTATACAACCTTAAAGGAGAGCCACTTCAAAATATTAATCTACAAAGTGAGGGGGCTACTCTGAATAACGGATTTATAAAATGGAATAGTCCTGGAGAAAAAATATATGAATTTAAACTAGATACTAATTCTACTGAAAGTAAAATAAGATTTAATGGCACGGTTATACAGAATATAGTTGAAAAACAAAAAGAAAGTCAAAATGTAATTCTCGATAAAACTTTACAACAACATATTAATAAAGAGAATTTAGGTAGAGAGAATGTAAACGCTCCTATCACAAAAGAAGATTTATTACAGATTAAAAAATTAGAGATACTTAAAGAAAAAGGAAATGAGATAAAAGATATAACAGGTTTAGAATACATGACGAATTTAGAAAAACTTACTTTAGAAGGAGTAGGCCTGAAAAATATTGAGTTCATCTCAAACTTGAAACAATTGAATAATGTGAATGTATCTCATAATCAAATTGAAGATATAACACCACTATCTTCATTGGAAAATTTACAGTGGTTAAATCTTGCGGACAATCATATTAAAGATGTAACGGTTATTGGTTCCATGCTAAACTTATTTAGCTTAAATCTAGCTGGAAATGAGATTCGTGATGTAAGGCCGTTAATACAATTAGGTCAGTGGTTTACAATTGATGTTGGAAGACAAAATATCATTTTAAATGATGCAAAAATAAACGAAGAAATTCAAATTCCTGTATATGATTTAGAAGGAGAAAGTATTGAAAATATTCAATTGGTAAGTGAGGGAGGGACGTTTAATAACGGAGTAATAAAATGGAGTACCCCAGGTGAAAAGGTGTATAAATTTGATTTAGATTCTGATGAAATTAGCATCAGGTTTAACGGAACAGTTATACAGAATATAGTGGAAAAAGAAGAAGAAAAAGAGCCGGTAAAAGAAATTGAAGAAACAAAAGAAGAAGTGAAAGAGCCGGTAAAAGAAGTTGAAGAAACAAAAGAAGAAGTGAAAGAACCAACAAAAGAAGTTGAAGAAGCGAAAGAAGAAGTAAAAGAGCCAACAAAAGAAGTTGAAGAAACAAAAGAAGAAGTGAAAGAACCGGTAAAAGAAGTTGAAGAAGCGAAAGAAGAAGTAAAAGAGCCAACAAAAGAAGTTGAAGAGGTAAAAGAAGAAGTAAAAGAACCAACGAAAGAAGTTGAAGAAACAAAAGAAGAAGTAAAAGAACCAACGAAAGAAGTTGAAGAAACAAAAGAAGAAGTGAAAGAACCGGTAAAAGAAGTTGAAGAAGCGAAAGAGGAAGTGGACGAGCCAACAACAGGAGTTGAAGGATCGAAAGCGGAGGTAAAAGAAACAGGAAAAGAAATTGAAGGTTCAAAAGACGCGGTAAATCAATCAGCAGTAGTCCAAGAACAAAACGTGAATAATCAAGTTGTGAAAGAAAATAAACCAGCTGTTAATAAGCAAGAAGAAAGTAAGAAATCATTAGGAGCAACAGGTGGACAAGAGAATACATCAACATTACTTTCAGGCATAGCGTTAGTTCTTTCAGCACTGAGTATGTTTGTATTTAGAAAGAGATTATTTAAGAAATAAAAAACGTTTTATCTTATTATAACGTAAGATGATTATATGAGTTTTTGAGAAGACATTATCATGGCGATTTCATTTTGAAATATGCTTATGGTGATGTCTTTTTTAGAAGGATATAAATGGAAAAGGTGTGAATATATTAGTGAAGGAGGAGAGGTTATGTATGTCAGTTCTATTTTGAAAATTGAAGAGGTGGCAGCATTTATTGCGAATATGAATAAAGATGCTACTCATCATGTTGGCTATTGTGGAGATGAGAAAGAGGAGTTGTTACAGACAATTATTCATGATTTTTCAGATATAGGCTGGGAACAATCTTTTGTTGCTACTTATGAGAATAATAATTTAATAGGTTTATTAGGATTTGATGTGGATGAAGTAAAGAAATGTGCAGAGATATGGGGGCCGTTTATTATCGCAGAGAATTGGGAAGAAGTTGCTTTACATATGTGGAAGGAACTTATAGAAAAGGTGCCTTTTCATATTGAGAGATTTTATGGTTTTTATCATGTGGAAAATAATAATTGTGCCCGTTTAATGAGGAATTTACATGCAAAAGAACAAGGTCGACATAGTATTCTCGTTTTAAATAATATTGTGGAGCACCGTATTATATGTAATGTAGAAGAGGCTTTACCACAAGTGTTTGAGCAGTTTATCGCTTTACACAATCATGTGTTTTCTAATACGTATTATGACGGAAACGAAATTATTGAACGTTTAAGTAATACGAATAAATTATTTGTAAGTATGAAGAATGATAAGTTAGAAGGTTATGTATATGTGGAAGTAAATCCAGAGTTTCAAGAAGCGAATATCGAATTTATTGCAACCGCTGAAAATAGTAGAAGAAAAGGTGTCGGAGAGCGGTTATTACAAAAGGCAATTCAGTATATTATTTCCTTCCAAGGAATGAAGGAGATAGAATTATGTTTGAATACGAATAATGATCGTGCGATGAAATTGTACAAGAAAGTAGGATTTGAGGAGAAGGCATGTTTACAACACTATATAATAGAGTGAAAACCCATTCGTATGAAAATTATATTTCATACGAATGGGTTTTATTAATCTACTTTTCCCTCAGTTGTTACGGATTCAGAAGTAATTTGAGGTGCTAATCGTTACATAACCTTTTTTATTTTTTTGGGGATTTCTTTCGTTTGCGAATTAACATCTTCTTTTTTTAGCTCTTTAAAAAGAGAAGTGACCATAAGAACGACTACAATAGAAAATGGTAGCGCAGCAATTATAGCTGCGATTTGTAGTGCATTTAATCCTCCAGCTTGTAATAAAATAGCGGCAATTATCGCGATTGTTAATCCCCATATAAGTTTTAAACTATTTTTCGGTGATAAGCTTCCGTTACTCGTTTGCATTGAAACAACAAATGTTGCTGAATCGGCAGAAGTAACGAAAAATGTGGCTACTAAAATTAACCCGATAATCGTTAAAAAGGTAGAAAATGGTAGATGTGAAATAACAGCAAATAATCCAATCTCTGTACCATTTTTTGCAATTTCATCAGCTATTCCAAGCGATTGGAACATTTCCATATGAATTGCGGTACCACCAAATACTGCAAACCAAAATGTACAGATAAGAGTTGGGACTAATACAACTCCAAAAATAAATTCTTTTATTGTGCGTCCTTTAGAAATACGTGCGATAAATGTGCCGACGAATGGAGACCAAGAGATCCACCATCCCCAATAGAAAATAGTCCAGTTTTCAATCCAAGAAGAAGATTTTTCACTAAATGCTCCTAAATTTAATCCCATACTAGGTAAAGCGCCGATATAAGAACCGAGTGTAGATGTGAAATATTTCATAATAAATACAGTTGGTCCTAAAAGTAAGAAAGAGATGAGTAAAATACCTGCAAGAGAGAAATTCAAGTTACTCAAATATTTAATCCCACGATCTAAGCCAGTTTGTGCACTTGTTAAATATAAAACAGCGAAGATAGCTATAAGTACGAGCTGAGTAAGTAAAGTGTTATGAATGGAAGGGAATAAATAGCTTAATCCTCCAGCAATTTGTTGAGCACCAATCCCAACAGATGGTACAATGCCAAATACCGTGGCTAAAACAGCTAGAATATCAACTGTTTTTCCAATACGAGAATTTTTCGATCGATTAAATAATGGAGTAACTGTAGCCCCAATTGTGCTACCTTTTTGTTTGCGGAATGTGAAATATGCAATTGTTAAAGCGACCATTGCGTATAGTGACCACGGAAAGAGTCCCCAGTGGAAAAATGAATATTGCATAGCGAGTTTGGCGCTTTCTTCTGTACCTGCTTTTCCTGTTAACGGATCTGTAAAATGTGAAATCGGTTCAGCGATTCCATAAAAGAGGAGTCCAATTCCCATTCCTGCCCCAAACAACATGGATAGCCAAGATGGATAATTATATTTTGGCTTTTCTCCATCTTTACCAAGACGAATAGAACCGTACTTGGAAAATGCTAAATAAGCAGCCAAAATAATCATTGTAGTCATAAGTAGAGAGTAAAACCATCCAAATTTATTGAGGATAAATGAGTTTAAAGAAGATGTAACACTTTGTAAATCGTAGCCTTGTATCCAACTTGCTGGGGTAATTCCCCATATAATGAATAATGTTGTTAGCAAGAAGGAGATATAAAATACACTGTTTTCTTTTTTTATCATAGAATCCCACCCTTATTTAATAAAGTTAACAATTATAATAATCATAACAATTAAGTTTTTAATTGTCAAAAAATTCCCTTTTTATAATGTGAAAGGATGCAATTTGTTTTAGGGAGGTAAAGAGCAATGCGTTCACGATATGTACAAATTATAGGAAGAAATAATATGAAATATTGCATTTTATATTGTTACATCCAGATTTTATGTTAAATTCTTGAATGGAATATTAAAATAGGGGGTCAGGATATGAACAAGAAATCAAAGATCAATAAAGTGATGCTTAGCATTAGTACAATGGCTTTATCGTTAGGCGCACTTCAAACTCATGCAGCAGCGGAAGAAAAAGTACCGTATAACGTGTTAAAAACGAAACCGGTTGGAATTGAAAAGTCGGTAGATGAAGTTGGACATATTTCAAAAGTTGATGAAACTTTATCATTTCAAGAACGTTTAAAAGTAGGAGATTTTTCACAGCGACCAGCATCTATTACGAAGAAAACTGCAGTAAAGCAGGTTAAAGAAAGCTATTCAATGGCTGATTTAAACAAAATGAATGACCAAGAATTAGTTGAAACGTTAGGCAGTATTAAATGGCACCAAATTACAGACTTATTCCAGTTTAATGAAGATACAAAGGCTTTTTATAAAGATAAAGGAAAAATGCAAGTCATTATAGATGAATTAGCTCATAGAGGTAGTACATTTACGAAAGATGATTCAAAAGGAATTCAAACGTTTACTGAAGTGCTGCGTTCAGCTTTTTATCTTGCATTTTATAATAGTGAATTAAGCGACTTAAATGAAAGAAGCTTCCAGGATAAATGTTTACCTG
Organism: Bacillus cereus group sp. Bce019; assembly: GCF_051781745.1. Lineage (NCBI taxonomy): Bacteria > Bacillati > Bacillota > Bacilli > Caryophanales > Bacillaceae > Bacillus > Bacillus cereus group sp. Bce019. Next base: position 20,948 of record NZ_JBPWJX010000007.1, read on the forward strand.
CTTTAAAAGCAATCGCAAAAAATCCAAACTTTAAGCTTGGTACAGTTGAACAAGATACAGTCGTATCTGCGTACGGTAAATTAATTAGTAATGCTTCAAGCGATGTTGAAACGGTTCAATATGCATCGAATATTTTAAAGCAATACAATGATAATTATACTACTTATGTAAATGATCGAATGAAGGGACAAGCAATATACGATATTATGCAAGGTATTGACTATGATATGCAGTCGTACTTAACTGAGGCTCGTAAAGAAGCGAATGAAACGATGTGGTATGGAAAAGTAGATGGGTTTATTAATGAAATAAATCGTATTGCTCTTCTAAATGAAGTAACGCCAGAAAATAAATGGCTCGTTAATAATGGCATTTATTTTGCTAGCCGTTTAGGGAAGTTTCATAGCAATCCAAATAAAGGATTAGAGGTTGTTACACAAGCGATGCATATGTACCCGCGCTTAAGTGAACCGTATTTTGTTGCGGTAGAACAAATTACAACAAATTATAATGGTAAAGATTATAGCGGGAATACAGTAGATTTAGAGAAAATACGTAAAGAAGGAAAAGAGCAATACTTACCAAAAACGTATACATTCGACGATGGATCAATTGTGTTCAAAACAGGAGATAAAGTATCAGAAGAAAAAATTAAGAGACTATATTGGGCTGCGAAGGAAGTAAAGGCACAGTATCACCGTGTAATTGGAAATGACAAAGCGTTAGAGCCAGGAAATGCGGATGATGTATTAACGATCGTAATTTATAATAGTCCAGATGAATATCAGTTAAATAGACAATTGTATGGATATGAAACAAACAACGGTGGAATTTATATTGAAGAGACAGGTACATTCTTTACATATGAGCGTACACCAGAGCAAAGTATTTATAGTTTAGAAGAGTTATTCCGTCATGAATTTACTCATTACCTGCAAGGTAGATATGAAGTACCAGGTCTATTTGGAAGAGGAGATATGTATCAAAATGAAAGGTTAACTTGGTTCCAAGAAGGAAATGCAGAGTTTTTCGCAGGATCTACTCGTACGAATAACGTTGTACCAAGAAGGAGTATAATTAGCGGATTATCATCTGATCCTGCAAGCCGTTATACAGCAGAGCGTACACTATTTGCTAAATACGGTTCTTGGGATTTCTATAATTACTCGTTCGCATTGCAGTCTTACTTATATACGCATCAGTTTGAAACATTTGATAAAATTCAAGATTTGATTCGTGCGAATGACGTGAAAAATTATGATGCATATCGTGAAAATCTAAGTAAAGATCCTAAGTTAAATAAAGAGTATCAAGAGTATATGCAGCAGTTAATTGATAATCAAGATAAATATAATGTACCGGAAGTAGCAGATGATTATTTAGCTGAACATGCACCGAAATCGTTAACTGAAGTGAAAAAAGAAATTAGTGATACGTTGCCTATGAATGATACAAAAATGACAAAACATAATTCTCAATTCTTTAATACATTTACATTAGAAGGTACGTATACAGGTAGTGTCACAAAAGGTGAATCAGAAGATTGGAAAGAAATGAGTAAAAGAGTAAATGAATCTTTAGAACAATTGGCGCAAAAAGAATGGAGTGGCTACAAAACTGTTACAGCATACTTCGTCAATTATCGTGTGAATAGCTCAAATGAATTTGAATATGATGTAGTCTTCCATGGAATCGCAAAAGATGATGGAGAAAATAAAGCTCCAACGGTTAATATAAATGGCCCTTATAGTGGTCTTGTAAAAGAGGGAATTCAATTTAAAAGTGATGGCTCAAACGATGAAGATGGAAAAATTGCTTCTTATTTATGGGAATTTGGAGATGGAAGCACAAGCGCAGAAGTGAATCCAGTACATGTATATGAAAGAGAAGGTTCTTATAAAGTATCGTTAAGAGTAAAAGATGATAAGGGAAAAGAGAGCAGAAGCGAAACAACTGTTACGATTAAAGATGGAAGTTTAACAGAATCAGAACCAAATAATCGTCCAGAGGAAGCAAATCGTATCGGGCTAAATAGTACTATAAAAGGTAGTCTTATTGGCGGGGACCACACTGATGTTTATACATTTAATGTAGCATCAGCGAAAGATATCGACATTTCTGTTTTAAATGAGTATGGAATTGGGATGACATGGGTACTTCACCATGAATCAGATATGCAAAATTATGCAGCTTACGGTCAAGCCAATGGGAATCATATAGAAGCGAAATTTAATGCAAAACCAGGCAAGTATTACTTGTATGTATATAAATATGATAATGGCGATGGAACGTACTCATTATCAGTAAAGTGAAACTTTAATCATTCATCCCCCAATGATTATTAGCCCACACCAATCGGGGGAAAATAAGCGCTTTTCCAATGTATGTTTAACTTTACTTTTTGTGGAAAATAGTATATTATATAGATATATAATATATCGGTTATTTTCTAGGAGGAGCCTGTCACAATAGGTTTCTCCTGTTCTTTTTTATGGGCCTGTTTTACAGGCTTTTCTTTAAAGAGTAAATAACTGAAAATTAAGAACTATAATCTTTGAAAGAGGTGGGGCATACACATAACAAAAAAGGGATTGTTTAAGAAAGGGGGATAAGAAATGGTCTTGTTTGGTTATCCACTTGAAACAATTTATTTATATGGATTTATTATTGCTACTATACTCACTGTTATTTATATCTTCTTTGGAGATATATTTGAATCGATATTTAGTTTTGGGGGCGGATCTGTATCCGTTGTTACTTTATTACTTAGTTTCTTCGCCATGTTATGTGGGCTTAGTTATATAGGAGAGTACTTATTTTCCTTTAATAGTATTACTATTTTCGGGGCTGCATTTGCTATATCTTTTATCGGTGTTTTCATCATGAAAATACTAATTTTAAAACCGATTGCAGAAGCAGAACAAAATACCGTACAACGTATGGATGAATTTATCGGTTGCAAAGGAGAAGTCATTACGACAATTCCTACAGAAGGATTTGGTGAAGTATTAATTTTATCCCAATTTGGAAGTAATGCAATCCCAGCTAAAACTGTTGGAAAAAAAGATATTTCGCAAGGAACAGAGGTTATTATCGAGGGAGTCCAAGATGGTGTTTTACTTGTACAAAACATCGCTTATTCTTTAAAAAAACCAAAATTATAAGGGGGAATTTACATGACGATTCCATTAATTATCGGTGGAGTTTTACTGGCAATTTTAATTCTACTCATTTTAGTATTCATTACGAAGTATCGTACGGTTGGTCCAGATGAAGCGTTAATTGTTACAGGGAACTGGCTTGGTGGAGGAAAGAATGTTGTTACCACTGATGATGGAAAGAAGATTAAGATTATCCGCGGGGGCGGTACTTTCGTAGTTCCAATTATGCAAAGAGCAGAGCCTTTAAGCCTATTAAACTACAAATTAGAAGTTGGTACACGTGATACGTATACGAAGCAAGGTGTTCCAGTTACAGTAAATGGTGTTTCTATTATTAAAGTAGGTTCTACAATTGAAGAAGTATCTACTGCAGCTGAGCAATATTTAGGAAAAGAAACAGAAGAGTTAAAAGTAGAAGCAAAAGAGGTTTTAGAAGGTCACTTACGTGCAATCTTATCTTCTATGACAGTAGAGGATGCGTATAGTAATAGAGAGCAATTTGCTCAAAAGGTACATGAAGTAGCTTCTACAGATTTAAAGAAGATGGGACTTCGCATTGTTTCTTTCACAATTAAAGAAATAATGGATAAAAACGGATACTTAGATGCGCTTGGTCAGCCGCAAATTGCGACAGTTAAGCGTGATGCAACAATTGCAAATGCAGAGCGTGAAAAAGAAGCACGTATTGAAAAAGCACGTGCTGAAAAAGAGGCAAAAGAAGCAGAATATCAACGTGATGCACAAATCGCTGAAGCTGAAAAACATAAAGAATTAAAAGTACAGTCCTATAAGAGAGAACAAGAGCAAGCACGTGCAGATGCGGATCTTTCTTACGAATTACAACAAGCGAAAGCACAACAAGGTGTTACAGAAGAGCAAATGCGCGTTAAAATCATTGAGCGTGAAAAGCAAATCGAGTTAGAAGAAAAAGAGATTGCGCGTCGTGAAAAGCAATATGATGCAGAAGTTAAGAAAAAAGCCGATGCAGATCGCTATGCTGTTGAGCAATCAGCGGAAGCAGAAAAAGTAAAACAAATTAAAAAAGCCGATGCGGATCAATATAAGATTGAAGCAGAAGCGAGAGCACGTGCAGAAGAAGTACGTGTAGAAGGTTTAGCGAAGGCGGAAATTGAAAAAGCACAAGGTCAAGCGAAAGCGGAAGTACAAAAAGCGCAAGGAACAGCAGAGGCAGATGTTATTAGATTAAAAGGTTTAGCAGAAGCAGAAGCGAAACAAAAAATCGCAGAAGCATTTGAATTATATGGTCAAGCGGCAATTATGGATATGGTTCTTAAAATGCTTCCAAGTTATGCGAAGGAACTTGCAAGTCCGCTTAGTAATATTGATAAAATCACAGTTGTCGATACAGGCGGCGGTGGTAAAAATAGCGGGGCCGGAAAAGTTGCGGGTTATGCGACTGATTTAATGGCAACGATGCAAGAAACGTTAAAAGCTTCTTCTGGCATTGACTTAAAAGAGCTATTAGAAGGATTTGCAGGAAAAGGAGCGGTACAACAATTATCAAGCGATAAACCTGTTGTATCTGTAGTAGAAGATGAGAAAAAAGAAGTAGATAAAGAATAGTAAGGTGGAAAGAACCTCTAGTAAGTGAAATACTAGAGGTTCTCCTATGAATTATAATATTTCGAATAATATACATTTTTATACATTGTTTTAATTATTTAATTTATATAGAATGAAAAAGATATGTATCAATTCTTTAGATGTATAAAAAGATAGAGAGTCTCATTGATACATTTAAATCGTATTATTTTTATAGAAAGATTAAATGTTAATTAATTACATTTAAAACGGTATGGAGGGGTAGAAGTATGTTTCAAGGGAAATTAAGGAGTAGTAGTTTAAAAACAAAGTTACTTGTATCATTTATTATTATTTTAATTCTTCCAAGTATTGTAATTGGTTGGACGTCTTATCAACAGGCGAAGACGAATTTTAATGAAACAATTTTAAACTCGGCGAAAGATAATATAAAAATTTTGGATAATGTAATTAATAAGGAATTGGATAGTAAAAAAATAGATGCAACTTATTTTACGAAATTATTTACACAATCAAGTTACCAAGCAGATCAAATTCAAAACATACAAAATAAACTAGAAGAATACAATAAACTGCATCCAGAAATGGAAGCAATCTATACAGGATCTAGTAATGGACAGTTCATTCAATCACCAGCTATTCAGATGCCAGATGGATATAATCCTACAGAAAGAGATTGGTATAAAGAGGCAGTGAAGAAAAGCGGAGAAGTAATTGTAACTGCTCCATATAAGTCAAAAACGACAGGAAATATTGTTATTACACTAGCAAAACAAAACGAGGATAAAAGTGGAGTTCTTGGGATTGACTTAATCATTAATGATATTGTTACTACTTCTAAGATGGTTAATATCGGTAAGGAAGGATATGTAGCGATATTTGATCAAGATAAAAATGTAGTAGCGCACCCGAAAATGAAGCCAGGAGAGAAATTAGAAGAGAAACTTAGTAAAGAATTGTATAAACAGGAAGCTGGGGATTTTCATTATTCATTAGATGGTGAAGATCGCAATATCACTTTTAAAACGAATAAGAAAACTGGATGGAAAATAGCAGGAATTATGCCTTCCAAAGAAATTATCGAAGCGGCTGAACCTATTTTCTATAAAACAATAACTGTTCTTGGAATTTCACTAATAATCGGTGGGATTGTAATTTACTTCATAATTGCGTCTATTATTAAACCGTTAAAACAACTTGTCATATCATCGAAGAAGATTAGTGAAGGTGATTTAACAGAATCAATTACAGTTCATTCTAAAGATGAAATTGGACAGCTAGGAGAAAGTTTTAACGAGATGGCTGCATCGTTACAAAGTGTCATTTCCAATATAAACACTTCAGCAAGTCATGTAGCGGCATCTTCAGAAGAATTAACAGCTAGTATGAAGCAGACAAGCGAAGCAACGGAACAAATTACACAGGCGATAGAGCAAGTATCAAGTGGTGCAGAAATACAAACGAAAGAAGTTGAAGAAGGAGCAACATTGTTAGAAGAAGTTACAGAAGGAATTCAGCGTGTTGCAGATAGTTCTTCATTAGTATCTACAGCCTCTATGTATACGAAGAAAAAAGCTGAAAATGGTGGGAAGTTAGTTGAACAAACTGTGAATCAAATGCAATTAATTCATGAGTCTGTTTCACAGTCAGACAAAATCATTGGTTTGTTAGACGATAAGTCGAAACAAATTGGAGCAATCCTTGAAGTGATTCAACATATTGCAGAACAGACAAATTTATTAGCGTTAAATGCGGCAATTGAGGCTGCGAGAGCTGGAGAGCAAGGAAGAGGATTTGCAATTGTAGCAGATGAAGTGCGAAAGCTAGCAGAACAATCAGGACAGTCTTCTACGGAAATTGGGAAACTAGTGAAAGAGATTCAATTTGATATAAAAGAAACAGTAAGCTCTATGAATCAAGTTGGAGCAGAAGTACAATCAGGACTTGTAGTTGCAAATGAAACGAAGCAAAGCTTTGCCGAAATATTGAAGTCTACAAATGATACAGTTGTACAAATTGATAGCATGGTAGATGTAGCAAAACAAATGACGGTAGATGCAAAACAAGTAAGTGCATCTATTAATGAAATTGCAGCTACAATTGAAGAAAATGCAGCAAGCGTTCAAAATATTGCTGGTTCTTCAGAAGAACAATTAGCTTCAGTAGATGAAATAAATGCAGCAGCAGTCCATTTATCACAAATGGCAGAAGAATTACAAGAGATGATTAGTAAGTTTAAAGTGTAATAACAAATATTAAGAAACGAGGTAATAATTTTACTTCGTTTCTTTTTTTATGAGAAGAAAAAGAAAGAAATATAGAGTAACCGTGTTATGATTAAGTATAATTAAAGAGACTGTATATTCTTTAAATTCTATCTTTAATCATGTTAGGGGAATGGTTTTGAAATTTAAAAAATTAAAACTCCAACCGAGAATTACATTAACTATTAGTACACTTATTTTAGTGGTACTTCTGCTAACGAGTTATTTATTTTATTACATATTATCTGAAACGGTAGAAGAGCAAATTGGGAAACGGGCTTTGCATGTTGCGAAAACAGTTGCCGCGATACCAGAAATTCAGGAAGCTTTTCAAAAAGAAAATCCAGCTTCTATTATTCAGCCAATCGCAGAAAAAATTCGAATGGATACAGAGGCTGACTTCATTGTAGTTGGAAACAAAGAGGGGATTCGTTATGCGCATCCTGAGCGAGATAAAATAGGAGAAAAAATGGTTGGCGGAGATAATAAAGGCGTTTTATTAGAAGGAAAATCATATGTTTCGAAAGCAACTGGATCATTAGGCCCTTCATTACGCGGAAAAGTTCCAATCCGTAATCAGGAAAATGAAATCATTGGTGTGGTGTCTGTTGGATTTTCAATGGCTGATATTCATGGAGCGGTAGAAGTGTATGGAAAGCGTGTATTTTGGATTACAATAATAGGGCTATTAATTGGAGTAATCGGCTCTATATATTTAGCGGCAAGTATAAAAAGAATGATGTTCGGGATGGAACCAGAAGAAATTTCATCTTTATATGAAGAGCATAGTACAGTGATTCAATCTGTACGTGAAGGGATTATTGTAATCGATAAAAATGGCATGATTAGTTTAGTCAATCAAGCAGCTTATGATATTCTTTCGCTACATAAACAACAAAATATTATTGGGGAATTTATTTTAAATGTAATTCCTAATTCAACGATACTAGATGTACTTCAAACTGGTGAAGAACAGTTTGATCGCCAATTAAATATAAAAGGACAGGCTGTTATTGCGAACCGTCTACCTATTAAAGTAAAGAATAAAGTAACTGGCGTTGTATCGAGCTTACGTTTGAAATCTGAAATGGATCAGTTAACAGCAGAATTATCTCAGACGAAGCAATATACAGAGGCATTACGAGCGCAAGCGCACGAATATAACAATTTATTGTATACGCTTTCAGGTCTTATTCAATTAGAATCATACGAAGATGCTTTAGAGCTTATTCATAAGGAAACAGCGGTATATCAAGATTTTGTTCAATTTATTATGAAGCGGATTCAAAATCCATGGCTAGGTGGAATTTTAATTGGATTTTATAATAGAGCACGAGAGTTGAAGATTGATTTTATGCTAGATAGAGAAAGTGGTTTAGAAAAATTAAGTCCACATATTGAGAGTAATTATGTCGTTTCTATTTTAGGAAATTTAATTACGAATGCATTTGAAGCAATTGAAAAAAATGAAGAGAATGATAAGAAAGTAAGGATGTTTGTAACTGATATTGGAGAAGAAATATTAATTGAAGTGGAAGATTCAGGGCAAGGGATTCATGATGAAATAATTACTAGCATATTCTATAAAGGCTTTTCGACGAAAGAAGGAGGAGAGCGAGGATATGGATTAGCAAAAGTGAAAGAGTTAGTAGAAGATTTAAATGGAAGTATTGCAATTGAAAAAGGGGATTTAGGTGGTGCGTTATTTATTATTGCACTACCGAAAGAGAGAGGCGAATAGTAATGGGTGAGGAGATTGAAGTATTAATTGTAGAAGATGATATTCGGATTGCTGACATTCATCGTCGTTTTACTGAGAAAATTGAGGGATTTAAAGTAATTGGAACGGCAACGACTGGAGAACAAGCGAAAGAATGGCTAGAGCTTGTGAAGCCACAGCTTGTTTTATTAGATGTGTACTTACCTGATATGCAAGGAACGGAACTTGTCACATATATTAGGCATCATTTGCACGATACAGATATTATTATGATTACAGCGGCATCGGAAACAGATGTAGTGAGGCACGCCCTGCGGGGCGGAGTAACAGATTATATCGTAAAGCCACTAATGTTTGACCGATTTAAAGCAAGTCTGGAAGGCTATCAAAAAAAGATTATACAGTTAAAGAAAAATAATCAATTATCTACGGAGCAAATTGAATATTTATGGTCTCAAAGAGGGGTGAAGGGAGATCAAATAGAATATGCCCCGAAAGGGATAGATCCTTTAACTTTAGCGAAAATAAAAAAGCATATGTTAACAGTTAATGAAGAAGGGATTACAGCAGAGGTGCTAAGTTCAATGGTAGGCGTAAGCCGATCAACTGCAAGGCGTTATTTAGAGTATTTGATATCTGGGAAGAAAGTCCACGCAGAGCTAATATATGGAAGTGTTGGGAGACCCGAGAGACGTTATTTTCTTGTTTCTTCATAATAAAAAACAGTAGAGGATTTTATTCCTTCTACTGTTTTTTTGCATCTTATATTGGAATAATCCCAATTACAATTCCGGTAATTAACATAACCATTGTCGTTCCAACGGCCCACAATAAAGTGAAGCGTTGATGTTCACCGAAATCAACTTTTGCCATTCCGACCAATAAATAAGTGGAAGCGACAAGAGGACTTAATAAGTGAACGGGTTGCCCAAGTAAGGAAGCACGTCCCATTTCAGCTGCACTAATTCCGTAAGTAGCAGCAGCTTTCGTCAAAATAGGTAATACCCCGAAGTAAAATGCATCATTAGACATGAAAAATGTGAATGGCATACTGAGAAGTGCTGTAATAATTGGCAATTGTGGTCCAAGTGCATCTGGTATAAGAGTTACTACACTGTTAGCCATTGCATCTACCATTTTTGTTCCAGATAAAATACCAGTGAAAATACCGGCAGCAAATACGAGAGAAACAACTGCTAATACATTCCCAGCATGAGAAGCAATACGTTCTTTCTGTTGCTCTAAGTTTGGATAGTTAATCATAACAGCGATAGCAAAAGCGACTGTAAATAAAACAGGTAATGGCATAACTTCTAGTATGAGACAGACAAGTAATGTGGCGGTTAATAAAAAGTTAATCCATAGAAGTTTAGGGCGTTTATGCACTGCTGCTTCGACAGTTGCAGCTTGCTCATCCATTGTTTGCATTTGTTTTAAATACTGTACATCCATAATTCCTAAACGTTTTCTTTCTTTTTTTCCAAGATAGTAGGCAACGAAAACAACCCAAATTGCACCAGCAATCATTCCTGGAATAAGAGGTGTAAATAATTCGGAAGCCTCAAGCCCAAGTGCGCTCATAACACGAGCTGTGGGTCCACCCCAAGGTGTAAGATTTGTTACCCCTGCCCCTAACATAACAACTCCAGCTAATATGAGGGGGTTCATTCCAAGGCGCTTATATAGTGGATACATTGCGGAAACTGTAATCATGTATGTTGTTGTACCATCACCATCTAGAGAAACGATAATAGTTAATATAGCCGTTCCGACAACGATTTTTAAAGGATCTCCTTTTACAAATTTTAAAATCTTACTAATGACAGGATCGAATAAACCGCTATCAATCATAATCCCAAAATATAAAATAGCGAACATAAGCATAATACCAGTAGGTGCTAATTTTTGGATCCCCTCTAACATCATAGGTCCCATATCGGCATAGAATCCGCCAATTAATGCAAAAATACTCGGAATTAATATTAATGCTACTAGCGCTGACATACGTTTCGTCATAATTAAAAACATAAAGACAAATACCATCGCAAATCCAAGTAGTGCTAACATGTAATTTCCCCCTCAAAAGAATGATTGCGCTTTCAAAATAGAATAAAAATTCAGAAAAAGGTTTTTTATTTATAATAAAAGCATCTATTCAAATGGTAAATAATTTGAAAAATAACATCATTAGAAGCATAATTTTTATTTTGTTCATTTTGTTCACGGTAGTTAATTTGAATTTTTAAAAAGTAAGCTGCTTCTCGTAAGAATGGTAGAATAAGATGAAAATAGTGAAGTGTGAAATAGGGAGTAGATGTTATATGAAAACGAGAATTGAAGAGATTTATAGCTCTTATGAAGGAAAAGTAGAGGAGATTTTTATTAATGAATCTTCTTACGTATATGAATGGGAAAAATTACTGATGATCCGAAAAAATGACGGTGAGCTTAAAAAAATTGCAGTCGGGATTAGTGGAAATATAAGATTGGTAAATGTAGAAGTTGGACAGGAAATTAGTGCGGATACATTATTAGTTAAATTAGAAGATGATTTGTTAATTACAGGTTGCGAGTGATGAGAGATGTGTAGAAATAACTACACATCTTTTTTTGTTTCCTATATTACAAAAAGCACATTGTTTTTTCACAAATCTCACACAACCTTTTGGTATTCTTTTCGTGGAGTATACGGTTTCTAGGGAGGAATATTGATGAAAGTAAAATATGTCGTACTTGCTATATGTTTATGTTTCGTATTTACGGTAGTCGGGTGTGGGAAAAAGGAAACAGCAGCTGTTGCCATTGATGAGAAACATGATAAATGTGATATTTGCCAAATTGGGGTAACAGATAATCAATTTGCAACAGAAATTATTTTAGAAAATGGAAAAGCGTTAAAGTTTGATGATATCGGTTGTATGTATAAATGGATGGAGATCAACTCAGATGAAAAGACGAAAGAGAAATTTGTCCGAGATTATGATTCGAAAGATTGGATTTCGTTAGAAGACGCTACTTACGTATATGATAAAACAATAACGACACCGATGGCTTATAATGTCATTTCATTTAAAAATAAAAAAGATGCAGAGAGCTTTGTATCTAACTATAAGGGGAAAGTTCTTTCGTATAAAGAGCTAGCAGAGCATAAATGGGAAATGAATAAAGAGATGATGGGGAAACCGAAAGCAGGAAATCATGGTGGACATCATTAATAGAAAAAGACAACTATGTAGTTGTCTTTTTCTATTATTACTCAGGTGCAAATATAGAAAAGGTGTAAAATTTTTAGCAGAACGGTTACAATGGAATATAGTAACCTAAAGCAATCATTTATGTACTTTTTAGAAATGTATACAAATGCGGTAAAAACGTGCTAAACTAATTGCTTCATAATGTTAATGATGGGGCCATCAGGCGTATCATTTCAATAGGTTGAGAAACATAGTATAAGCTTAAGATAATCCGATTAAAGAAGGAATCTAAAGGGCTTATGGATAAATGTACTCAAGAAGAGTTATTGTATGTGATGGAGGAATGGTTAAGAAAACATTATCTTTCATAGGAGCTGTAGTTGTGAGAAAACAAAAAATTTTATTATGTATTTTATTAGGACTTTTAATGACGGTAGTGGCTTGCGATAAGCAAGAAGAACCAGAATCGAAACCGGTTCATGTGAAAAATGAGAAGAAAAAAGAGAAGCATAAAGAACAGGAAGAATCTAAAGAAGAGAAAAGTATAAATTTAATGGACAAACAGTTGTTACTTTCAGCTACTCTTGGAGACACAGAGACAGCTATGAAGTTGATTCAGGATGGAGCGAATATAAACGTAGAAGGTGACAACGGAGAAACGCCTGTCCTTGCAGCGACGTACCAAAATCATGTAGAGACAGTTAAAGCATTAATTGGTGCAGGTGCTAATATTGAAATTAAAGATGAGAAAAAAAGTAATCCACTTCTTTATGCAAGTAGAGAAGGATATACGGATATTGTAAAAGTATTAATTAATGCAGGAGTTAATACGAAAGAAACGACTAGGTCAGGTGGGACAGCACTTATTTCTGCATCTGAGCGTGGCCATGTAGAGGTTGTTAAAGAATTATTAGAGCATACAGATATTGATGTGAATTATAAAAATGAACGTGGTGGAACAGCGTTATTAGAAGCAATTGTATTAGGAAATGGTAGTGAAAACCATAAGAAAGTAATTCAATTACTTATTGATCACGGTGCAGATGTAAACATGGCTAACAAGGAACATCTGACGCCACTGCAATACGCTGAAAAAAGAGGTTTTAAAGATATTGTAAATATGTTGAGGGTAGCTGGAGCGAATGAAGTAGTACAGCCACAACAACCAGTAGAGTAAAAAACGAAAAATAATCCCATTTAGATAGACAGAATGAAGAAATCAGTTAGTATGATGGATTCAGTAATGTGTATTTGAATGGGATTTTTATTTTGAACATGAAAAATAGATTATGAATGGATGGTAAATGGAGTAAATAAGGAGGCAACCTTATTTGGCAATTGTAAAAAATGAAAAAGTAGTTTCTGTTTGTTGCAGTGCCAGAAGTACGCCCGTAGCTGCTGAGGCAAGTGTGGAAACTTTAGCGGAGTTTCAAGGGAACGGATATGGTACTGATGTTGTTACAGCCTGGGCCATATCAATACAAGAGAAAAGGCGCATTCCACTTTATAGTACTGCTTGGGATAACTTTAGTTTGCAAGCAGTGGCAAGCAAACTAAAAATCATTAACTATGGAATGAATTTACATATTGATTGAATTTTAAGTATTGTTTCGTTCTATTTATTTATATTTTAATATCTAGATTAATGTAAATAATGATATGGTGAATATTAACATTCGATTAACACCTAATTAACAATCTATCAAAACTGACTTAATAAATGCGTAATATAGTAAAGGTAACAAAATAACTAGGGTAGAGAACATTTGAGAACACCCACTTACATATAATGTGCCACTTTCTTAGGTGTGCTCTATTCCTTAGAGTTCAAATAAGGAGAAAGGCGTTCTATGTAAGTAGGTGTTTTTAGTTTGGATAAAAATAGAACAGTTAGGTGGAATAAATGTTTAAAGAACCTTATATTGCGATGATAAAGGATTGGAAAGGATACAAAGCATACAAAAAATTGCCGAAAACAGTTTTTCTTATGACTGGTTCAATGCTGGAATTACCAGAGCGTGTATATGAATTGCAGAAACATGGACATGATGTATTTCTTCATTGTGATTTTATACAAGGCTTAAATACGAATACAGAGGAAGCGCTTTTGTATATTCAAGATGTTATCGGGGCACAAGGTATTATTTCAACAAAGGGTTCAACAATTCGAAATGCTAATAAAATTGGATTGAAAACAATTCAACGTATTTTTATTGTAGATACTTTATCTCTTACTAAATCAATTGAAAATTGTAAAACGACTAAACCAAATGCAGTAGAGATTATGCCGGGGATTATGCCTTCTATTATTAAGCAGCTAGTAGAGGAAATAGAGTTTCCTATTATTGCAGGAGGGCTGATTCAAACGCGAGAAGATGCGGAAATTGCAATTCGTGCAGGAGCAAGTGCGATTTCAACAAGTCATTATGAAGTATGGATACAAGAAGAAAAAAGGAGTGCAACCTTGTGATTGAATTGAAAAATGTTTCAAAGGTATATAAAAATGCAGAAGAGACAGCGGTTAAAGGCGTATCGGTTCATATTAAGAAGAGTGAATTTTTTGTTTTAGTTGGACCTTCGGGATGCGGGAAAAGCACATTATTACGAATGATCGCTGGCTTAGAAGAGATTTCTTCAGGAGATTTAATTATTAATGAACGTGTTGCAAATGATCTAGAGCCGAAAGACCGTAATCTATCAATGGTATTTCAAAATTATGCATTATATCCACACTTATCTGTAGAAGAAAATATTTTATTTGGACTTAAGGTAAGAAAAGTACAAAAAGAAGAGCGACAAAAGCGATTAATGGAAGCTATTGAAATGGTAGGACTGAAAGAGTATGTGAAAATGAAACCAGGCCAATTATCAGGCGGACAAAGACAGCGTGTTGCACTTGCCAGGGCAATTGTGAGTCAAGCGCCAATCTGTTTAATGGATGAACCACTTTCGAATTTGGATGCGAAATTACGTGCGCAAATGAGAATTGAAATTAGAGAAATTCAGCAGCGATTAGGAATTACGATGATTTACGTTACCCACGATCAAATAGAAGCGATGACTATGGGTGATCGTATCATGGTTTTAAATAAAGGAAGTATACAGCAAGTTGGAACACCACTTAACATATATAACGAACCAGCAAACGAATTTGTTGCAAGCTTTATAGGTTCTCCTTCTATGAATATAAATCATGGGGAAGTAAATAAAGAAAAAGGTGTATTACATATAGGACA
Source organism: Bacillus cereus group sp. Bce019 (assembly GCF_051781745.1). Taxonomy (NCBI): domain Bacteria; kingdom Bacillati; phylum Bacillota; class Bacilli; order Caryophanales; family Bacillaceae; genus Bacillus; species Bacillus cereus group sp. Bce019. Next base: position 36,086 of record NZ_JBPWJX010000007.1, read on the forward strand.
ATTGCAAATTCCATTATCTATTAGACAGTTAAAGCAATTACCAGAAGGAACAATTCGCATAGGCATGCGCCCTGAGCATATTGCACTGTCTGAGGAGGGACAAGAAGTGACGTTGCAATCTGTAGAAGTATTAGGGAATGAATCTATATTGAACTTTGCGGTAAATGGAACAACTTGGAGTGCGAAAGTTATCGGACAGTTACTCCTGAACAAAGGTGACAAAGTAAAATTATTATTCTCGCAAGAAAAGTTATGCTTCTTTAACGAAAACACGAATGAACGCTTAAAAGTGGTAGGTGAAGAAGAGTTGAAAGTGGTGGCGAAATAATGATCGAAGTAAGTAAGTTACCAGTTCAAACAAAGGTGTCAAAAAAGAAAAAATTATGGGAGAGAACGAAAGATTTAAGAATAGGATTATTGTTTTTGGCGCCATCTATTTTGCTATTTTCGATTTTTCTGTTCTATCCATTGTTTAGGACGATTTATTATAGTTTTTATTTAACCGATATACATGGAGAAGCTAATCTTTTCGTTGGCTTAGAAAATTATCAATATTTATTCTCTGATCCAGCCTTCTACAAAAGTATAAAATCAACTTTATTATTTGTTTTATATACAGTTCCTACGAGTATTATATTTGCTTTGTTTCTTGCATTGATTGCAAATGGAAAGGTAAGAGGTATTGGGTTATTCCGAGTTCTGTTTTCTTCGACGATGGGAATATCAGTAGCTGCTAGTGCAGTGATTTGGCTATTTTTATTTCATCCAAGTGTAGGATTATTTAATAATATATTAGCCTCTATGAACCTTCCTGCAATCGCATGGTTAACGAGTCCGGACTGGGCACTATTCTCTGTATCAGTTACAACAGTTTGGGTGAATACAGGTTTTGCATTTTTAGTTATATTAGGTGGTTTACAAAATATTGATACGTCTTTATATGAGAGTGCATCTATAGATGGTGCTAGTTATTTATATAAGCTTCGCCGTGTTACATTACCGATGCTATCACCAACTTTATTTTTTATTGTAACAGTAACATTAATTAGTGCGTTCCAAAGCTTTGGACAAATTGATATTTTAACGCACGGTGGACCAAATGATGCAACGAATTTAATTGTGTATTCGATTTACAAAGAGGCGTTTGTGAATCATCAATTTGGAACAGCAAGTGCACAAGCGATGGTATTATTTGTTTTCATTTTCGTTGCTACATTACTTCAATTTAAGTTTGCTGAGAGAAAGGTGCATTATAAATGATTGTTAAACAGTGGAAACAAAATTTCCTATTATACATGCTACTCATTATTAGTGCAGTGATGGTATTTTTTCCTGTACTGTATGCATTTTTAATAAGCTTTATGACACCAGACGATATTCAAATGAGAAGGTTATTTCCGACCCAGTTTACTTTTGATAATTTCATTAATATTTTTCAAAAAGTACCGCTTTTTACATACTTATATAACAGTTTAATTGTATCGACAGTCGTTATGATTGGACAACTTATCGTATCAAGTTTAGCAGCTTATGCTTTTGTTTTTCTTCAGTTTAAAGGGAGAAACTTAATTTTCTTCCTGTTTATTTCAACGATGCTTATTCCGTGGGAAGCAACGATGGTGCCTAACTTTTTAACGATTCAAAACTTTGGCTGGATCAATAGTTTCGCCGGGATGACAGTGCCGTTTTTTGCAACAGCTTTCGGTATTTTCTTGTTACGTCAACATTTTATGACACTCCCGAATGAACTGAAAGAAGCTGCTTTTATTGAAGGGATTGGAAATATAAGATTTTTATTCAGCGTTGTAATACCGTATTGTAAAACGAGTTTTATTACGCTTGGAGTATATAGCTTTTTAACAACATGGAATATGTATTTATGGCCACTTTTAGTGACCACTGATGAAAAAGTAAGAACAGTGCAAATCGGTGTAAAGCAGCTTCAGTCTCAAGAAGTTGCAACTGATTGGGGAAGCGTAATGGCCGGTGTTACGGTTATCGTTATTCCAACATTGATTTTACTATTTTTAGGGCAAAAGCAATTACAACAAGGATTAACAAAAGGTGCAATTAAATAACTAAGAGAAGGTGAGATTTAAATGAGTCTAGTTAAAAAAGGTGCTGCTCTATTAATGGTAGCAACAATGGCATTATCTAGTGCAGCTTGTTCAAATAGTAAAACAGAGGGAAAACCTGAAGTACAGGCAAAAGTAGCACCAGTTGAAAAAAATGGTGATAAAACTGTAATTCGCTTCTGGCATGCGATGGGTGGAAAAACACAAGGAGTATTAGATGGTCTTGTTGCAGACTATAATAAGTCGCAAAATAAATATGAGATAAAGGCAGAGTTCCAAGGGACATATGAAGAGTCTTTAACGAAATTTAGAACGATGTCTGCAACGAAAGAAGCGCCAGCTCTTGTTCAATCGAGTGAAATTACAACGAAATATATGATTGATAGCAAAAAAATCACACCAATTGATAGCTGGATAAAAAAAGATAAGTACGATACGTCAAAATTAGAAAAAGCAATTACAAATTATTATTCAGTTGATGGAAAAATGTATTCTATGCCATTTAATTCATCTACACCAGTATTAATTTATAATAAAGATGCTTTTGCAAAGGCGGGCTTAGATCCAGAGAAAGCTCCAAAAACATATGCGGAATTACAAGAAGCAGCGAAAAAGTTAACGATTAAAGAAGGCGGAAATGTAAAACAATATGGATTCTCCATGCTTAACTACGGTTGGTTCTTTGAAGAATTGTTAGCGACACAAGGTGCTTTATATGTAGATAACGAAAACGGCCGTAAAGATGCTGCAAAGAAGGCGGTATTTAACGGTAAAGAAGGACAGAAAGTATTTGGAATGTTAGATGATTTAAATAAAGCTGGCGCACTTGGAAAGTATGGAGCAAGTTGGGATGATATTCGTGCCGCGTTCCAATCTGGACAAGTTGCTATGTATTTAGATTCTTCAGCAGGTGTTCGTGATTTAATCGATGCATCTAAGTTTAATGTAGGTGTTTCATATATTCCGTATCCTGAGGATTCGAAACAAAATGGTGTTGTTATTGGTGGAGCATCATTATGGATGACGAATATGGTTTCAGAAGAAACGCAACAAGGTGCTTGGGACTTTATGAAATATTTAACGAAGCCAGATGTACAAGCAAAATGGCATACTGCAACAGGTTATTTCTCAATTAATCCAGATGCATATAATGAGCCATTAGTAAAAGAGCAATATGAAAAATATCCACAGTTGAAAGTAACAGTAGATCAATTGCAAGCGACGAAGCAATCTCCAGCAACACAAGGGGCTTTAATTAGTGTATTCCCAGAATCACGAGATGCAGTTGTAAAAGCATTAGAAGCGATGTATGACGGGAAGAATAGTAAAGAAGCGTTAGATGAAGCTGCCAAAGCAACAGATAGAGCAATTAGCATTTCAGCTCGTACGAGTCAAAAATAAGAGAAAGCCGTATCCTTAAAAGGGATACGGCTTTCTTTATAGGGAGATAAGGGATCAAAGAAATGATGAAGTCTTATCTCTTTTATATGAGTAAAGGGTCTAGAGTGAATGTTGTCCTTTTCATTATTTATTTAACTCCATTGCGACTTGTTTACCATTTACGAAACCCTCTACTACCGCTACTACAACTTCCATTACTTTTTTCATCTCTCATCTCTCCTTATTTTTTGTTTCATTTCTTACTCTCAGTATAAGGAAATACAGTAATTACAACTATCGAATTGGATGACAAGAGACTTACATTGTTGTAAGGATAATAGTTTAGTTTGTAATAAAGTGAAACTGTAATCAGTGGAGGGCTTACTGCCCGTTAATGCGGGATTTCAATTCTGAACTTTCTGTCGTTTTGAACTATAATTAGAAAGAGGGGGGATAATATGAAAAGAATTCTTGTTATTAGTGATATTCATGGAGAGATAGAAAAGTTCGAACATTTATTGGAAGAAGCTCAATATGATGCGAAACAGGATCAATTAATCTTACTGGGAGATTATGTAGATCGTGGTCCAAATGCGCGTGCTGTAATTGAAAAGGTAAGAGAATTGAAAAAAGATGGAGCACTCATTTTAAAAGGAAATCATGAAGATATGATGATTAAGGCGTTAACGACAAATGAGGAACGTTCATGGAACCATTGGGTAAAAAGAAATGGTGGAGATAAGACATTATATAGCTATGGATTTGTAGAAGAAGATATTGCGGTTAATGAGAAAGACTTCCAAAAACCGATTTTACACTCTCGTGTATTAGAGGAACATATAAAGTTTATTCAAGAATTAGATCATTACATTGAAACAGAAGAGTATATATTTGTACATGCTGGGGTTGAACCGATGAAACGAGTTTCTGAATCTGAACCATATACATTAATGTGGATCCGTAATGAATTTCATAATGGATATAGCGGTGAAAAGGTTATTGTATTTGGGCATACGGAAACAAAAACGCTTCATGGTAGTGAGGATTGCGGAGTGTATTTTGGTAGTAATCGTATTATTGGGATTGATGGCGGGGCTGTGTATGGCGGTCAGCTAAATTGTTTAGAGTTGCCGAGTAAAAAGGTATATGTAATAAAAAATTGAAAGAGATAAGAGGAATCTTATTTCTTTCAATTTTTTATTAAGCTAAATTTAAGACAAAGTTTTTATAATAAAACTTCAAAATTTTAGAAGGAAATAGTTAAAAATGAAATTACGTAATGTAACTACATTCTTTTGTTATGAAGAGAAGAAATGTAATAATAAATAGAATTGAACTATTTGATGGAAGGTGAGAGCATGCGTTTACTTGTAGTAGAAGATAATGCTTCGTTATTAGAGTCTATCGTACAAATTTTACGTGATGAATTTGAAGTAGATACGGCAATAAATGGAGAAGATGGATTGTTTTTAGCTCTTCAAAATATATATGATGCAATTTTGCTGGATGTGATGATGCCAGGGATGGACGGATTTGAAGTGATTCAAAAAATACGAGATGAAAAGATTGAAACACCAGTCCTGTTTTTGACAGCGAGAGATTCTTTAGAAGATCGGGTGAAGGGATTGGACTTTGGTGGAGATGACTATATTGTTAAGCCATTTCAGGCCCCTGAATTAAAAGCGAGAATTCGTGCTTTACTACGCAGAAGTGGTAGTTTAACAACGCAGCAAACAATTCGCTATAAAGGCATTGAATTGTTCGGAAAAGATAAAGATGTTCAAGTAGATGGAAAAGGTATGAAGTTATCATTAAAACAATATGAGCTTCTAGAGTACCTTGTTCAAAATAGCGGAAAGATTTTAATGCGTGAACAAATTTTTGATCGCGTCTGGGGATTTGATTCAGATACGACAGTAGCGATTGTAGAAGTGTATGTGCATCATTTACGTAAAAAATTAGAGCCATTCGGTTATCAGAAAGATATTCAAACCGTTCGAGGTATTGGATACATATTAAAAGAACAATGAAAAAGGGAAGCATGTTTCAGAAGACGCGCATTCGATTGACTATAATAAATTCGTTAGTATTTATCATTTTGATAGGCGTATTAGGCAGTATTATTTATTCGTACACATACAAGCGTATTTATAGTGAAGTAGATCAATCTATAAAAATGATAGCTCAGTATAGAGAAAAATTAGATGTTAAAGTACCACCAAGAAAACGCATGGAGAATATCCAAATTGGAGATCCGCGAGTAACTAGAATAACTTGGAATGGGAAAATAGTGAAAATAGAGGGCGATAACCGTAAATTCCGTTCTATTTTTGAAGAGAATTTGGAAAGTTTTTCTCCCGAAAAATTAGAGGAGTTACAAGATATTGAAGTACAAGGACGATATTTTAGATCATTTTCGCTTCAAAAAGATGGAGAAATAGTTCAAATCGTGCGAGATATAACAGCGGAAGAAGGAATGTTAAATACTTTATTTTTAATTCTCGTTATAGGTTGTAGCATAGGAAGCCTCTGTGCGATAGGTATTGGCTTTTTCCTAGCTGGTAGAGCACTTGTACCTATTCAAAGTTCATGGGAGAAACAGCAACAATTCGTTTCTGATGCATCACATGAACTCAGGACACCACTTGCAGTTATTCAATCAAAAACGGATGTTTTATTCCAGTCACCATCCGCTACGATAGAAGAAAAAGCGATGGATATTTCTACAATTTCAAAAGAATGTAGGCGGTTATCGAAACTCGTTAGTAATTTATTATTGCTAGCACGTTCTGATTCTAATCAAATTGAGATGGATAAGAAAACATTTGAACTTGATAAATTGTTAGAAGAAATAGTAGCTCCATATAAAGAGATTGCTTCTTATCAAGAAAAAGAAATGATGCTAAAAGTAGAACGTGGTGTATCTTTTATGGCTGATAGAGAGCGGATTCATCAAATGATGGTCATACTGTTAGATAATGCGATGAAGTATACAAACGAAGGTGGGCATATTCAAATTGATTGCACGCAAACGAGTAGTTCAATTCGCATACAGGTGAAAGATGACGGGATAGGAGTGAAAGAAGAAGATATTCCGAAATTATTTAATCGTTTTTATCAAGGGGATAAAGCAAGAAGTACGTCAGAAGGAGCTGGATTAGGTCTTTCAATCGCAAATTGGATTGTAGAAAAGCATTACGGAAAAATATCAGTAGAGAGCAAATGGGGAGATGGCACTTGTTTTGAAGTGATTTTCCCTAAAAACCAAAAAATATAAGTAAGAAGACGACCTTGTTTTTACAAGGTCGTCTTTTTTTAAGGGAAAGTTAAGAAACTATTTATATTATGTATGGCATAAAGAAAGTTCGTTACATGAAGAAGAGATTAGGTGTATGTGAGTGGGGTTTATCAATCATAATGTTATCTCAAGCAGCGATGAGATGTATGTATAGTATTAAAAAAACTAGGGGAATGATGGGAAAGAAAGTATAAGAGGGAGGAATTAATTTTGAAAAAGAAAATGATGACGGTATTCACTATTGGAGTAATGAGTTTAAGTATATTAGGGGGTGCCTCTCCTTCTGAAACACAAAAAGGAAAGACAGATTACACGCAGCGCAGTAAAGAACAATTGAACAATGGTAAGATACATGCAGTGCATACAGAAGAAAAAGCAGAGAAACTAGGTATTGAAACGGAAGGAAAAGAACAAATTACACTAGAAAAAGAAATTCATGAAACAGAAGTAGGAAGGGAAGCAGAGCAGTTAGGCATATCGATTGAAGGAAAAGATGTTGGGATGCTGTCAGAAGAAATCTATGAAACAAAAGTAAAGCAAGAAGCGTTAAAGCTAGGTATATCTATAGAGAATACATCAATTGTAGATTTAATTACTCAAATTAATGCGATTAAAATTAAAGATGAAGCAGATAAATTAGGCATTTCGACAGATGGAAAAGAAATCGAAGACATCGCGGAAGAAATCTACGGAAAGAAAGTAAGAGAAGAAGCAGGAAAGTTAGATATTTCTCAAAAAGGAAAAGAAATTGAAGAGTTAGCACAAGAAGTGTACGAACAAAAAGTACAGGAAGAAGCAAAAAAATATCATATTGATTTGTATGGTAAAGATATATATCAAATATTAAGAGAAATTAATGAACAAAAGGTGCTACAAATGGCAGATGAGCTTAATATGGATAAAATGAATATGAATATTCAAGAGTTAGCGGAAAAGATAAAAAAAGATCAGCCTGAAAAAGGAAAAGAACTAAATTTTGTACCGATGATACGAACGGATGCTGACGCATTTTATTCTTATTTAACGAATTAATAAGGACGTGAAAGCGATAAGAAAATTGAAGTGGTATATATGTATAGCTTTACTAGGTGCAGTAATATGGAGTGTATATACAAATGGAATTCCAAAGTATATAGAGAAGTTTACATTCTCAAATATACAAAGAGGAAAAGAAACGGAGTTTAGTAATAACGATGAAAAAGTCATCTTATCAAATGTTCCATTAATTCAGCAGTTACCAGAATTGGATAGAGGCTGTGAAGTGACAAGCTTAGCGATGATGTTACAATACGCTGGTGTTTCAGTGGATAAGATGACATTAGCAAATGAAATAAAAAAAGTTGATTTTATAGATGATGGTGTGCGCGGGAATCCGAATGAAGGATTTGTAGGTAATATTTACACATTTTCTGAATCAGGATACGCTGTATATCATGGACCACTTTTTCAGTTAGCGGAAAAATATTTACCTAATAAAGCTGTAGACTTAACAGGGAAGAATATAGAAGAAATTTATAAGAGTATAAAAGCAGGACAACCGGTAGTTATGATTACGAATGCAACATTTGCACCATTAGATGAAGCTGAATTTACTACATGGGAAACAAATAGTGGAGATGTTTCTATTACGTATAATGAACATTGTGTTGTACTTATTGGGTATGATCAGGAATCTGTATATATTCGAGATCCACTTGAGGATAGCTTAGATGTAAAAGTACCGAGAGAAACCTTTGAACAGGCATGGGTACAAATGGGAAGTCAGGCAATTAGTTATGTAAAGAGCGCTAAATAAATTAGGACGAAGATTTTTAGTAATATGACTATAAGGTGAAGGATAAAACATTTGAGGATTATAAGAGAAGTTTTATAGAGTAGAAGCTGTTAAGAAATAAGAGAACTTTAGCATATATAATGCTAAAGTTCTCTTATTTTTATGATTAAAATACGTATAAGGAGTGGATATGCAAAAATGCATAATTGACGAAAAAATTACATGTTATCATTATATATTGTTTTATATATATTAATTGTATAAAATGACACAAGTATCCACATTACATAAAGGAGGCTTATTATGCAAAAAATATTTAACTGGGTTAAATGTATGAGTATCAATAAAAAATTAATCATTTCATTTTTTATTATTTTAACTATACCAGGAATTATTATCGGTGGTGTTTCATATCAAACTGCCAAAACAAATTTTGAGCATCAAATGACAGATAAGGCAAAGGAGAATATTTCGATTTTAAATACTGTTATTTCTCAAAATATAGAAGAGAAATTTGTTGATGCGACGTACTTTGCAGACATCTTAACAGAGGATACATATCTAAATGGACAAGAAGAAATAGTAAGAACGAAGTTAGCACAATATATAAAGCTTCATCCAGAAGTAGAAGGTATTTATATTGGAACAGAGACGGGAAAGTTTATAAGAGAACCATTTATTCAAATGGCTGATGGGTATAATCCAACAGATAGATCTTGGTATAAAGAAGCACATGAAAATAAAGGGAAAGTAATTGTTACTGCGCCATATCAGTCAGCATCTACAAAAAATATGGTAGTGACGATTGCGAAAGAAGTAAAAGATGGTAAAGGTGTTATAGGAATTAATTTAAATTTAGATAACATCTTAAAAATTTCCAAAATGATTAACATTGGTGAAAAAGGTTATGCAGTTATTTTAGATCAAAATAAGCAAATTGTTAGTCATCCATCTAGAAAACCAGGTGCAAAAGTTACTGATCCTTGGATTAAACCAATTTATGAAGATAAACAAGGAAATGTGTCTTATACAGAACAAGATGATAAAAAGAATTTAATCTTTGCAACAAATGAGAAAACGGGCTGGAAAGTAGTTGGTGTTATGTTCGATGAAGAAATTACCCAAGCTGCCAGTCCAGTGTTTTATAAGACTTTGATTGTCATTGCTATCGCTATTGCATTTGGTAGTATATTAATTTATTTCATTACAAAGTCTATTACAAGGCCATTACGAAAAATAGCTGAATCGGCATATAAAATTAGTAAGGGAGATTTAACAGAGAAAATTACAATCCATTCCAAGGATGACATAGGGAAATTAGGGAATTCATTTAATGAAATGTCTACGTCTTTACAAGATGTTATTACCCAAATTAGCTTTTCAGCAGAACATGTTGCAGCATCGGCAGAAGAGTTAACAGCGAGCGTACAGCAAGCAAATGATGCGACAGATCAAATTACAATTGCAATGGAACAAGTATCAGGTGGGGCTGAATCACAAAGTCAAGGTGTTGAAGAAGGTGCGGCTACATTGCAACAAGTAAATACAGCAATTCAAGATGTAACTGGAAGCGCAGAGTCAATTTCTATTTCCTCATTACATGCGCGAGAAAGAGCTGAAGAGGGAGAAGATTTAGTTGAACAAACTGCAAAACAAATGCAGTCTATTTCTAGGTCGGTATCCGAGTCAGATGCTATTATTAAACTGCTTGATGAGAAATCAAAGCAAGTAGGAGCTATTTCTGAAGCAATTCAAAACATCGCAACTCAAACAAACTTATTAGCTTTAAATGCGGCTATTGAAGCAGCAAGAGCAGGTGAACAGGGACGAGGATTTGCTATTGTAGCAGATGAGGTTAGAAAATTAGCAGAGCAATCAGGAGAGTCATCTGGAGAGATTGCAAATTTAATTGCAGAAATTAAGGCGGATATTGAACATACTGTTAAGGCGATGGATAATGTGAATGGAGAAGTTCAACAGGGCCTTGATGTTGTAACAAAAACGAAAGTAAGTTTTACGGAAATTTTAAGTTCTACTACACATATTGTTTCTCAAGTTAATCAAATGGTAGAAACAACGAAGAGAATTGCTGGGGATGCAAATGAAGTGACAAATGCTATTGATGAAATTGCAGCTGCTGCAGAAGAAAATACAGCTAGTATGCAAAGTGTTGCAGCTTCAACAGAAGAACAGGTTAATTCCATGGAGGAAATTAGTTCAGCTTCGCAAAACTTAGCTGAGATGGCAGAAGAACTACAAGCGATGACTAGTAAATTTAAAGTATAATAACAGCAGATAAGTAAGGTGAAAATAATATCACCTTACTTATTTTTCTATTCAGCAATTAGGGGAGTCATTAACGGGATGAAAAAAAGAAAAAGACTATGGAATTTATGGAAAACGATTACATTGTTAGTTTGTACAGTTGTAATTTTTTCTTTACTTGTGACAGATATATTAATTAGTCATAATGTAGAACGGACGACGGAGGATAGCCAAGCAGAGAAGGCAAAAACAATTGCACACATTGTGGCGAATGATTCGATTGTAATCGATGGTTTGGTTGGGAAAGCAGATACCTCTGCAATCCAAACGTATACAAATAGAATATTACAAAACACAGGTGTTCAGTTTATTGTAGTTATGGACATGAATGGAATAAGAAAGTCACATCCAAATCCTCAAAAAATAGGGCATCATTTTATTGGGGGAGATGAAGGGCCTGCATTGAAAGGAAAAGAACATGTATCGTTAGCAGAAGGAACTTTAGGTATTTCCATGCGAGTGTTTGTACCAATATTTTCTGAAACAGGTGAACAACTTGGAGCTGTGGCTGTTGGTATTTCAGCAGATAATGTAAAAGAGAGAGTTAAGGAAAGTAGACATATCATTTATATTGGTGTCGGAGTTGGTGTATTAGTCGGAATTATAGGAGCAATATTGCTAGCTAGACATATAAAGAAAAGTTTATTCGGTCTTGAGCCGCACAGGATAGCAAAAATTCTTGAAGAAAGAAATACGATGCTACAATCTGTAAAGGAAGGTATTATTGCTGTAGATAAAGAGGCTAGAGTAACATTAATTAATAATGAAGCGAAACGTCTATTTAAAAAAAGCGGACTTGAAGAAGATTTTATCGGTAAAGATGTTGAGTTGTATATGCCAAATTCACGTATAAAAGAAGTATTGCAAACGGGAGAAGTACAATTAAACGAAGAACAAAATATTTATGGAATTACGATTGTGACGAATCGAGTTCCTTTATATGTAAAAGGAGAAATAGTTGGTGCAATTGCAACATTTCGTGATAAAACAGAGATTAGAAAACTAGCAGAGGAACTAACTGGTATTAGACTATATGCAGAAGCATTACGGGCACAATCTCATGAGTTTATGAATAAGATGCATGTCGTATTAGGGCTTACACATATGAAGCAGTATGAAGAATTACAGAAGTATATAAGCGGCATGGTATCAGAGCATCAATATGAAATTGGTGGAGTTATGAAAAGAATAAAAAGTCCAGTATTTGCTGGTTTTTTACTAGGTAAGCTCAGCTATGCTAGAGAGAAAAATATAAAATTAATTATAAGTGAAGATTCTTATATGCCGGAAATAGATGATGAAAGTATTACTCATGAACTTATTACGATTGTCGGAAATTTAATTGATAATGCATTAGAGGCAGTTACGAATTGTGAAAAGAAGCGAGTTGAAGTTAAGATACAACATGGGGATATACTAACTATTACAGTACAAGATACGGGAAAAGGTATACAAGAAAAAGAAATAGAGCAATTATTTACGAAAGGTTATTCCACAAAGGGAGATAACCGCGGTTATGGTTTGTATCTTGTAAAAGAAAGTATACAGCGAATAAATGGAGAAATTCATATGCATTCATTAGTAGGTAAGGGAACAACGATAACAATTGAAATACCTAAAGGTAGGGATGAGAGGCAAATATGATTAAAGTTTTAATTGTAGAAGATGACCCGATGGTAGCAATGCTAAATACGCATTATTTAGAGCAAGTAGGAGGATTTGAACTTGTTCAAGCAGTTAACTCAGTAAAGTCGGCGATCGAAATATTAGAGAAATCACGAGTAGATTTAGTATTACTTGATATTTTTATGCCTGAAGAGACTGGTTTTGAGCTTTTAATGTATATCCGGAACCAAGAAAAAGAAATTGATATTATAATGATTTCAGCTGTACATGATATGGGAAGTATTAAAAAAGCATTACAATATGGTGTAGTAGATTATTTAATTAAACCATTTACATTTGAACGATTTAAAGAGGCATTAACTATATATCGAGAAAAACTTACTTTCATGAAAGAACAACAAAAAATTAGTCAATCGGAATTAGATTCGTTAATTTTACAAAAAGAAAAAAGGGAGCCTACTGTCACGAAAGAGCTTCCGAAAGGGTTAACGAAGCAAACGTTGCAATTAATTTGGCAGAAGATCGAGTCGTTGAATGGAAGAGTGTTTACAACAGATGAAATGGCACAATTAGTTGGAATTTCAAGAGTTTCTATTCGAAAATATGTAATGTTTTTGACTGACATTGGAGTGTTAGAAAACGAAATGATGTACCAACATGTGGGCAGACCTGTAAGTAAATTAAGATGTGTTGATCAAAAGAAAATAGAGTTTTACGTATAAGCGACTTAATATAAGTCGCTTATACTTTTTTTAATTACAAAATCAATTACAAAACTTACAAAAACTATTTTTACTATTGAAAGCGTTTTAATATTGTTATTAAGAAAACGAGGGGGTGCCATATGGGAATTCAAAAGAATGTGGAAGCGGTATCATTTTCTGAAGGAAATGAAGTACAAAGAGAATCTTTCGCTTCTAAAATTATGAATGTAAAAATCGGTGTTATACCTTTACCGTTATATGTAGTATTGGCTGCTATTATTTATGGGGCATCTGTATATAATAAATTGCCAGCAGATATGATTGGTGGATTTGCAGTTATTATGATCATGGGGATTTTCTTAGGCGATATTGGGATGAGAATTCCAATTTTAAAAAATATCGGCGGTCCAGCAATACTTTCGTTATTTATTCCATCATTACTTGTATTTTTTAACTGGATGAATCCAGCTTCAATGGAAGCTGCGACTATGTTAATGAAAAAATCGAACTTTTTATATTTATATATTTCTTGTTTAGTAGTCGGAAGTATTTTAGGAATGAACCGTAAAGTGTTAGTACAAGGTTTCGTTCGCATGTTTATTCCTTTAGTAGTAGGGACGTTAGCTTCTGTAGCAGTAGGGTTATTGGTCGGTTCATTATTTGGATTTGAAATGAAGCACACATTCTTCTTTATCATCGTACCAATTGTGAGTGGTGGTATCGGGGAAGGGATTTTACCATTGTCGCTAGCTTATAGTGATATTTTAAATGAATCATCAGCGACGTTTGTATCACAGCTTATTCCAGCAGCTATTATTGGAAATATGTTCGCAATTGTAAGTGCAGGGTATATGAAGCGTTTAGGTGAGAAGAAACCGGAGCTTAGTGGTAACGGTGTATTAGTGAAAACAGACAATCAAGCAGAATTATTAAAAGAACAAAATACAGAGAAGCCAATTGACTTCTCATTAATGGGAGCAGGTTTATTAATTGCGTGTACGTTCTTCATCTTTGGAGGATTTGCTTCTAAGTTCATCGGTATTCCTGGGGCAATCATTATGATTTTTTCAGCAGCACTTGTGAAATACTTTAAATTAATGCCAGCAAAAATGGAGCAAGGAGCATTCCATTTATATAAATTTATTTCGAAGAATTTAACTTGGCCTTTAATGGTTGGATTAGGATTGCTATATATTCCGTTAAAAGACGTAGCAGCAGTTCTTTCAGTAGGATATGTTGTTGTGTGCGCATCGGTTGTTCTTACAATGGTAGCATCAGGTTTTCTTGTAGGGAAAGTGATGAAGATGTATCCAGTTGAATCGGCGATTGTAACTGGATGTCATAGCGGTTTAGGCGGAACTGGAGATGTTGCTATTTTATCGGCTTCAAATCGTATGGAATTAATGCCGTTCGCGCAAATTTCAACTCGTTTAGGCGGGGCGGCAATGGTTGTAACGGCGACAATATTATTAAAAATGTTTTCATGATCAAACAAGCTAGCTATATTCATATAGCTAGCTTGTCAAATTAAGGGGAGATTATAAGTATGTTAGCAAATCAAATTAATGAAAGATCATTGTTATTGCATAAAGAATTAGTAGGGAAAATTGAAATTACAAGTAAAGTGGAGGTAAATTCAGCGGATGATTTAAGCCTGACGTATACACCAGGTGTAGCGGAGTCTTGTAAAGCAATTGCGGCAGATGAAGAAACAGTGTATGACTATACAGCACGTGGCAATATGGTGGCAGTTGTTTCAGATGGAACAGCGGTACTCGGTTTAGGAAACATTGGACCGAAAGCGGCTATGCCTGTTATGGAAGGAAAAAGTATTTTGTTTAAGAAGTTTGCGAATGTAGATGCTTTCCCATTATGTTTAGGCACAACGGATGTAGATGAAATCGTTACCCTTGTGAAAAATTTAGAGCCTACATTTGCAGGGATTAATTTAGAAGATATTGCAGCACCACGTTGTTTTGAAATTGAAAAACGATTAAAAGAAGAGACGAATATTCCTGTATTCCATGATGATCAACATGGAACAGCTATTGTCGTTTTAGCAGCTGTTATTAATGCATTAAAAGTTGTTAGCAAACAAATGGATAATGTGAAAATCGTTATTAACGGTGCGGGTTCGGCAGGAATTGCAATTGGAAAATTATTATTAAAGGCTGGTGCAAAGCACATTACGTTAGTTAGCCTAGAAGGTATTGTTTGTGAAGGTGAAACATGGATGAACGAAGCACAAATTGAAGTTTCAAAAAAGACAAATCGTGAACATGTGCGTGGAACGTTAAAAGAAGCAATTCACCAAGCTGATATTTTTATTGGCGTATCTGCTCCTAACGTATTAACGAAAGAACTTGTACAGACGATGAATGAGAAAGCAATTGTGTTTGCAATGGCGAATCCAATTCCAGAAATCTTCCCTGAGGATGCATTAGAGGCTGGGGCAGCTGTAGTAGGAACTGGACGCTCGGATTATGCGAATCAAGTAAATAATGTATTGGCGTTTCCCGGAATATTCCGCGGTGCGTTAGATGTGCGCGCAACTGATATTACAGAAGAGATGAAATTAGCGGCAGCATATGGGATCGCTAACATCATTACTGATGAAGAACGTAATGCGAATTATGTAATCCCGAATCCATTAGATAAAAGAGTTGTTCCAAGTGTTGCAGAAGCAGTAGCGAAAGCAGCTATTGATTCAGGCGTGGCACAAATTACGAAAATACCACGTTATTAATAGCGAAAAGCAGTGCCTAAAAGGCACTGCTTTTTTGAGATAAGAAATCAAAATAATGAAGAAGTGTAGAATTATTTATGTTTCTTCATTATTTATTTAATTCCATTGCAACTTGTTTACCATTCACTAAAACCTCAGTTACTGCTACGATCACTTCTATCATTTTTTTCATCTCTCATCTCTCCTCGTTTCATTTCTTACTTTAAGTATAAGAGAAGAGAGATAATTCAACTATCGAAGTACATGACGTAGAAATTACATTGTTGTAAGAAAGTGGTTTATTTTTGTCACTTTACTCAGCAGTGATTACAAACTGATCATAATATTTTTCATTCACATATATATTTAATAACCATAATCCAGATGAAGGTAGTGACATAGTGAGAGGGAGTTCGTTTGTAGTAGAATCGATTGTATTTGAAGTAGTCCAAGTTTGTTTGGAAGTTTCTTTTTGAAAGAGTACTTGTGTCGGAGTTACAGATCCTTGTTTTAGCGCAATAATAGACAATTTTCCAGTTGGTATTTCAGAATCTAGAAAGTGCCACATTATTTCATTTTGTTCATTTGCGATAATAGGACTATCAGCCATTGCGACTTTACCTTCGATGCCTTTTAAAGGCATTTTTCCTTCTACGAAAGAAGGTGTTTCTTTCCAATTTACATCTTTTAAAACACTAAGGTGAAAGAAGGAAGGTGCGTTCACTTGAGTGGATGACGTTGCTATTACGTCTTTTTTTTGTTCTTTTGAATCCGGTTGCGTTTGTGTGCATCCAGTGATGAGGAAGGAGAGAAGTAGCATAGTTCCGATTTTTTTCATGGTGCCACACTCCTAGTTTTTTTCATGGTGCCACACTCCTAGTTTTTATTGTTAGTGTAATTGTATTTGCTAGAAGGCGGGACAATTCCTTTAAAGTATAAAAAGAGGTCGTAAGTTTTGTACGACCTCTTTTGACATTTTTATCCCGTAAAAGCCCGATTGGTGTAGGTTAATAATTAGTGGGAGATAGTCCCCACTAATTAAAGTTTCATTTTATATTTGTTCCGTTGTATAGGTTGGTTCGGTTTCTTTTTGAGGCATCGTCAAAAAAATAACGGACAGAACGATACATACGCCGCCTAATAATTGATATGTTCCAAAAGATTCATTTAGCCAAGTGATTGAAACGATGGCAGCTACAAGGGGTTCAATGCTAGATAAAATGCTTGTTTCTGTTGCTGCTAAATATTTAAGACTACCGATATATAGAAGGAAAGAAAGGGTACCACTAATAATGATAAGAATAAGCATAGAAAAAGTTTTTAGTGTAAGGGTTTGTGAAAATTGATTCCACCCGAATGAACGATTATAAATAAGTAGTGCAATTCCTCCGATTAACATCCCCCAACCAATTACTACAGTTGTCCCGCATTCTTTAATGAGAGAAGCCGGATGAAGGGTATAAAATGCAAATCCGATTGCTGTTAATAGTCCAAAAATAATAGCTTCTTTGGATAAAACAATATTTTCAATTGAGCCATTTGTAATAATAAAGTATGTTCCTATTAGCGCGGCTATAATTGCGAATAGTTGCATGGAAGCAGGGAATTTTCTTTGTTCAAATGCAACATACATGGTAATAAGAACAGGACCTAGAAATTGAAATAGCGTTGCTGTGACTGCATTACTAATATGAACCGTTTCGATAAAGGCGTATTGCGCACCGAGCATGCCGAGAATAGAAAAAATAATAAGTTGTATAGAATATCTAGGGTGTTTCCAAATTTGAAATATATTTTGTTTCTTTATAAGTAAGAAAGACAAAATAAATATTCCTGCAAGCAACAATCGAATTGTTAAAAAATCAATTGAGGATACATTAGTATGCTGAAATAGCCACTGAATCATTGGACCAGATAATCCCCATAATGTAGCCCCTGTAATAATCATAATAAGTCCGATACGTCTACCATTGTTCATTATCATGTTTCTCCTCTCCGGTATTTGATTTTTTATGTGTGACATGATAATAGGAATTATATATAACTTCTGGTACTGTAAAAAGTATCAGATTTTAGTTTTATTAAGGGGTCAGATACTATGTTAGAATTAACGCCTAATTTAAATATGAATAGTAAAAAGGCATTATATGTGCAATTGTATGAGTATATAAAAAAAGAGATTAAAGATGGATCAATTGTCCCTTTTACGAAATTACCGGCTAAGCGAAAGTTAGCGATACATTTACAAGTAAGTAAAAATACAGTAGAGGCAGCGTACGAACAATTACTTGCAGAAGGTTATATTGAGTCAATATCGAGAAAAGGTTATTTTGTATGCAAGATTGAGCAAATGGCTCATGTAGAGGATAGCGGAGAGAGAATAGAAGAAGTACCGTTTCAGGAGAAGAGTTATAAATTTGATTTTACACAAACAGGAATTGATACAAATGCTTTTCCATTCAATATGTATCGGAAAATAGTAAATGAAATATGGCAGCCGCATAATAACGAACTTCTCTTTCTAGGACACCCTCAAGGAGAAGCGAGCTTAAGAGAAGAGATTACGAATTATTTGTATGAATCTAGAGGTGTACGTTGTTCAGCTAGTCAAATTGTATTAGGAGCGGGAACACAAATATTAGTGAAACTGTTGTTTCAATTGTTAAAGGGAAGCAATTATGCAGTTGAAAACCCAGGGTATCATAGAAAGATGGTTGTTTTTGAACAGGGAGAAGCAAGAGTCCAAATGTTATCTTTAGATAGAGATGGAATTTGTATTGCAGATTTAGAAAATAGCAATGCGAATGTTGTATTTGTTACACCTTCCCATCAGTTTCCGTATGGAATGATTATGCCTATTACGAGAAGGATGCAACTTTTACAATGGGCCAAGAAAGAAGAGAGCAGGTATATTATTGAAGATGATTATGATAGTGAATTTCGCTATTCTGGAAAGCCTATACCGGCGCTGCAAGGGTTAGATACAGAGGGGAAAGTTATTTATATGGGGACGCTATCTAAAGCATTATTGCCATCGCTACGGATGAGCTATATGGTGTTGCCGAAGAAATTAATTAAAAAGTATCAACAGCAATATTTATTTTATACACAAAGTGTTTCAAGAATGGACCAAGAAGTGATTAGAAGATTTTTAAATGAAGGCTATTGGGAAAAACATATTCATAAAATGCGTGTCGTCTACCGAAAGAAGAGAGATCGACTTGTTTTTGAAATAGAGAAATATTTCTCTAATCGTGTTGAAGTGATAGGAGAAGATTCGGGATTACACATTTTATTAAAAGTGCATAATAGAATGCGGGAAGAAGAATTAATTCAAGAAGCTGCGAAACATAGTATCAAAATATATCCTGTGTCTACGTACTATAAAGACGGTACGGCGCCTGAGAATGTAGTTTTACTTGGGTTTGCGATATTATCAGAGGAAGAAATTGCGAAAGCGATTCAATTATTACACACGGCATGGTTTACAAGAAAGTAAAAAACATCCTCCAAACATGAGGATGTTTTTTATTATTTATTTTCATCTAAGAATAAGACCATATGCTCTTCGTCCCAATATTGTCCGTTATATTTTAATGAACGTTCTTGTACACCGAATGTTTTAAAACCTAATGATTCATAAAGTTTTTTCGCTCCATCGTTGCCAACAACAACATCAAGCATAACTTGTTCTACTTCTAAAGATTTAGCAAGCTCAAGACATTCTTTAATAAGTGCTTTTCCTGCTCCAAGTCCGCGCGCTTTTGGAGATACATATACAGAACCGATTTTAGCTTTATGTTCTTGTTTTACATATGGTTTCGTTTCCAGTGTTGCAACCCCGATTAATTTTCCATCTTTAAATGCACCTAGCGTATAGTTTTCATCTTGTGCTAATTTTTGTGCTTTATATTCAATCGCACACTCTTTATTAATAATATCTTCATAAGAAGAGCTGAATGCTTCAGGGTTTTGCTTTAAACCTTCTACGCGAAGTTCTAAGTAAATTTCTGCTTCGTCTTTTGTTAATACATGGATATCCAATTATATCACCCTCCAAATCTTTGCAAATGTACCTTTATTTTATATTGAAATAAGAATAATTTCAAAAGCTTAGCTTATATGAGCTGTTGTTATGAACAAAATAACACCAGTAGTGTTTACTACTACTGGTGTTTTCACACGCATATTATTCAAAAGGTAGCTCGATTATAAAGTTTGTTCCCGCTCCTAATTGGCTTGTTACTAGAATAGAACCGTTATGCAATTCTACAATTTCTTTTGCAACAGCTAGCCCGATGCCTTTTCCACCTGTAGCTCGTGTTCTGGATTTATCAACACGATAAAAACGGTCAAAAATATGCGGGATATCTTCTTCAGGAATACCTTCACCTTCATCTTGTACACTTATTGTAAAAGAATCTGTTTCCATGAGTACACGTATCGTAATGGCTGTGTTTTCTGGCGAATGTTGATAAGCGTTGTGTAATAAATTTAACATAACTTGTTCCATACGTCTTTCGTCTATACAAACTTCTAAATCATCTTTGCAATATACATGAAGTTGCATTTGCTTATTTGTTAATGTTGTTTTTGTTTTTTCTACCATTCGTTCTAAAAATGGCTGAAGAAGCACTTTTTGTTTTTTTATAACAAATTGGTGTTGTTCTAATTGTACAAGCATAAATAAATCTTGGACGAGATCGGTTACACTATCCGTTTCATCCTCAATAATTTGTAAGTATTCTTCTCGCTCCTCTTTTGTTAAAGAGTCTCTCTTTGCTACCTTCGCATAACCTTTCATATAGGTCAATGGAGTTAATAGTTCATGAGCGACAGTAGCGAGAAATTCATTGCGCTCTTTTTTCATATACGTAAGTTCACTCGATAAATCTTCAATTGTTTTTGCTAAACTTCCGAGTTCATCATTTCGTTTAATACCTAATTGAATTGGCTTGTTTAATTTTGACATTTTTTCTGTCGCTCTCTTCATTTTTACAAGTGGTTCTGTAATAACGCGTGAAAAAACAAAGACAGAAATTGTTGTTAAAATAATTGTTAAAACGCTAATGATAAGAAATTGGTTCATGAGTTTAAGTAACATATTTTCTAGGAAAGATGTTTTTAATAACATATATAGCTTTCCTTGAAACTTTGTTGTGTTAAGTGGGCTTACTGTTGTGATGAACTTTGATTTTTTCCAGTTCCTTTCAACGACCAATCCGCCGTCTGGGACAGTTTCTGTTTTACAAGTAAGTTGTTTTTGCATATCTTTTGTTACGGGTTCTGAGGTGGAAATAATTTTGCCGTTATGGTCAGTAATAATGATAGCTATATCGGAGTTAGAAATTGATTCCGATTCAACTAAGTGTGCAGCCTCATTCGTAATATCGAACTCAGGGTACACAGGACGTTTAGGATTTTTATTATGTTCAGCGTGTTTCATTTCTTTATAATATTCATCCCGTCTCTCGCGGCTTTTAATTTTTTTACTATAGCGATTACCTTTCTCTAAAAGAGCATCTGTTTCCTCTACAATACGCATTTTTGAAAGGCTTTTATAAAAAGATACGAAAGCAATTGTTTCAATACATAAAGCTAATATTAAAAAGTATGTCCCAATTTTAAGGGAAAGTTTACTCATTTTTTCACCATACCTTATTCATAATAAAGAGTCAGTGGTATACGATTTCCCACTGACCGAAGTAATTATTCACTTTTCCATTTATATCCGACTTTATAGACCGTTTCTAGGTAATCTTCAATCGGAAATCCTTTTTTGCGTAGTTTATCACGGATATTACGAATGTGTGAGTCAATTGTTCTATATTCGATATCTGTTTCATAGCCCCAAATTTTTTCGATTAAATCATCTCGGCTATAAGCACGGTTTGTATTTTGTAAAAATAGTCCGAGTAACGAAAATTCGATAGGAGTTAATGAGATTTTTTCATCATAAACTGTGACAGTATGTTTCGTTTTATCCCACTCAATACCATTGAAACTAACAAAGCCATCTTTTTTTGTACGGCGTAATATAGCCTCGATTCGTGCGACTAATACATGCTCATCAAATGGTTTTGTAATATAATCATCTGCGCCCATCGTGAGGCCTTTCACCATATCGTAGTTTTGGTTGCGAGCTGTTAACATAATGATAGGAACGTTGGAAATTTGACGAATTTGATAGCAAGTATCCCATCCATCCATACTTGGCATCATAACATCTAATAAAATAATATCGAATTCTTTTTGTTCGATTAATTTTAGTGCTTCAAGGCCAGAGGTAGCTTTCATACAAAAATAGCCGCGAGGGCTTAAGAACAGATCTAATAATCGTAACATACGTTCTTCATCGTCTACTAATAAAATTTTTACCATAATCTTGTGCACCCCAAACTGTTCATTCTACTTGTATAGTTTACATGAAAATAATAAAAAACTCTTTTTATGTGATTGAATGGAGGGCTGATTTTTTCGCTCAGAGTAATTGACATAAAAAATGCACTAGTTTTGCACAACTATTTTTTATAATAGAAAACGTAGCGACACAAAATACCCTATGTTGCGACATAACGTCATGTCATTTTATTTATAAAATGACAATTCCATTCTATTGTGTATGTGAGATAGAGAGGGTTTTCGTATTCACCTCGCATCGGATAAGAAAAATTTCCTATCTCACACTTTTTTTAAAAGGAGATCATACACATGAATTCAAAAGAAGAAATTTCAAAAAAAGAAAAGCAAGATCGTAATACGGTTGTCATGTGCGTTGCCGTATCTATGGTTATTATTATAAGTTGCGTAAATAAAATTTTGGGGATTTTATAATATAAAAAAAGCTGATTGCTTCTTAAGAAGCAATCAGCTTTTTTCATTGTTAGGGGGAGTGTTCATATAATAAACCAAGGTAAAATTGCTAATCCAGAAGTTACAATTGCTGTAGTAAATATTAAAAGCATAGCTCGTTTGTTTTGTTTCATGTCACATTCTCCTCTACATATCAAGTACATGCGATCAGCGTGGGATGTAGTTCCCCACTGAGTAAAGTTTCACTTTATATTTTTAGTATAATGAATGGAAAGGTTTGGTACGATCGATAAAGGTGACATGAAGATTACATTGTTGTAATGAAAAAAGCATCTTTCTTAATAAAAAGATGCTTTTGGAAAACTATATTGAAGTATTAATCATTTAAGAACAGAACCATATGTTCCTCGTCCCAATATTGACCGTTATGTTTTAATGAACGCTCTTGTACGCCGTAAGTTTGGAAACCTAATGACTCATATAATTTTTTTGCTGCATCGTTACCAACTACAACATCGAGCATAAGTTGTTCTACATGTAATTTATCGGCATTTTCAATAATTGCTTTAATAAGAGCTCGTCCTGCTCCAAGGCCACGCGCTTTTGGGGAAACGAAAACGGAACCGATTTTTGCTTTATGTTCTTGTTTAATAAAAGGCTTTGTTTCTAAAGTAGCAATGCCGATTAAATCATCATCTTTGAAGACCCCTAGAGTATACTTATCCGGATTGCTTAATCGTTTTGCCATAGCAGCTACAGGATCCTCATGTTTCAAAACATCTTCATAGGAAGAGCTAAAAGCTTCCGGGTTCTTCGTTAAACCTTCCATACAAACTTTTAAATATATTTCTGCGTCCTCTGTCGTTAATAAGCGAATTTCCATAGTTGTAACCTCCTTGGTCGATTTCAAATAAAATAAATCCATTACTTTTATAAGAGTGTGTATGTGTTTTGTTAGCAGTCTCTTTTAATTTGTAAAAGAATGAAAAGATATATGCTACAATGTTTTGTTTTTTAATATGTAATGAAATTATATATTAACTTTATTAACTATTCAAGTCTTTAATATATTACATTTTCATAACTAAAATAACTCCTCAATTGAGGAGTTATTTTAGTTATTCGATTGATAACCATCAATTCGATGTGGATGTGTGTAAATATTGCAGGATTCATTTCTGATAAATCCTACGACTGTAATGCCTAAATCGTGAGCGAGTTGCAATGCTAGTTTTGTTGGGGCAGATTTAGATAGAACAATTTCACATCCGATTTTTGAAACTTTGAGTAAAATTTCAGATGAAATACGTCCGCTAAATGCGATAATTTTTCCTTTAACAGATATATCGTTGCGCAAACAATGACCATATATTTTATCTAATGCATTATGTCTGCCAATATCCATTCTTGATAGGAGGATTTTGTTTCGATCACAGAGCGCGGTATTGTGAACACCGCCGGTTTGGCGAAAGGTAGTGGAAGATTGTTGTAACGTATTCATTAAGTAAAAGCATTCTTCAGGAGTAATTTTTACATGTATATCATGTAAGTCTTTTGCTTTTGCCGCATCGTTTACGAAAATAAAACCTTGTCTACCTTTTCCGCAGCAAGAAGTGATGTATCGTTTATTATATAAAGTTTGATAGAGCGGATTCACTTTTGATGATTTTACATGGACAATTCCGTTATCTTTTTGAACCCATATTTCTTCAACATCGTTATAGGAAGAAATAATCCCCTCAGAAATTAAAAAACCAATTACCATATCTTCAATATAATTTGGTGTGCATACGACTGTTACATATTCCTCACCATTCAATTTAATAGTAATAGGAGATTCTGTAACAATCTCGTCAAGTT
Organism: Bacillus cereus group sp. Bce019; assembly: GCF_051781745.1. Lineage (NCBI taxonomy): Bacteria > Bacillati > Bacillota > Bacilli > Caryophanales > Bacillaceae > Bacillus > Bacillus cereus group sp. Bce019. The sequence goes on from NZ_JBPWJX010000007.1 coordinate 60,666, forward strand.
GTTTTGAAAATGTACCAGATTGATAACGTACAATTGTATAAGTCTCTTGCGTAGGCCCCATATTTAATTCCCCTTTTATATGTATTTCTCTCCCACATTTATCATAAAACAATGGGAAAAATAAAAACACCTATTAACAAGAAGATCACAGATTATTTTGGTTATTATTGTATATGTACGATATAATAGAACTGTAGAATAGTGATATTTTCAAGCTTTCGTAGTTATACCTTATAACATCTAGAATCGACTTCATAAGAAAGTATTTGGTAGAGCGTTTCAAAAATATGTACAGTAATGCGGTTTTGAAAACGGATTCATAATTGTGTTGTACAGTTGGTTGTAAGGAGAGGGGAAACTATGGCAGAACAGACAGTCCGTGTAACCGTCGATGGTAAAGAATTTTCTGCATCAGGTGAAAAGACGATACTACAATTATTTAACGAGAGTAATTTGGAACATCCTCAAATTTGTCATGTACCAGAAGTAGATCCAATTCAAACTTGTGATACGTGTATTGTAGAAGTAAATGGAAAGTTATTGCGTGCTTGTTCAACGAAATTAGAGAACGGTATGCATATCGAAAGACAGTCCCAGCGTGCAAAAGAGGCACAGACTGAGGCAATGGATCGAATATTAGAGAATCATCTACTGTATTGTACCGTTTGTGATAACAATAATGGTAACTGTAAAGTCCACAATACAGTACATATGATGGGAATTGAGGAACAGAAATATCCGTATGAGCCAAAAGTAAGTGCGTGTGAAGTGGATATGTCACATCCGTTTTATCGATATGATCCAAATCAATGTATTGCTTGTGGACAGTGTGTAGAAGTATGTCAAAACTTACAGGTTAATGAAACAATATCGATAGACTGGAGCTTAGACCGTCCACGTGTTATATGGGACAATGGTGTAAGTATAAATGACTCATCTTGTGTAAGTTGCGGGCAATGTGTAACAGTATGTCCATGTAATGCGTTGATGGAGAAATCAATGTTAGGTGAAGCTGGATTCATGACTGGATTGAAACCGGATGTGTTAGATCCGATGATTGATTTTGTAAAGGATGTAGAGCCGGGATATAGTAGTATTTTAGCAGTTTCAGAAGTAGAGGCTGCGATGCGTAAGACGAAAGTGAATAAAACAAAAACAGTTTGTACATTTTGTGGTGTAGGTTGTTCATTTGAAGTATGGACGAAAGACCGCCACATTTTGAAAGTGCAGCCTGTTTCAGATGCGCCGGTTAACGGTATTTCCACATGTGTAAAAGGCAAATTTGGATGGGATTTTGTAAACAGTGAAGATCGTATTACAAAGCCATTAATTCGCCAAGGGGATATGTTTGTTGAAGCTTCATGGGAAGAGGCTCTTGAAGTTGTTGCATCCAATATGCAGCATATTAAATCAGAATATGGAAGTGATGCATTTGGGTTTATTTCTTCTTCGAAAGTAACGAATGAAGAAAATTATCTTATGCAAAAACTAGCCCGTCAAATATATGGAACGAATAATGTAGACAACTGTTCCCGTTATTGTCAATCTCCAGCAACAGACGGTTTATTTAAAACTGTCGGTATGGGCGGGGACGCTGGAACAGTGAAAGATATTGCGGAAGCAGGCCTTGTCATTATCGTTGGAGCAAATCCGACAGAAGGACATCCTGTACTTGCAACGCGTGTAAAACGTGCTCATAAATTACATGACCAAAAATTAATTGTGGCGGATCTTCGTAAACATGAAATGGCAGAGCGTGCGGATTTATTTATTCATCCGCGCCAAGGAACTGATTACGTATGGCTCGCTGGTATTACGAAATATATTATTGATCAAGATTGGCACGATAAAAAGTTCATAGCTGAAAATGTGAAGAATTTTGATGAATATAGCAAAATGGTAGAAAAGTATACGCTTGATTATACAGAAGAAATTACGGGGATTTCGAAAGAAAATCTGAAAGAAATGGCACGTATGGTATATGAAGCAGATGGTACTTGTGTACTTTGGGGAATGGGTGTAACTCAAAATACTGGAGGAAGTACAACTTCAGCAGCAATTTCAAATCTATTGCTTGTTACAGGTAACTATCGTCGTCCTGGTGCAGGAGCATACCCATTACGCGGACATAATAACGTACAAGGCGCTTGTGATATGGCAACATTACCAAACTGGCTTCCAGGTTACCAAGCGGTTTCAGATGATGCGCTCCGTGCGAAATTTGAAAAAGCATACGGTACTACAATTCCGAAAGCACCAGGCTTAAATAATATTGCAATGTTACTTGCGGCAGATGAAGGAAAACTGCGTGGTATGTATGTTATGGGTGAAGAAATGGCTTTAGTAGATTCGAATGCCAACCATGTACAACATATTTTAGCGAATTTAGATTTCCTTGTTGTTCAAGATATGTTCTTATCGAAAACAGCTCGTTTTGCTGATGTTATTTTACCGGCAGCACCAAGCTTAGAAAAAGAGGGAACATTTACGAATACAGAGCGCCGTATTCAAAGATTATATGAAGTATTGAAGCCGCTTGGTGATTCAAAGCCAGACTGGTGGATTTTACAAAAAGTAGCTCGTGCGCTTGGCGGGGACTGGAATTATGAAAGTCCAAGTGAAATCATGGATGAAATTGCATCGCTTGCACCTTTATATTCTCAGGCAACATACGATCGTTTAGAAGGATGGAATAGTTTATGTTGGGGTAGCCATGATGGTAGCGATACACCGCTATTATATGTGGACGGATTTAACTTCCCGGATAAACTAGCTCGTCTATCATTAGATGAATGGGTACCACCAGTTGTAGCGCCAGATGAGTATGATTTACTTTTAAATAATGGTCGTATGTTAGAACATTTCCACGAAGGGAATATGACGAATAAATCGGCTGGTATTTTATCTAAAGTATCTGAAGTGTTCGTTGAAATCTCGCCTGAACTTGCCCTAGAGCGCAATGTGAAAGATGGTGGCCTTGTAGAATTAGCATCACCATTTGGGAAAATTAAAGTACAGGCACTTGTTACAGATCGTGTAACGGGGAAAGAGCTATATTTACCGATGCATGCAACGGTAAATGAAGAGGCAATCAATATTTTAACTGGAACGGCGACAGATCTTTATACGTGTACACCAGCGTACAAACAAACGATGGTAAAGATGCGTGTACTACGTGAAAAAGGGAATCGTCCGTTACCATCTTCAAACCCGAGAGATAAAAAGCGTAATCCGCAAAACGGTGTTGAAATCCAGCAAAAATGGCAAAGAAAACAATACGTATCACTTGTGGACTAGGGGGCGGAGATAGTGGCGAAAGAAATTACTGTAATTAAAAAGAAAGTTGTAACAGAGGAAGAACAGAAACAGCAAGTAGCAGATGAACTTCTAAATGAGTTATCTAATAATCGTGAAGCAGTAGAAGAAACGATGCAGCTTTTAGCACAGTTACAGAAGGCTGGTATATTAGATGCGGCAATTAGTTTACTTGCTGCGAAGGAAGATGTTTCAAAAATAGCTGTGGAGCAATTAAATCGTGAACCCGTTAAAAATGCGTTAAATAATATGATGGGGGCAGGCGAAGCGTTATCTTCAGTTGACCCAGAAATAACGAAGCAAATTACGTCAAGTTTAGTTACAGGATTGCAATTTGCAACAGATGAATTAAATAGTGGTAAAAAAACAAAAGTGATGGATTTCTTTAAAGTGTTAAAAGATCCAGATATCAATAGAGCCATTACATTTGGTTTTAGCTTCTTGAAAGCATTTGGACAAGGATTAGAGAAAAAATAGAGTAAGTGAAAAAGTGATGGGGAGTAACCATCACTTTTTTCATTGTATGTATAAGAGTGTTCATGTTAAGCGGAATATATTATTATTAAAAAGATGGGTTAGAACTGGAAATATGGAATCCATCTCAAATATCGTTTTAGAATGTGGAGGAATATATGCAACACCGTAAAAGACTATCTATACCAGGAGTAATAGGACATTCCTTTCAAACAGTTAAATTCGCTTTTTGGAATGTATTAACCTTTCAACTCGCTTATAAATTATTAGCAGCGATTGTATTTGTCCCGCTATTTGGGATTATTTTTAATAAGTTATTGTATTTTGGTGGTTATGCAAATGCGACGAATGATGAATTATTAGCGTTTTTAAAGACACCATACGGCATTTTGGCAATTGTAATTTTATCATTGTTAGCGCTGTTTCTTATCTTTACGGAATTTGCGGTGCTTATTATTATTTCGTACTTTGCTCATAAAAGGCAAAAGGTGAGATTACGTCCAATTTTGTATAAAACAGTAACGTATTTACCTACTCTTTTCACATATTGCTTACCAGGGTTTATTTTATATGCTGTCGTATTGTTACCCCTTTTAAATATGGGATATGAAACAGCATTAATTCCGCAAATTCAAATTCCTAACTTTATTACAGGAGAACTGTTTAAGACAACGATGGGACAAGTTGGTTATTACACGTTCTTTGCTGTAGTCGCGTATTTGAATCTTCGATGGATTTTCGTTCTACCTATTGTTGTTTTAGAGCAAAAGCCATTTCGCGTGGCAGCACGTAAAAGTGCAAAGCTAGTAAAAGAAAGCTTTTTTAAAGTACTACTCTTTTTAGTCGGATTTTTTATTTCAATAGGAATTGTGTATGTCCTATTTTTAGGAATATATTTATTGTGTCTATGGGGTGTTTATGAATTTACAAACCCGAAAGGAACATTTGCATTATTAGCTGAATCAACGATTTCTGTATTTTTAACGAGCACATTGTATTTATTCAGCTTTATCGTGACGCCATTTTATATTATGGCGATTACGCGATTGTATTTACAAAAGGTTCCAGTTGAAGATGTTTTATTAGAAGAAGGATTAGATTATTCGAAAACGAAAGCAGATAAATGTTTTTTCCAAAAACATCGTTGGAAATTCATTGGCGTATACATTGTAGGAATTATTACTGCGGGAATGGTCGTTGCCTTCATTGTAACGTTTATTTCAAATTCGTATAAAGAACCGATTATTATGGCGCACCGCGGGTATATATCAAAAGGCGTAGAAAATACGAAAGAAGCTGTGCAAGGTGCTATTGATGCAAAAGCAGACTACGCTGAAATAGATGTATTACAAACGAAAGACGGTGAACTAGCGGTTATACATGATTTGAAGCTGAAACGTCTCGCAAATGCCAATGTGCATGTGTCAGATTTAACGATGGCTGAGTTAAGGCAACTTACCCTTAGTCAAGATGGACTTTCAGGACAAATAAGTACACTTGATGAAATCATTAAGCTAGCAAATGGCAAAATCAAACTTAATATAGAAGTGAAGCTTCATGGGGGCGAAAAAGATTTTGTAAACAAAGTCTTAAAAACGATTAAAGATAATGAATTTGAGAAGCAATGTGTAATTCAAACGTTACACTATCCACTTATTAAAGAGTTTAAGCGTGCAAATCCAGATATAAAAGTAGGGTATATATTGTATGCAAGTAGAGCTAACTTAAAGAATGTGAAGGCTGACTTTTACGTAGCGGAAGAATATATGTTAAATAAGAAATTAGTAAAAGAAGCAAGGAAGTTAAACAAACCAATTTACGTATGGACAGTAAATGATATGGAAAATTTAAAGGCATATTATAAGTTGAACGTAGATGGTATCATAACCGATTACCCTGAAGATGCACGTGAAACAATTAAGATGTTAAAAGAGCAAGAAGCGGAAGAAAGTGATCTGTTTGATAAAATTACTGAAACGACAGATGATTTATTTTCTAAGTTATTTATAAGTTACCCAGCTGCTGGCTAAATGTTAGCAGCTTTTTTTTGAAAAGAATATATCTCTAAAGTATTGAGTAAAGTAATAACTGTATATGTATACGTTATCGCTTAGGTTTCTTACATTGTTACATTATTGTCAAATAATAAATGAATACTGTTTATTTTGAAGAAGTATAATAAAAATAGATTGAAAGATAATGGGATACCATGAAACCCCTAATAGAATCAATGTTTCATATATTTACACTATTCTAAATATAAAAACTTTAGAAAAATGTTATGTTAGCGTTTTCATAACTTTTAAGTTATGCTAGAATAAGGACATAAGTTATTAATTATTACAAAAAGAAAAAAGAATCTCTTTTTTCTGTTAATTATAAGGGGGCATTTCATTATGCGTATTGGGGTACCAGCAGAAATTAAAAACAACGAAAACCGTGTGGCAATGACACCAGCAGGTGTTGTACATTTAATTCGTAACAATCACGAAGTATTCATTCAAAAGGGTGCAGGTTTAGGATCTGGTTTCACAGACGCTCAGTATGTTGAAGCGGGAGCAAAAATTGTTGATACAGCTGAAGAAGCTTGGAACATGGAAATGGTTATGAAAGTTAAGGAACCAATTGAAAGCGAATACAAACACTTCAGTGAAGGCTTAATCTTGTTCACATACTTACACTTAGCTCCAGAGCCAGAATTAACAAAAGCTTTAATCGAGAAAAAAGTTGTTTCTATCGCATATGAAACAGTACAATTAGAAAACCGTTCATTACCATTACTTGCACCTATGAGTGAAGTAGCTGGTCGTATGGCTGCACAAATTGGTGCACAATTCCTTGAGAAAAACAAAGGCGGTAAAGGTATCTTACTTGCAGGTGTTCCAGGGGTTAAACGTGGTAAAGTAACAATCATCGGTGGTGGACAAGCTGGTACAAATGCTGCTAAAATTGCAGTTGGACTAGGTGCGGATGTAACAATCATCGACTTAAGCGCAGAACGTCTTCGTCAATTAGATGACATTTTCGGAAACCAAGTAAAAACTTTAATGTCTAATCCTTACAATATTGCAGAAGCTGTTAAAGAGTCTGATCTTGTAATCGGTGCAGTATTAATCCCAGGTGCAAAAGCTCCAAAACTTGTAACAGAAGAAATGATTAAATCAATGGAACCAGGTTCTGTTGTTGTAGATATCGCGATTGACCAAGGTGGTATTTTCGAAACAACTGACCGTATTACAACTCATGATAACCCAACTTACGAAAAACACGGCGTTGTTCATTATGCAGTTGCAAACATGCCAGGTGCGGTTCCACGTACATCAACTCTTGCATTAACAAACGTAACAGTACCATATGCAGTACAAATTGCTAACAAAGGCTACAAAGAAGCTTGCCTAGGTAACTCTGCATTACTAAAAGGTATTAACACATTAGATGGCTATGTAACATTCGAAGCAGTTGCAGAAGCTCACGGTGTAGAGTACAAAGGTGCTAAAGAATTATTAGAAGCAGAAACAGTATCTTGCTAATAGAAGCATTATACAAAACAAAATCGAACAATATATAAAACAACATGATAAGAGCTAAGAGTGAAGATCTCTTAGCTCTTCTTGGCAAAAGGGGGCATACATCGTGGCCAACCTATTTAAAAAGAAATCCGTTACGCAATTGTTAGGGGAAAGTAAAAGTAAAACTTTGACGAAAACGCTAGGGGCATTTGACCTAACAATGCTAGGGATTGGTGCGATAATTGGTACAGGAGTTCTAGTATTAACTGGATTAGTAGCAGCAAGAGATGCTGGTCCAGCAGTTATTTTTTCATTCATGATTGCAGCCATCGTTTGTGGATTTGCAGCATTATGTTACGCAGAGGTTGCTTCTACACTTCCTGTTTCAGGTAGTGTGTACACATACTCATATGCAACAATTGGTGAGTTTGTAGCTCATTTAATGGGATGGACATTACTATCCGTATATGTTGTAACGACTGCCGCAGTAGCTGGCGGATGGACTGGTTACTTCCATAACTTAGTGAGTGGATTAGGGCTTGAAATTCCAAAAGCACTGCTAACGATTCCGTCTCAAGGTGGTATGGTGAATTTACCAGCAGTTATCGTTACATTAGTTATAACTTGGTTATTATCAAGAGGTACGAAAGAAAGTAAACGCGTGAATAACATAATGGTATTAATTAAAATTGGTATCGTTGTTTTATTCATTGCAGTTGGTGTATTCTACGTGAAACCAGAAAACTGGATACCATTTGCACCGTACGGTTTAAGTGGAGTTTTCGCGGGGGGAGCAGCAGTATTCTTTGCTTTCTTAGGATTTGATGCATTAGCAACTTCTGCTGAAGAGGTAAAAAATCCGCAACGTGATCTACCGATTGGTATTATCGCTTCGTTAGTCATTTGTACAATCATTTATGTTGTAGTTTGTCTCGTTATGACGGGTATGGTTTCTTATAAAGAGCTAGATGTACCGGAAGCGATGGCGTATGTGTTAGAAGTTGTAGGACAAGATAAAGTAGCTGGTATAATCGCAATTGGAGCTGTAATTGGTATTATGGCAGTAATCTTTGCTTACATTTATGCAACGACACGTGTATTCTTCGCTATGAGCCGTGACGGTTTATTGCCAGAATCTTTCGCGAAAATTAATAAAAAGACAGAAGCGCCAACATTTACAGTTTGGTTAACAGGAATTGGTAGTGCTTTAATTGCTGGATTTATCGATTTAAAAGAATTGTCGAATTTAGCGAATATTGGAGCGTTGTTAACATTTGCGATGGTTGGTGTGTCAGTTATTATTCTTCGTAAAACACATCCAAAATTACAACGTGGATTTATGGTACCACTTGTACCGATCTTGCCGATTATTTCAATTGCATGTTGTCTATTCTTAATGGTAAACCTACCATTAAAAACATGGATGTACTTCGGTGCTTGGTTAGCAATCGGAGTAGTTGTATACTTTGTTTATTCGAAAAAACATAGTCATTTAAAAGACGATGGAAGTTCGCAGGATAATTTAGAACAAGCTAATTAAAAGCTTAATTAAAAGGGATATAAGTATAGTAAGCCTTGTGCGTCTAGGGAGCGCGCAAGGCTTTTTCTTTTGTTGAAATAAAGGGAATGTATATTACTTTGTTGAATTTTTATGTCGGAATATGAAAAAGGGTGTGCGAATTGTGCATCCTTTTTTGTATGAGAATATAGAGGGTGCGGAAAATATGTATACGACTTATTAAAATGTGAACGGAAAGTTCATAAAAAAAATCAGATTTCATTGACACATATGAGTAGGCGCTCATATAATAAGAGTATAAGATATATGAATGATTGTTCATATGTTCAATTAAAGAGGTGAGCTATAATGGCTGGAAATAAAGTAGAAACACCACAAGAGACATGTTCTCAAACGATAATTCATGAAGAAGTTGTAGAGCAAGTAAAACAAACAATTCCAACTGATGAAAGTTTAAGTAAAGTAGCAGAACTATTTAAAGTGTTAGGTGACCGTACACGTACGAGAATATTACATGCGCTATTTGAAGCTGAAATGTGCGTTTGTGATTTAGCTTATTTATTAGGAATGACACAATCATCTATTTCGCATCAGCTTCGTGTGTTAAAGCAAGCGAAACTTGTGAAGAATCGTAAAGAAGGAAAGGTTGTTTATTATTCGTTAGCTGACCAGCACGTAATTCATATCTTCGAGCAAGCGTTTGAACACGTAAACGAAGAAGAATAAAAAGAACGCGAGGAGGGAGAACGATGGCTGAAGCATTAGTGAAAAAGAAACTGATGTTAGAAGGTTTAGATTGTGCGAACTGTGCAATGAAAATTGAAAAAGGTGTTGGGAATATAGAAGGAGTAAATTCTTGCTCTGTAAACTTCGCAACAAAGACAATGATTTTAGAAACGGCACAAAATAAAGAAAACGAAGTTGTTACGGAAGCAAAACAACTCGTTACAAAATTAGAACCGCATATTAAAGTGCAAGAAGAACAAAAAAATAAAATTGCTAAAGAAGTATTTATATTAGAAGGTTTAGATTGCGCGAACTGTGCAATGAAAATTGAAAATAAAGTTAAGGAAATGCCAGCTGTCTCAGAAGCAACTGTTGATTTCGTATCGAAGAAACTACGAGTAGAAGTTGCGAATAAAAGAGAACTAGAAGCGACTGTAGCAAATATAACAAATGTCGTTCAAAAGTTAGAGCCAGACGTGAAAGTTGTTCGTGAAGAGAAGAACGGTCATGACCACGGGCATAGTCATGATCATGGTGAAGCAAATGTGAAAAAGATGGTAGGGAGATTAGTGGTCGGCGGAATTTTGACAGCAATTGCTGCATTAGCGGGCTTACCACAAATGGTAACAATTCCGTTATTCGTCCTTGCTTATTTATTAATAGGTGGAGATATCGTTTGGAGAGCGGTAAGAAACATAACTCGTGGCCAAGTATTTGATGAAAACTTCTTAATGGCAATTGCAACTGTAGGAGCTTTTGCAATTCAACAATACTCAGAAGCTGTAGCAGTAATGCTATTTTATCAAGTAGGAGAACTATTCCAAAGCATTGCGGTAAACCGCTCTCGAAAATCAATTACTTCATTAATGGATATTCGTCCTGATTATGCGAATGTAAAGGTTGGAAATGAAACGAAACAAGTATCACCAGAAGATGTACAAATTGGCGATTATATTATCGTTAAGCCAGGTGAGAAAGTGCCGTTAGACGGAAAAGTAATTGAAGGAACATCAATGGTAGATACTTCAGCATTAACAGGTGAATCTGTACCACGTGAAGTTGAAGTTGGAAATGATGTATTAAGTGGCTTTGTGAACCAAAACGGTGTGTTGACAATTGAAGTTACAAAAGAATTCGGTGAATCAACTGTATCGAAAATTTTAGATTTAGTTCAAAATGCAAGCAGTAAAAAAGCACCAACGGAAAACTTTATTACGAAGTTTGCGCGTTACTACACTCCAGTTGTAGTTATTACTGCGGCGATCATGGCGTTTATTCCACCACTTATTTTAGAAGGAGCTACATTCTCTGAGTGGATTTATAGAGCTTTAGTGTTCTTAGTAATCTCTTGTCCATGTGCGTTAGTTGTATCCATTCCTCTTGGATTCTTTGGAGGTATCGGTGGTGCATCTAAAAGTGGTGTGTTAGTAAAAGGTAGTAACTATTTAGAAGCTTTAAATGATGTAAAATATATTGTTTTTGACAAAACAGGAACATTAACAAAAGGTGTTTTCAAAGTTACAAAAATGGAACCGAGCGAAGGTACTACAAGTGAAGAGTTATTAGAGTATGCGGCATTTGCTGAAGTGTATTCTAACCATCCGATTGCCCAATCTATTCGAAAGGCATATGGAAAATCAATTGATGAAAAAATAATCGATGATTATAACGAAATTTCTGGTCACGGTACAGTCGTAAAAGTACAAGGAAAAGAAATTTTTGCAGGTAATGCAAAATTAATGAGAAAAGAAAATATTGAATTTAAGCAACCAGAAACAGTAGGTACATTAGTTCACGTTGCTGTAGATGGAAAATATGCAGGTTATATTGTTATCTCTGATGAGGTAAAAGAGGATTCGAAACAAGCGATTCAAAAGTTAAAAGAACTAGGTATTAAAAAGACAGTAATGTTAACTGGTGATGCAAAACCAGTTGGTGAAGCTGTCGGTAAAGAATTAGGCTTAGATGAAGTTCATGCGGAATTACTACCACAACAAAAAGTAGAAGAAATTGAAAAAATTGATGCAGCGAAGCACGGAAAAGAAAAAATTGCCTTCGTTGGTGACGGTATTAACGATACACCAGTATTAGCCCGTGCAGACGTTGGTATTGCGATGGGTGGTTTAGGGTCAGATGCAGCAATTGAAGCGGCAGACATCGTTATTATGACTGATGAGCCTTCAAAAATTGCGACAGCTGTAAAAATTGCAAAACGCACAAGAAGTATAGTGTGGCAAAATATCATCTTTGCTCTAGGTGTAAAAGGGATCGTTTTATTACTTGGTGCCTTTGGTATTGCAACAATGTGGGAAGCTGTTTTCTCAGATGTTGGTGTGACACTACTTGCAGTGTTAAATGCAATGCGTGTATTAAGAGTGAAAGATTTATAAAAAAGAGGACGCGAACCGCGTCCTCTTTTTTATTGGTGATTTTGTTGAAATTGACTCAATAAAATAATACCAAATATTATTTTACTTTAAAATAGTGTTATATTAAAATTTACAAATAAAATACATCCGTCTTATTATTTTAATATATTTTTTACAAATATCCATATAGTATTGAAAAAACAGAGAAGGGGAAACTTCTCTGTTTACTTTTGTATATTTTTTTCAACTTGTTCTCGAACTGTTTGAATGTAATTCATTTTATGATCCCAGCACTCTTGGCTTAAATCGACAGGGTATTCTTCAGGGTTTAAAGTTCGCATATATTCTTCCCAAAATAGAGAGAGGCTCTGTTCATTATATTTTTGAATATCTAATATACTTGGTAGTTCATATGTTCTTTCACCGTTAACGAAAATGTCTTTATGCAGTTCACGGGCTTCAAAGTTTGTTACGAATTTACTTATATATGTGTGAACTGGATGGAACATTTTTAAGCGCTCTTCTTTTCCTGGTTCTTCAGAATCTAACGCAATATAATCGCCTTCTGCATGATCGTTAACCCGATTGATAATACGATAAATTCGTTTCAGTCCTGGAGTGGTAATTTTTTCAGGGTTAGATGAAATTTTAATTGTATCATTTAATTTTCCGTCAGTATCTTCAATCGCAACTAGTTTGTAAACAGCCCCTAATGCAGGTTGCTCAAAGGACGTAATTAATTTCGTTCCAACGCCCCATACGTCAATTTTTGCTCCTTGAGATTTAAGGTGCATAATTGTGTATTCATCTAAATCGCTAGAAGCGATAATTTTTGTATTTGTAAACCCTGCTTCATCTAGTAGTTTTCGTGCCTTTTTCGATAAATAAGCCATATCACCACTATCAAGACGTATGCCATAGAAATCAATACGATCCCCAAATTCTTTTGCAACACGAATCGCATTTGGAACACCAGATTTCAATGTGTCATATGTATCAACGAGAAAGACGCACTTTTTATGAGTTTCAGCGTATTTTTTAAACGCGACGTATTCATCGCGATATGCTTGAACGAAAGAGTGAGCGTGTGTGCCAGCTACAGGAATCCCAAAGCGTTTCCCAGCACGAACGTTGCTTGTAGAGGAGAAACCACCAATAAAGGCAGCACGCGTCCCCCAAAGGGCAGCATCGAACTCATGGGCACGTCTTGTGCCGAACTCTAAAAGCTCATCATTACTTGCAGCATGTTTCATACGTGCTGCTTTTGTGGCAATTAATGTTTGGTAATTCACAATATTTAAGAGGGCAGTCTCAATAATTTGTGCTTCACCAAGTGGTGCATCAACACGTAATAAAGGCTCGTTATTAAATACAACTTCACCTTCTTGCATACTGCGAATCGTCCCAGTGAATTTCATATTTTGTAAATAATGAAGGAATTCTTCTTCGAATTGTAATTCTGCTAAGTAAGCGATATCGCTTTCAGTAAAACTGAAATTTTCTATGTACTCTACAATTTTCTCAAGGCCAGCAAAAACAGCGTAGCCGTTCTCAAATGGAAGCTTTCGAAAATATAAATCAAAAACAGAACGGCGATTATGAATACCATCTTTCCAATATGTATAAGCCATGTTGATTTGATATAGGTCTGTATGTAAGGCATAACTATCGTCTTTATAATGAGTCATCGCGAGAACACCTCCATAATTTGGTTATAGTATACCAATTTTTCACCATTCGTAGCAAAGAAGAGATATTGATGTGAAGTCAAGAGAGAAAAAAATGAAATTATGCATATTTTTTAGAAAATTTATATTTATCAATTTATATTTCTCCAAATTTTATGTATTATTAGAGTAATGGGGGTAATGAGAATGGAGGAGGACAATGCAACAAACATTAGAAAAAATAGGCAAACAAGTCTTTTATAAACGGCTCCAGCAAAAAATGACACAAGAAGAATTATGTCAGGGCATTTGTTCTGTCTCATACTTAAGTAAGATCGAAAATGGAAAGATCGAAGCATCAGAAGAAATTCTACAATTGCTCTGCACAAGACTAGAAATTGCTGTGACGGATTTGAGAGATGTAGAAGAAGATGTGAAGGGGAAGCTGGATGAATGGTTAAATGCACTAGTTCATTTAGACAAGCAACAAGTAGAACGTATATATGAAGAGTTGCAAGGTGAAATGAAGCATGTGTTGGATTTTGAAATTATAAATTATTATAAGTTACTTTATACGCGGTATTTAATGATGAAGCGAGATTTACCTGCTGTAGAGGAAGAATTGAATAAGTTGAAAAAGGTATATAAGAAATACTCACCTTTTCAGAAGATGTTATATACGTATAATAAGGCATTGTTATATTCTGTGCAGTACAAATATACACAGGCATTAGAATACTTGTTAAAGACAGAAGCGATGGCGAAAGAGTTAGGTTATTATGAAACAGGAATATATTATAATTTAGCGCTAACTTATAGTCAGATGGAAATAGACCACATGACATTATACTTTGCTAACGTGGCATTAGAAGGCTTTAAAAGTGAATATAAATTTAGAAATATAATTAATTGCAAGTTTTTAATTGCTTTTAGTTACACTAGAAAAAAACAATATAACGAAGCTATGGAAATTTATAATCATATCATAAGGGAAGCGACTTCTTTTGCTGATAAAGATAATATTCTATCTATTGCTTTGAATAATATTGGTTACCTGTATTATCGTCAAAAAAATTATACCAAGGCAAAAGAGTATTATATAGAATGTTTAAAGTATAAAAAAGAAGAGGATATGAACTATATTGATGCTATGTATGAACTTTCGTTACAGTGTATTCAATTAGGAGAAATCGAGGAAGCGGCTAAATGGATTGAAAAAGGCATCATTGCCGCAAGGAAAGATGATAGATATAAAGGGATGCTATATTTATTATTAAGTTTACGATATAAGTATTTTGAAGAAAGAGATGTTTATAAAAAATTTCTAGAAATAGAAGTAGTTCCTTTCTTTAAAGCAGAGGAAAATATAAAAGATTTAAAGAAAATATACTTAGAACTAGCTGAATACTTAGAAGAATGTTCAGATTTTAAAGAAAGTAATCGCTACTATAAGTTAGCGATAAACTTATTAGAAGAATAAGGAGGAGAAATAGTATGAAAAAGTTAATTGCAGGAACATTTGTAGTTATGGCGATTGCGGCGGTGGTATTGGATATTCAGTATGCGTGGAAGCCAGATACTCTTGGTCAAGAAGCTAAAACAGTTCAACAAATTAATTCATAATTGAAACCTCTTTCCGACAGGAAAGGGGTTTTTCAATATTTGTTCCTCAAAATTCTACAAAACTTGAGAAATAAATTAATTGAATTTTTAGTATATTAATAGTGGAAACATAATGCTAATATGAAACTACTCTTTTTCAAAAAATAATTTATTAGGGGGAAGATTCATGAAAAAGAAAAGTTTAGCGTTAGTATTAGCGACAGGAATGGCAGTTACAACGTTTGGAGGGACAGGCTCTGCATTTGCGGATTCTAAAAATGTACTCTCTACGAAGAAGTACAATGAGACAGTACAGTCACCTGAGTTTATTTCTGGTGATCTAACTGGAGCGACTGGTAAGAAAGCAGAATCAGTTGTGTTTGATTACTTAAACGCAGCAAAAGGTGATTACAAGCTAGGGGAAAAGAGTGCGCAAGATTCTTTCAAAGTGAAACAAGTGAAGAAAGATGCTGTAACTGATTCAACAGTAGTACGTATGCAACAAGTTTACGAAGGAGTGCCTGTATGGGGTTCTACTCAAGTGGCTCACGTAAGTAAAGACGGTTCTTTAAAAGTATTGTCTGGAACAGTTGCACCTGATTTAGACAAAAAGGAAAAGTTGAAAAATAAAAATAAGATTGAAGGCGCAAAAGCAATTGAAATCGCGCAGCAAGATTTAGGGGTAACACCGAAATATGAGGTAGAACCAAAAGCGGACTTATATGTATATCAAAATGGTGAAGAAACAACATATGCATACGTTGTAAATCTAAACTTCTTAGATCCAAGTCCAGGAAACTACTACTATTTCATTGAAGCAGACAGCGGTAAAGTATTAAATAAATATAATAAATTGGATCATGTAACAAATGAAGATAAATCACCAGTTAAGCAAGAGGCTCCTAAACAGGATGCAAAAGCAGTAGTAAAACCTGTAACAGGAACAAATAAAGTAGGAACTGGTAAAGGTGTATTAGGAGATACGAAATCACTTAATACAACGTTATCTGGTTCATCTTACTACTTACAAGATAATACGCGCGGAGCAACGATTTTCACATATGATGCGAAAAATCGTACTACATTACCAGGAACTCTATGGGTAGATGCAGATAATGTTTTCAATGCAGCGTATGATGCAGCGGCAGTAGATGCTCATTACTATGCAGGTAAAACATATGACTATTATAAAGCTACATTTAATAGAAACTCTATTAATGATGCAGGAGCACCATTGAAATCAACAGTTCATTACGGAAGTAAGTATAATAATGCATTCTGGAACGGCTCACAAATGGTATACGGAGATGGTGATGGTGTAACGTTCACTTCATTATCTGGTGGAATTGATGTAATTGGCCACGAATTAACGCATGCTGTTACAGAGTATAGCTCAGATTTAATTTATCAAAATGAATCAGGGGCATTAAATGAAGCTATTTCAGATGTTTTTGGTACATTAGTAGAGTATTATGATAACCGTAACCCAGATTGGGAAATTGGTGAAGATATTTATACTCCTGGTAAAGCTGGAGATGCACTTCGCTCTATGAGTGATCCAACGAAATATGGTGATCCAGACCACTACTCTAAGCGTTATACTGGTACTAGTGACAATGGTGGCGTTCATACAAACAGCGGTATTATTAACAAAGCAGCTTATTTATTAGCGAATGGTGGTACGCATTACGGTGTTACTGTGAATGGAATTGGTAAAGATAAAGTAGGAGCGATCTATTACCGTGCAAATACGCAATATTTCACTCAATCTACTACTTTTAGTCAAGCACGTGCTGGATTAGTACAAGCTGCAGCGGATTTATATGGTGCTAGCTCTGCAGAAGTAGCAGCAGTTAAGCAATCATATAGTGCTGTTGGTGTAAACTAAGACTTTAAGAGATTATTATTAGTAAAATACCTCAAAAATAAAGAAGGAGCCTATGCTCCTTCTTTATTTTTTTCTCCATTTTTTCCACAAGTAAAACAATCCAATAGCGCCTGCGATTGTTACAATCCACTTTGCTTCATTTGTTCCATTTATAACGTGATATGCAGAATATACTTCAATCAATAAGGCCGGTATTTTCCCTATTGTGCTGGCAATACTGAAGGAGAGTAATGACATCTTACCTAGAGCCGCAAATAAAGTCACGATACTTGATGGGATGAAAGGTATCAATCGAAACGATAGAACGAGTAGAAAGGCCTCTCTACCTTCTACATAAAGAAGACGCTCTACCTTTGGATACTTATTTACTTTATCGTGAGTGAACTTTTGAAGGCCCATGCGGTAAATATAAAACGAGATAATAGCCCCTAATGCTTCGCCTAGGATCGAAATAACAGTACCATTTGTTATGCCAAAAAGCTGTATATTAATGGCGGTTAAAAAAATACTAGGGATAAAACCTAAAAGACTAATGATGATGTTAATTAAGATACTAAGTGGAATTGCGATTGAATAGTATTCTGTTAAGAAATTTTGAATCGTTTCAGCCATTGTTTAAAATCCTTTATCTTTTTTTTGCATTACACCATATTTCGATTGTATAGGCAAGGATAAATTTACATAATGTAGAAAAACGTTGATAAGAAGGTATCTTTATACCTTATATGGGTATTGGGTATATGAAAATAGGGGTATTTTAAAATATTTTTAAAAATACTATAAAAACCTTTGTATAAAAGAGTTTTATAGTTATGTTATCTGTGATTTTATCTGGGAAATAATCGAAAAATATAGGGGGTATATATTATAAAAGGCAAAAATAGAGGGTTGATGAAATTGCTGGGGTAAATATGGAAAAATAGATAAAAAAAATGAAAACTGATAGATTTTTTCGTTGTGAAATTGACTTTTAGTGAAGTTGCGATAATAATCATGGAAGAGGTGATATGATGAAACGAATAAGTAGTCTTTTCTTCAGTAGTTTATTGGCATTAATGCTGATCTTAAGCGGATGTGCAGGAAAAGAACAAAAAACAGAGAAACAGACAGGGAATCAAGCTACATCGGTAGAAAAAATTAGTGATAATATTTTAGATGAAATGGAAGGACCACCTAAAAATGGTCATACGATTGAAAGACATGTAGGCAAGTCAGAAGAGGATTTGAAGAATCGCTTGAAGACAGATAAAGTGTCAGCCGCAAGTACATACTATGATAAAGAAACAGCGACGAAAGCTGTAAAAGATAGCTTGAAGCAACATGACAAGGAAATTCAAGATTGGTTAAAAAATTCTAAAGAGGCTCGTCTCGTATTAAATACAACTCATTCATTTCCTGTTGGAAAAACGGTAATAAAGAAAAATATGAGTGTAAAAGACAAGTTAGTAAAAACTGTTACTGTTTTAGCAAGAGATAAGTCAGGAGAATTAGGGTTTAAGATTATTACTTCTTATCCATCTGATAAATAAGAAGGGGGAGTACATTATGTATACGACATTACAATACTTTCTTAAATCGTACTGTACGTTAAGTATTCATGAGGATGAAATAGTAAGCGTGATGGAAGAGTTTATTGAACAAGAAGACGAAGAAATTGTTTTGAAATTACGTGATGAATTAATAAATATGAAGAAAAAGAACGCGTGGGAAGAGGCGTGTGTATTAGCTGCGAAGCAAGGAAATCGTATGTGGTCTTTAGAAGAAACGAAAGACCATCTTGAAACTTTTTTACTATTACTGCAAAAGAAAAAGGCGTGATTAAATCACGCCTTTTTCTTTATGCTATTCGGTTGATATTATCTATTCTTTTGGAGCGCTTTTATATACGCTTTTTGAAATTTGTCCATTTGATATTACTTCCCCGTTTTGTGTTACTTTTTTATACGTAACCGCGGTGATTTTATCACTAGTTCTACTAATTACTTGAGAAGAAACTTCAACATTTTTACCAGTATTTGTACCGAAAATGCGTGTAGTAATACTACCTCCATTTGAAAATGCTTGAATATAAATATGATTGCCTGTATTATTTTTAAATTTTAAATCTGGACCATAATCTGCTACTGCTGCATCTTGCCCAAGTGGTAAATAATTTACTGGCATAGAATGATTGCTTCGAGAAACAATGCCTAAATCTGCCCTTAAAGCTGCACTGTATAATGTACTACTGACTTGGCAAACTCCTCCGCCTGCACTTTGTATTACTTTACCTTGTGAATATACTGCTGCAGATTTATAACCATGTGCAGCATCAGTTACGCCAACGCGACCGTTAAAACTAAATGTTTCATCAGGTGCGACAATAACCCCACTTAAAGTATTAGCTGACTTATTTACGTTAAATGATTGATTTCCGTTACGGCCAGCCATTGGAGTAGAATATTCAGCAATGACTTCTTTAATACCCATTTTCTGTATGTCTTCTGTAGAACGTTCTGGTTTTATGAATGTAACTGGTAATGTAACATCTGATTTACCAGTAGTAATAGCTTCATTTGTTAAACCGCTTAGTTTCCCTTTATCTATTTTTTCTCCGTTTTGGCTTTGACTAACATTTACTGTTGAGCCTTCAATACTTAATTCTGCGTTAACAGGATTTTTTAATGTTTCATTATATTTATCTTTTATAAAGGTTTCATAAGCTGTTGCATTTAATTGTGGTGTTAATTTATAGTCACGTTTTAATTCACCGTTTTCAGCTTGCTTACGCATTTTATAACGATTCATTACGTTTCCTTCTTGTTCTTTGAAGATTTTGTCAATAATATCTTTCTCTTTATAATTTATCCCTAAATCTTTCCATGTGTAAGTTTGTTTATCGTTTTGGAATATGTAGGTAAGGGATTTTTGATCTAACTCAGTTACCTTTTGATTAATAATTGCTTGAATATCCTTCTTATTTTTTCCGTCGAGAGAAATACCTTCAAATGTAGTATTTGGTAATGCAGTAGTATCTAATTGATTATTTAATTTGGATACATATTGATATCCCCCAACACCGCCTACACAAAGTAATATGCCCCCAGCAATTGCAGAACCAATCAGTATTTTACTTAGCTTCATTTATTTCCCCCCAGAAATTTATGTATAAATATATGTATTACATTTTTTGTATAAAAATGATGAAAATAACATTATGTACGTACTAGTATACTATTATTTTCACTGTGTGTGTAATGTTTTCATAAAAAATGTTACACTGATGTAATAATTGTCACTTCTTGTCACAATGTGTATGAAAAATATGTTGAAAAATATAATAAAAAGGCTGTCTAGAAAGATCTAGCAGCCTTTTTATTATAATTTTTTATGTTCATTTTTATTCGTAACACCGAGATGTTTTTGAAGGGTAGTTGAAATAGTATCGACGCTTTTTTCATTTGGAACGTAATAATAAATACCACCTATATATTTATCTGTACCCTCTACTTGCATTTTTTCCATTTTTAAATTTGAATCCATTGAATTTTTTGTAATTGTCATCATATCATCAAAAGTTAAATTAGTTTTTAAATCTTTATCGACAGCGTCTAGTAGGCCACCGATTTTATTAATGGAATTAAGAGATAGTGCCTTTTCAGCAATGGCCTCTAATACAAGCTGTTGACGTTGACCACGCATATAATCACTATCGATATGACGAGTTCTAGCTAGTGCCAGTGCCTCTTCTCCATTTAAATGTTGACGTCCTTTTTTTAGATGAATGGCATCTGCTTCATCTTTACTATTTTGCTCTGTGAACTCAACTGGAACGTCTACAGTAATACCACCAAGAGAATCAACAATTTTAATAAAGGATTTAAAATTGAATTTTACATAGTAGTCAACTGGAACATCTAAAAAGTTCTCTACCGTATCAATTGTGCTGTCTACACCACCGAATACGTGCGCATGTGTGATTTTATCGTATTTATCACGTGATTTAATGTAGACGCGTGAGTCACGTGGAATGCTTACAAGTTTAACGGATTTATCGTTTTTATTAATTGTTGCAAGTAATAATGCATCTGTTCGAGTTGCTTTTCCATAACCTTTTTCCCTAATATCACTTTCATCAACACCCATAATTAGTACGGAAATATTGTCGGTCATAGGTTTAACAGCTTTTTCACGTTTACTGGACTTATCTCCTCGACCTAGTTCAGCATAAGCATTATTTAAGACGGACTTTGCTTTACTGTATATATGGAAGGAGTAGCCTCCTGCTCCAAGTGCTACAATTAGTAATGGAATAAGAAGGAACCAAAGTAGGCGTTTTTTCTTTGAGCGTCCCTTTTTGGCTCGCGTATTGTTGTTCGTGTCGGATTTCATCATTTTTTCTCCTTTAAAACTATCAAAGTGTATACATTTAGAAGTGTATTCAAACACATAAAAAATATTTTACGCTAAATAAAAGCGATTGTACATGTATAAAAAATAGATGTCTTGATTATTTATAAGACACCTATTCGTTATTGTATACAAAAGATAGGGATAAGAAAATGATAAAATTTTACCTAATTACAACATAATGCTTACGATAATTGCAGATAAAATACTAACGAGAGTAGCTCCATATAGTAATTTAAGGCCAAACCTCGCAACAACGTTTCCTTGTTCTTCATTTAGTCCTTTTACCGCACCTGAAATAATACCAATGGAAGAAAAATTGGCAAAAGATACAAGGAAAACAGAAATAATACCAACTGTACGGGGAGAAAGGCTATTAGAAATTTTACTAAGGTCCATCATTGCGACAAATTCATTCGTTACAAGCTTCGTTGCCATAATGCTGCCAGCCGCGACAATTTCAGAACTGGGTACACCGATAAGGAATGCGATAGGTGCAAATACATAGCCGATTAATTGTTGGAACGTAATACCGAATATAATGAGGAACAGGTCATTAATACAACTAATTAATGCGACGAATCCGATGAGCATAGCGCCGACAACAATGGCTACACGAAAACCATCAAGAATGTATTCTCCAAGCATTTCAAAAAAGCTTTGTTTTTCACCTTTGATTTCTAAAATATCTTCGTCATCTTTAACGTCGTAAGGGTTAATGATGAGTATGATAATAAAACCGCTAAATAAATTGAGAACGAGTGCAGTTACTACATATTTAGGTTCAATCATTGTCATATAGGCACCTACGATAGACATAGATACGGTTGACATAGCAGAGGCACAAAGTGTATAAAGACGGTGTTTTGGAATTTGAGCTAATTGTTTTTTCACTGTAATAAAAACTTCTGATTGGCCGACAATGGCAGAGGCGATAGCGTTGTAAGATTCTAATTTACCAAGACCATTTATTTTACTAAGAAAGTACCCGATCCAACGAATAAAAAATGGTAGTATTTTGAAATGTTGTAATATACCAATTAAAACAGAAATAAAGACGATTGGTAATAATACAGTAAGGAAAAATGGCATTTCACCTTTATTTGCAAGACCACCAAATACGAAATTTATTCCATCAGCAGCATACTCGAGTAGCTTGGTAAACAAACTGGAAATGATTCTAATAAGTATGAGGCCGATTTCTGTATTTAATAGTAAATAGGTTAAAATTAACTGTATAATAAGCATGATAAAAATTGGTTTAAATTTAATATGCTTCTTATTATTGCTAGCAATATAAGCGAGCAAGAAAACAACAATTAGTCCGACGAAAAAAGTAATGAATTTCATGGTAAGCCCCCTAAAAGAGATATTCTGCTATATATGTTTTTCATTTCAAGGGAGAATATGCATCTTTGGTAAAGAAAGGAATAGAGAGAGCATGAATATATGTAGAGTGCATCACGTTGCAATTATTTGTTCGAATTATGAGATGTCAAAGGATTTTTATACTAGGATATTAGGGTTTAAAGAGATAAATGAAGTATATAGAAAGGAACGAGATTCTTATAAATTAGATTTATGTGTAGGAGAAGAGTATCAAATCGAATTATTTTCATTTCCAAATCCGCCTGAGCGCAAAAGTTTTCCAGAAGCAGCCGGTCTTAGACATTTAGCATTTGCTGTTACAAATATAGAAGAAGCTGTGAAGCATTTAAACCAATGTGGTGTTGAGACGGAACCGATCCGTATTGATGAAATAACGGGGAAGAAATTCGTCTTTTTCCAAGACCCTGATGCTTTACCTTTAGAATTGTATGAGGTTTGAAAATTGGTGGATTTTATATAGAGTTGCTGTCCAATAATTGAAGAAACTAAAGTGAAACTTCTTTTTAAAAGGAGGTGTAACTTTAGCTAAGAAAGCTAAAGAGCATATGTGGATATTTTAAAATTATTGATGGTAGTCATTCTTATTGGGTTAACAGCATTTTTTGTGGCTGTTGAATTTGCAATTATTAAGGTACGTAGCAGTCGTATTGATCAACTCGTTAGCGAAAAAAGACGAGGTGCACTGGCAGCTAAAAAGGTAACTTCAAATTTAGATGAATATTTATCGGCCTGTCAGCTAGGTATTACAATTACTGCTTTAGGGCTTGGGTGGTTAGGGGAACCAACCATTAAACATTTACTCGAGCCGTTGTTTTTAAAATTAAAATTCTCACCTGCAATTTCCAGTACAGTTTCATTTATTATTGCCTTTGCAGTAATTACATTTTTACATGTTGTCATTGGGGAACTTGCTCCAAAGACATTTGCTATACAAAAAGCAGAACAAGTTAGCTTATTGTTATCGAAACCACTTATTTATTTTTACCGAGTTATGTATCCGTTTATTTGGGCTTTGAATGGTTCAGCGAGGGTTGTAACTGGTTTATTCGGATTACATCCAGCTTCTGAACATGAAGTAGCTCATTCAGAAGAAGAATTAAGGTTAATTTTATCTGAGAGCTATGAGAGCGGAGAGATTAACCAAAGGGAATTTAAATATGTAAATAATATTTTTGAATTTGATAATAGAGTAGCAAAAGAAATTATGGTACCTCGTACGGAAGTTGTAGGCTTATATGAGGACGAACCATTTGAAACACATATTAAAATAATCGCGCAAGAAAAGTATACGAGATATCCTGTATTTGGTGAAGATAAAGATGAAATTATTGGGATGGTTAATGTAAAAGATTTATTTATTCGTTATATGGATGGTAATCGGGATGAGGAGTGCTCGATTATGCCATATACAAGACCAGTTATTGAAGTGCTAGAAAATATTCCAATTCATGATTTACTATTACAAATGCAAAGAAAACACATTCCATTAGCTGTATTGTATGATGAATATGGTGGTACAGCTGGGATTGTTACACTAGAAGATATTTTAGAAGAAATTGTTGGAGAAATTCGAGATGAATACGATGAAGATGAGAATCCTCCTATAGAGCATGTAAGTGAAGGTTATAAAATCGTAGAGGGAAAAGTGCTTATTAGTGAAGTAAATGATTTGCTTGGCATACATTTAATTGCTGATGATGTAGATACAATTGGTGGCTGGATTATGGTACAAAAACAAATCGTTGCTGAAGGAGATATTATTGAGAAACACGGTTTTTATTTTAAAGTCCTTGAAAAGGATATGCATCAAATTAAACGAGTGGAAATAAGGAAAGTAGAAGAATGATTTTCTATAAACTTTAATAAAAAGGATATACAGAAAAATAAATGTTTGCGCTTTCAAAAAAGGTGCTATATAGTGAAGGTGGATACTGAAAAATTCTTCTGAATGATACTCGTGTTTTTAGAGGGCGGATTTTTTGGATAAGGATTTAGAATGAAAAAGTATAGGTGATAAAAATGATAGCAACGAAGGATATACGTATAGAAAAAGATTTTTTAGGTGAAAAAGAAGTACCAAGTGTAGCTTATTATGGTGTACAAACATTACGTGCCGTAGAAAACTTCCCAATTACAGGATATCGCATTCATCCATCACTCATTACAGCAATGGCAATTGTGAAAAAAGCGGCGGCGCTTGCGAATATAGATACTGGTTACTTAGCTAAAGACATTGGACATGAAATTGCAGAAGCAGCGCAAGAAATTGTTGATGGAAAGTTTCATGATCAATTTATCGTGGACCCTATTCAAGGTGGAGCCGGAACTTCTATTAATATGAATACAAATGAAGTAATTGCGAATAGAGCGTTAGAACGTATGGGATATGAAAAAGGGGCGTATGCGAAAATTAGCCCAAACACTCATGTGAACATGGCCCAATCAACGAACGATGCGTTTCCAACAGGGATTCATATTGCAACTCTTATGATGTTAGAAAAGCTTCTTATTACAATGGAAGAACTTCATTCTGCTTTTCGTAAAAAAGCAAAAGAGTTTGATCACGTTATTAAAATGGGACGCACACATTTACAAGATGCAGTTCCAATTCGCCTTGGACAAGAATTTGAAGCGTATAGCCGAGTGCTTGCGCGTGATATAAAAAGAATTAAACAGTCTCGTCAACATTTATATGAAGTGAATATGGGCGCGACAGCTGTTGGTACAGGATTAAATGCAAATCCTACGTATATTGAACAAGTGGTAAAACATTTAAGAACGTTTAGTGGATTCCCACTTGTTGGTGCAGAGCATTTAGTTGATGCAACGCAAAATACAGATGCATACACAGAAGTATCTGCAGCACTTAAAGTATGTATGATGAACATGTCTAAAATTGCAAACGATCTTCGTATTATGGCGTCTGGTCCACGTGTTGGGTTAGCTGAAATTCAATTGCCAGCACGTCAGCCAGGTTCATCGATTATGCCAGGAAAAGTAAATCCAGTTATGGCAGAAGTGATTAACCAAGTCGCATTCCAAGTAATCGGAAACGATCATACAATTTGCTTAGCATCAGAAGCAGGACAATTAGAGTTAAACGTAATGGAGCCTGTGCTTGTATTTAATTTAATTCAATCTATTAGTATTATGAATAATGGATTCCGTGTATTCCGTGAATATTGTATTGAAGGAATTACGGCAAATGAAGAATTGCTGAAGCAATATGTTGAGAAAAGTGTTGGAATTATTACAGCAGTTAATCCTCATATTGGTTATGAAGTAGCATCTCGTATTGCACGTGAAGCAATTGAAACAGGGAAATCTGTTAGGGAGTTATGTTTAGAACATGGTGTACTGACGGAAGAGGAATTGGATATTATTTTAGATCCATTCGAAATGACTCACCCAGAAATTGCTGGAGCTTCTTTATTAAAAAATAAAAAAATGTAATGTGAAAAACACCGATCCACTTGGATCGGTGTTTTATTTTTAAAAGATATTAAATACAGCGTTTAATTGAAGTAAGCTAATAACAGCTAAGAAGATTAAACTGTATTTCATTGCTGTTTTAAATAGAGCAGATTCTTTACCAACTAGTCCAACTGCGGCACAAGCAACTGCTACAGATTGTGGTGAAACCATTTTTGCCATTGTACCACCTACTACGTTTAAGGCAACAAGTGTAGAAGGAACGATGTTTAACTGGTCTGCTGTTACTGCTTGAAGTGGTGCGAATAAAGAACCACTTGAAACTACTGAACCTGTAATGAATACGCCAATCCATCCTAAGATTGGAGAAAGAACTGGGAATGCATTACCAGTAGAAGAAAATGCAAGTCCAAGTGTAGATGACATACCAGAGTAGTTTTCTACGTAAGCTAAAGCGATAACGCTACAAATTGTATATACTGGAGCTTTTAATTCTTTCATTGTTTCAATCATTAATTCTTTAACCATTTTACCTTTTACGCGGTAAACGATAAGTGAAACGATAATTGCTAGTACAATCGCAGTAGTTGTAGAAGAGAATACATCAAATTTGAAAACAGCTGCGAAAGGTGTATCAGCTTTTGTAATTGGTGTAGTTTTCATAACAGCATTATGAAGACCAGGGAACTGAATGTTAAATACTAAGTTTGCTAACGCACCATCTGGAGCAAATAAAGCTTTAATCGGTTTTAAGTTAAAGATTGTTACAAATGCAGTTAAGAATACGAATGGAGACCAAGCGTATAAAATTTGATTGAATGTATGTGATGCTTTAGTTTCTTGTTTTTCTTCTTTAGCAGAAGATTTTGGTTGCCAAACACGTAAGAATAATGCAAGAGCAATCATACTTACAACTGCTGCGAAAATATTAGTAAGTTCTGCACCTAAGAAGTAAGTCACAGCGAATTGAGTAATAGCGAAAGAAACACCACTTACAAGAATACCTTGCCAAGTTTCTTTAATACCTTTAATTCCATCGACCATTGAAACGAGTAAGAAAGGTAAAATAATACTAATGAAAGGTAAAATAAGAACAGTTTGACGACCAATAGTTAATGCGTCAAGTTGAGTTAATTGTGCTGGCACTGTAACTGGAATACCCATAGCACCCATAGCACCACCAGCAATATTAGCTACTAAACAAATACCTGCTGCTTTTAATGGATTAAAGCCCATACCTACAAGTAGTGCGGCTGTAATAGCAACTGGAACCCCTAGACCAGCTGCACCTTCTAAGAAAGCACCGAAAGAATAAGCGATTAATAATACTTGTAAACGTTGATCATTTGTAATGCTTGAAATACTATCGCGAATAATATTGAATTGCTCTGTTTTAACAGTTAATTTGTAAAGGAAAATTGCGGCGATAACGATAGTACAAATTGGATAAAATCCAGATAAAACACCGAATCCAGCAGATGCTACAGCTACTGTTGCTGGCATTTTATAAACAAATATTGCAAGGATAATAGCGACAATCACACTATAAAGACCAGCCATGTAACTTTTCATTTTGAATCCCATTAAACAAATGATGAAACAAAAGATTGGAAGTGCTGCGATTAGTGCAGATAACCAAATATTGTTTAATGGGTCATAAATTTGTGTCCAAGTACTCATAATAATGACAACTCCTATCTATTATATGTGAAGAAATTCACATTATTTGTGAAACTATTCACAATCAACTTACATGCTTAGTATATTCTCCTTCAACACTATTGTCAACGTAAAAAAGTATAATTATTCCATAATAGTGTTAAAAGAAAAGCTTTGTTCATAAAGTAGACAAAAAACACACTCAAATGAATTTAAGTGTGCTGTATAAACTATTTGCATATTATTTTGCTTATTCAGCTGACATGTTTCCTATAAGTGTATATTAGATGTCATCTTTTATATCGAGTATAAAGTTTGATATATGAACTCATCTGTCCTATTTGATCTAGTGTGAGGGAGGATTGGTGAGTGGATTTAAATAGGAAGTTTTGCACAACAGTCCAACCGCTTGCAATACGAATAAAAAATTAGAAACAAATTTTTAATATCACATCATCTCTTTTTACTGAAAATTCCTTTTAGCGTAACAAAGAGGTTAATTATAGTTCAACTACATTACGATAGGTTATCAATTATAGACGGTATTTTACAATACCGTTACTGTGCGTTTCAATGAGGTGAAAATATAACAAAAAGCTTGATAAAACAACGTTTGCAAGCAAAGTATTCGTAGGCCATTATTTTGCTTTTTCGTTATATCATATAGTATAATATTCAAAATCAGCAAGGATTTTTTCCTGAATTTTTGCTGATAAAGATGGAAAAATTTTTCGGCTTTATAGGTTGATAAAGTTATGTCGTAACAGGAAATATAAGAACAGATATATAAATAAATAAAAAGAACATAAAAACGCAAATAAAAACGAAAATGAGGGGAACTTTATGAGCCAAAATCAATTCGAATGTCGTATTTCAGAAGAAGATGTACAAATGTTAAGAGCGTTAGCTCACCCACTTCGTCTACGTCTAGTAATGGAACTTATGCAAAGAGGAACATGTAATGTAACACAACTACAGGAAGTATTAGAAATTCCGCAATCAACGGTTTCACAACATTTAACGAAGTTAAAGCAAAATAAAGTAGTGCGCTTTGAAAGACGAGGATTAGAAGTGTATTATCAAATCCATAATGATAAAGTAAGTGCGGTAGTAAAAACATTATTTTCTTAAAATTTGAATATTATGGAAAAAGACGTGTGGGATATACGTCTTTTTTTATTTGTCAGAAAGGTGATATGAGAGAAAATATTAGCATGTGAGGAAGAAATGACTATCAATCAACATGCTGCCTTACGGAATATATTCTAAAAGGAAAAGAAAAAATAGAAAGGAGTCTAGTAAGCAAAAGGAGGGATAGTAGTATGGATGTGAAACGTGTGAAACAAATCTTATCTTCTTCAAGTAGAATTGACGTTACATATGAGGGCGTACCAGTATGGATTGAGAGCTGTGATGAGCAGAAGGGGAGTGCTCAAGTGTATGATGTATCTAATCCTGGTGAGAGCGTTCATGTGGACGTGACAGCTTTAGAGGAGAAATAATAAAAAAGACGCTTCTAATTTTAGAAGCGTCTTTTTGTTATTCCATCATACTTGCAACTTTTTTAGAGCATAGAAGAAGTACAAATCCTAAGACGATAACGATAATCCCGATACTTGCAAATACTTCAAGGTATCCTAATGATTGTGTAAAGGAAGCAAGTTTACCAGCTAACCAGTTAGCCATACCTGAACCAGCTAACCATACACCCATTAATAATGATGCTAATTTAACAGGTGCAATGGCACTTACCATAGATAATCCGATTGGTGATAAGAATAGTTCTCCAATTGTATGGAACATATAAGTGATAACGATGAATAATAAGTTTGCTTTAACAGTTATATCAGCTTCACTACTTCCGGTTTTTAGAACCGCTAATGTTAAAACCAGGTAACCTATACCTAGTAAAATCATACCAAATGCCATTTTTGTTGGTATTTTTAAATCGCCACGCTTTGATTTAGAAAGTTTTAACCATAGCATAGATACGAATGGTGCAAGGAGTACGATGAACGCTGGATTAACGGATTGGAACCAAGATGTTGGCACTTCCCATCCGAAAATTGTACGATCAACAAATTTATCTGTATAAAGTGTTAAAGAACTACCAGCTTGTTCAAAGCCTGCCCAGAAGAATACTACGAAACAAGTTAAAATTACAATTGCCCAAGTGCGATTTTTTTCTTGTTTTGTTAAAGGTTTCTTTTCAATTGTAGGTTGATTTTTTGATTTTTTACCGACAACTGTTGTTCCAGCTTTACCAAGGTAGCGAGGAGCTAATAAGTTGAAAACAATTTGCCCAACAATCATACCGATACAAGCTGCTAAGAATCCGTATTTATATCCCATAACCATAACGCCATCAACGCTTGTTTTAAAGAAGTCTTCTGCTAAAAATCCACAAATAAGTGGAGCAAAGAAAGCACCTACGTTAATACCCATATAGAAGATAGTAAATGCACTGTCACGACGTGAATCATTTTCATCATACAATTCACCTAACAGTGTAGAAATATTTGGTTTAAAGAATCCATTACCAATAACTAATAATATTAATCCAAGGAAAAGTCCTGTTTTTGTGTTCATTGAGAATAGTACAAAGTTACCGATTGCCATAATAATTCCGCCGAGAGTAATGGCATGACGTCTTGTAATGTAATGATCAGTTAGCCATCCGCCAAGAATTGGCATGAAATATACTGCTGCTGTAAAATAACCGTATAATTGCACTGCAAATGCCTTATCAAATCCTAACCCGCCACTAACCGCAGCAGTTGTTAAATAAAGAACTAAAAGGCCACGCATTCCATAATAACTAAATCTTTCCCACATTTC
Organism: Bacillus cereus group sp. Bce019; assembly: GCF_051781745.1. NCBI lineage: Bacteria > Bacillati > Bacillota > Bacilli > Caryophanales > Bacillaceae > Bacillus > Bacillus cereus group sp. Bce019. Next base: position 91,442 of record NZ_JBPWJX010000007.1, read on the forward strand.
TGTTAAGAACAACAAGTACAACCCTGGTGGATGTTTTTTTGGTGATTGTTGCTCTCCAGCTTTGTCTAATTTTAAAGCTGCATCCATTTTTGTTTCCCCCTAATCCTGTATAACGGATATTTATGTAATCATTTTAATTTACAAAATATTTAGAAGTCAATAGAATTATATGGAAATAGAAAGAAAATTTCTAAAAAAGTTCTATTTTTCTTCGACCGTTACTGTATTTTGCCCTGAAAACGAGATGATAAGCGTTTTCAAATGTAATAATTGAATTCTAAAAGAAAATAAAATAGTGATTAATCAGAAAATTCAGATTAAAACATTTATTCTGATATAAAGAAAATATATTCTATTTACTTTCTCAATATAACATATTGGGAATAAAAATACAAAACGAAATAATGTGACATTTAAGTGAATTGAAAAATAACCAGCTCCACAGAAGGGAGCTGGTTAAGGAAATATTATTTAACAAAGCGTTTTTCGATGTCATCTAGTAATAGGTTAGCAGCAATTACACCGCCAGCTGTATTCCAAATAACATCGTCGACTTTGTATGCTTTACCATTCTTTACGGCATTTAAATTTTTAAATAGAGGATCGTTTATATATTCTTTTTCTAGTTCAGATCCTTTTTTCTCATTTCCTTTATCGAATGTGAAGTAGAATAATACGTCACCATCCATAGCAGAAATACGCTCTTTAGATACGTTACGCTCTGCAAAATCATCTTTGTTTTGATCTCCAGGACGTTTAAATCCAAGTTCTTTTAAAATAACACCAGAGAATGTATCGCCATGATAAATACGAACATCACCAGGCATGAAACGAACCATAGAGATTTCTTGATTTACTTTATCGCCAAGTTTGCCTTTTAAATCTTTCATACGTGATTCGTAATCAGCTACAACTTTTTGACCTTCTTTTTCTTTATTTAATGCTTTTGCATAAAATTTGAAGTTATCTTTCCATTCACCACGTAATGTTTCTGAGAACACAGTAGGTGCAATTGCTTTTAATTGTTCGTACACTTTTTCGTGACGCATTTTGTTACCGATAATTAAGTCTGGTTTTAAAGAAGCGATTGTTTCAACGTTAACTTGTCCTTCATCACCAACAACTTTTACATCTTTCATTTTATCCTTAATATGTGGATACCATGGGTCACCAGTCCAAGACTTTACAGCACCAACTGGTTTCACACCTAATTCAAGTAAAGCTTCAGTTCCTTCATTTGTTAAGATAACTACACGTTTTGGATTAGCAGGAACTTCTGTTTTACCCATTGCATGTTCTACAGTAACCACTTCTTTTTTATTATCTTCTTTTGTAGATTCTTCTTTGTTATTTGATTTTCCACAAGCGCTTAAAAGCATTGAAAATGCTAGTAAAAATACAAATACTGTAAACGATTTCTTCCGCATGAAATTCATTATGTACCCCCTATATGTTGAGAATATTTTTCAATAGCAAGCATGATATTAAGCCTTTATCTTTTAATTGTCAATACATATGGGTGAAAATAATTCTCATTTTCGTTGACAATGAGAATTAAGTTGAAATACACTAACAACGTATCATTATACATTGAAGGGGAAACGCTGCATGTTATTAAAAACAAATCGAGCAAAATGGATTGGATTATTTGTTGGAATCATTGCAGTCGTTATTTGTGTTTGGGGAAGTATTATTTTCGGATATACAAATACGAGTTGGAAACTAGCAGTGGATGCTTTTTTCCATTTTAACGGTTCCAATGAACATATTATTATTCAGAATGTACGTCTGCCTAGGGCGTTAATTGCAGCTAGTGTTGGTGCTAGTTTAGCCATTGCTGGTTGTCTTATGCAAACTTTAACGAAGAATCCACTTGCTTCTCCAGATTTTATTGGATTAAATTCAGGTGCTGCGTTCTTTATAGTTGTAGCAATTGTAATCTTTTCAGTAACATCATTATTAGCTTTCACATGGATTGCCTTTTTAGGAGCGGCGGTTGCAGCTGTACTTGTATTTGCTTCTAGTTCTTTAGGGAAAGAAGGGACTACTCCTCTTAAGTTAACGTTAGCAGGGGTCGCAATTAGTGCGTTATTTTCATCATTAACACAAGGATTACTTGTGTTAAATGAAAAAGCACTTGAAGAGGTATTATTTTGGCTTGCTGGATCTGTGCAAGGGAGAAAGTTAGAAATTTTACAATCTGTATTCCCGTATTTATTAATAGGATGGATTGCATCTCTTATGATGGCAGGGAAAGTAAATACATTGATGATGGGAGAAGATGTCGCGAAAGGACTTGGACAACGAACAATTTTAATGAAATCGTTCGTGTTACTTATTATTGTACTGTTGTCTGGTGGTTCAGTTGCGGTTGCTGGCCCAATTGGATTTATTGGAATTATTACTCCGCATTTTGCGAGATTTCTTGTTGGAGTTGACCACAGATGGAGAGTGCCTTATAGCGGATTGTTAGGTGCAATACTACTAATATTGGCTGATATAGCAGCAAGATATGTCATTATGCCACAAGAAGTACCAGTAGGAGTTATGACAGCATTTATTGGAGCTCCATTCTTTATTTATATTGCACGTAAGAGAGGGCTTAGCAAATGAAGAAATATATTCCGTTTCGTATAGGAAAAGGCGAGCTCTCGTTTTTAATGTATAAACGAGCTTGTCTCGTCTTGTTAAGTTTACTAGTTGTTTTAATAGGATTATTCTTTGCGAGCGCAGGTATGGGGGACATGAAAATTGCTCCTTATGACGTATGGCAAGCAATTACTGGAAATGGCGATGTGATGTCAAATATGGTTGTAAATAAGTTTCGTATGCCACGTATTTTAATTGCTATCCTCGTAGGAATTGCGCTTGCAGTAGCGGGCTGTATTTTACAAGGGCTCGTTCGAAATCCACTTGCTTCTCCTGATATCATCGGGATTACGGGCGGGGCAAGTGTTGCAGTTGTATTATTTTTAGCGCTATTTAGTGATAAAAATAATGCGCTAACTGTAAGCATTCATTATATGCCGTTAGCAGCTTTTGCAGGAGCAACGATTGTAGCGGTTTTTGTATACTTATTTGCATGGAAAAATGATGGATTATCACCAATTATTCTCGTTTTAATTGGTGTTGGATTTTGGGCATTAACGAAGGCGGCAACAACATTATTTATGTTGTTAGCACCAATTTATCAAGCGAGCCAAGCGAATGTATGGATTACGGGTACCGTTTATGGCTCTTCTTGGCAAAATGTTATGGTACTTGCACCGTGGGTTCTCATTTTAACGGTAATATCATTTATAGCTGCTAGACATTTAAATGCGCAAGAGCTAGGGGATGATATTGCGGTAGGACTTGGTGTTCCTTTAACGAAGTCACGCGTATTCATGTTATTACTTAGTACGGCTTTAATTGGGGGAGCAGTTGCCTTCGCCGGAGGGATTGGATTTGTCGGTTTAATGGCACCTCATATTTCACGAAGGCTAGTTGGTTCTTTATACGGTGCATTGCTCCCAGTTGCAGCTATTGTCGGTGCAATTCTAGTACTTGCTGCAGATTTAATAGGGCGTACAATTTTCACACCACTTGAAATTCCAGCAGGGGTATTTACATCAGCAATTGGTGCACCTTATTTTATTTATTTACTTTATAAAAGTCGGAATTCATAAAGGGAGATGAATATGCAAAAAGCATTGGAGACGAAAGGCTTGACGTTGTCTTATGGTGAAACAATTATTATTGATGAGTTGAATTTAGAAATTCCAAAAGGTGAAATTACAATCTTTATCGGTTCCAACGGTTGCGGGAAATCAACTTTATTACGTTCACTAGCTAGATTATTAAAGCCAACAACTGGTGACATTTTGTTAGATAATCAAGCTATTCAAAGTATGCAAACGAAGCAAATTGCTCGTCAAATGGCAATTTTACCGCAAGGACCGCAAGCACCAGAAGGGCTTACAGTATTGCAACTTGTAAAACAAGGACGCTATCCATATCAAACATGGCTGAAACAGTGGTCAGAAAAAGATGAGGAAATGGTACAGAAGGCACTTGCAGCAACAGGTATGACAGAATTTGCTGAGCGTGATGTGCATGCTCTTTCAGGTGGGCAGCGTCAACGTGCTTGGATCGCAATGACACTTGCACAAGATACAGATATCATTTTACTGGATGAGCCAACTACATACTTAGATATGACTCACCAAATTGAAGTGCTAGATTTATTATTCGAATTAAATGAAACAGAACAAAGAACAATTGTTATGGTATTACATGATCTGAATTTAGCATGCCGCTATGCAGATAACATTGTAGCAATTCAAGATAAACAAATATATGCACAAGGTAAACCTGAAGAAGTGGTAGATGAGAAACTAGTACGTGATGTATTCCGAATGGAGTGTCAAATTAGTACGGATCCGTTGTTTGGAACACCGCTTTGTATCCCTCACGGAAGAGGAAGACGTGTAGTTAAAGAAGTTGCTCAGGCAATGAGATAAAAAAACGATGAGTGATTCATCGTTTTTTTTTATTTGGTACAAGAAAATAAGAGGAAGAGAGGAATACGTAAGCGACGTTTATACTCTTCTTCATCTTGAAAATAGGTTGGATTTGGTGTAGCTTCTTTTAATGATGTAATGGTAAATCCGGCTTGCTGTAATAATGTGAAATACTCTTCCGTTGTACGATGATATTTAATAACTTCTTGGTCAATCCATGGTTCAACCCGTTTGCCTAGTTTAAAGTAATCATCGACGAGCCAACTCGTTCTTTTACCACTTGTTTGTAAGCTTTCAAATGAAGAAGTAATAACGGGATGTTGAACGCTAAAGGTAAAGGTGCCATTTGTTTTTAAAGTTTGAAATACATTTTGAAAAATAGTATCAAGATGTTCAATATAATGTAAGGCGAGTCTAGATGTTACTAAATCAAAAGTGGAAGAGGGGTAGGTATAATCTTTGAGGTTTAAAAAATGAACAGATCCATTTTTATTTTCTAGTTGTTTTTTAGCTTTTTCATACATAAGTTCGGAGCCTTCAATGCCGGTGTAAGAGTAGCATCCCTTCTCTAATAATTCCGCGCCAAACTTAGCATCACCACAGCCTAAATCGAGAATTTGTTTTCCTTGTACATGACCAATGAGCTGAAAGAATACTGGTTTTTCAATGGATTCATTTGGGCTATTTTCTCGGTATCTTCGTTTCATATATTGTTCGAAAAATGCTGTGTTATTGTATACATCAGATTCTGTAAATGCCATGTTTGAAACCTCCCGAAATATTTTTTTAATTCTATCAAATATGAAAAGTAAATGATAGATTTATTGTAATGAATCATATATAATCTAGAATTGTAAGCGGTTACTTTAAACTATTTTTCTATAATAAATTCTGAAAACGTGTTAAGCTAGTAGAGGGATTATTAGAACTATTAAGACAATAATCCGCTTACATGAACGATGGGAGGCTTCACGATGTCTAGTAAAACACTTGCGAAATTTTTAGAAGAAAATTTAGAGGATTTAAAATCAAAGGGGCTTTATAACGTAATTGATCCGCTTGAGAGTTCAAATGGACCGATCATTACAATTGGCGGAAAAGAATATATTAACTTATCTTCAAACAACTATCTGGGATTAGCAACAGATAGCCGTTTGCAAGAAGCAGCAATTGGTGCTATTCATAAGTACGGTGTTGGAGCAGGGGCTGTTCGTACAATTAACGGTACTTTAGATTTGCATATTAAGTTAGAAGAAACAATTGCAAAGTTTAAACATACAGAAGCAGCAATTGCTTATCAATCAGGATTTAACTGTAATATGGCAGCGATTTCAGCTGTTATGGATAAAAATGATGCGATTCTTTCAGACGAATTAAATCATGCATCTATTATTGACGGTAGTCGTCTATCAAAAGCAAAAATTATTGTTTATAAACATTCTGATATGGAAGATTTACGCCAAAAAGCAATCGCGGCGAAAGAATCAGGTCTTTACAATAAATTAATGGTAATTACAGACGGTGTCTTTTCGATGGATGGAGATGTTGCAAAACTACCAGAAATTGTTGAGATTGCAGAAGAGTTAGATTTAATGACATACGTAGATGATGCACACGGTTCAGGTGTACTTGGAAAAGGTGCAGGAACTGTAAAGCACTTCGGTCTTTCTGATAAAGTTGATTTCCAAATTGGTACATTATCAAAAGCAATTGGGGTAATTGGTGGATATGTAGCAGGGAAACAAAACTTAATTGACTGGTTAAAAGTTCGTTCACGTCCATTCTTATTCTCTACAGCATTAACACCAGCTGATGCAGCAGCTTGCATGAGATCAATTGAAATCTTAATGGAAAGCACAGAGTTACACGATCGCTTATGGGAAAATGGCCGCTACTTGAAACAAGGATTAAAAGAACTTGGCTTTAACATTGGGGAAAGTGAAACGCCAATTACACCTTGTATTATTGGGGACGAAGTATTAACACAAGAATTTAGTAAACGTCTAAATGAAGAAGGTGTATACGCAAAATCTATCGTGTTCCCAACTGTAGCAAAAGGAACAGGGCGCGTTCGTAATATGCCTACAGCAGCTCATACGAAAGAAATGTTAGATGAAGCAATTCATAAGTATGAAAAAGTAGGAAAAGAAATGGGCATCATTTAAGTAACGACATCTTTTGAATAGCTTGCAAATGAGGAGTGGGGAAAATGAAAAAAATTCTAGTAACCGGTTCTTTAGGGCAAATTGGTTCTGAACTAGTAATGAAACTTCGTGATGTATACGGCGCATCAAATGTTATTGCAACAGATATTCGTGAAACAGATAGTGAAGTAGTAACGTCTGGTCCATTTGAAACGTTAGATGTAACAGATGGACAAAAACTACATGATATCGCAAAGCGTAATGAAGTAGATACAATTATTCATTTAGCAGCTTTACTTTCAGCAACAGCAGAAAAAAATCCGTTATTTGCATGGAATTTAAATATGGGTGGACTTGTAAATGCTCTAGAAGCAGCTCGTGAATTAAACTGTAAGTTCTTCACGCCAAGTTCTATCGGTGCATTCGGTCCATCGACGCCGAAAGATAATACACCGCAAGATACAATTCAGCGTCCTACTACGATGTATGGGGTAAACAAAGTAGCAGGAGAATTACTGTGTGATTATTATCATCAAAAATTTGGCGTAGATACGCGCGGTGTCCGTTTCCCAGGTTTAATTTCTTACGTAGCTCCTCCAGGAGGCGGAACGACTGATTATGCAGTTGAAATTTATTATGAGGCGATTAAAAAAGGTGCATACACCTCATACATTGCTGAAGGAACGTACATGGACATGATGTATATGCCTGATGCTTTACAAGCGATCATTTCATTAATGGAAGCTGATCCAAGTAAGCTAGTGCATAGAAATGCATTTAATATTACAGCAATGAGCTTCGAGCCAGAGCAAATTGCAGCGTCAATTCGTAAACACATTCCGACGTTTACAATGGATTATGCAGTAGATCCAGCTCGTCAAACAATCGCTGATAGCTGGCCAAACTCTATTGACGCAACAGCAGCAATGAAAGAGTGGGGCTTTAAAGCAGAATACGATTTAGACAAAATGACAACTGACATGTTGGCTAAATTAAAAAAAAAGCTCACAGCTGAGTTAGTGATGAATTAATAGGAAGAGTCGATTCTTAGGAATCGGCTCTTTTTATTTGTATTTTGGGAATATACAAATAATTACAAATGTGATAGAATGAGTTAATTTGTGTGTAAAGGGGAGACAGAGAATGGAGAAATGGGAATTAGCAAAGGAAATTTACAGTACGTCACGTTTAACGGGAACATTTAAGCTTCGATCAGGGCAAGTATCAAATCAATATTTTGATAAGTACTTATTCGAATCTAATCCAGTACTATTATTAGAAATTGTAAAGCGATTAAAAGAGCAAATTCCTCCTGAAACAGAAGTGTTAGCAGGTTTAGAGATGGGAGGAATTCCAGTAGCAACAGCATTATCTTTACAAACAGGTATACCGGTCGTATTTGTAAGAAAAGAAGCGAAGAAGTACGGCACATGTAAGTTAGCAGAAGGCGTTAATATTGCTGGGAAAAATATTTGTGTTGTTGAGGATGTTATTACGACAGGTGGTCAAATATTATTAAGTACGAAAGATTTAAGAGAGCTAGGTGCGAAAGTACATCATGTTCTAGGTGTGATTGAACGAACGAAAGAGGGAAGAGAAAACTTATTAGCAGATGGTTTACAACTACATTCTTTATTTACAATGGATGAGTTAATTGAAGGAGAAAAGCAACATGCAAAGAGTTGATGTCGTATATGCACTAATACATGACGAAGAAACAGATAAAATATTAATGGTACATAATGTAGAACAAAACGTTTGGTCATTGCCAGGTGGGGCTGTGGAAAAAGGTGAAATATTAGAGGAAGCACTAATAAGAGAAGTGAAAGAAGAGACAGGTTTAACTGCTACGTTAGGTGGACTTGTTGCGATCAATGAAAAATTCTTTGAAGAATCAGGGAATCATGCGCTATTTTTTACATTCCGAGCGAATGTAGAAAAAGGTGAACTTATTGCGGAAGATGAAGGTGAAATTTCTGCAGTAGAGTGGGTGGATCGAACAATTGCGAATGAGCGCTTCCCATACTATGACGGAGGATTTGAATATTTGTTAGAAGTAGCCATTCCATACAAGTTTCAACCAGAAACAAAGTAATTGAACGAAAAAACAGGAGCCACAAGGCTCCTATTTTCTATTCAATCGTCTTCAGTAATAATTTTTTCAGTAATGGTTTAATCTTCAGTCGTAAATCTTCAGCGTGATTTGCAACTAAGAAGTGATGGTTATAAATGTTTTTCATCAATTGATAAGTTGCTTCTTTCGCTTCGCCTTCTTCGATGAAGATACCGATTACTTCCATACCACTTTTACGCGCGAGTTTAACAGCTTCATGCGTATCTAAAATTCCGTCTTGTTGATAGTCTAGCGCAGAAGGCTCACCGTCTGTGAAGACTAGTAAGAATTTATGTTTTTCAGGTCTTTTGGCAAGCTTTTCAGAAACGATACGAATAATATATCCGTCGCGGTTATCTTCTTCTTCACGAAGTTGCATAATTTCTGGACCAACGTTTGGTAACGTTGAGTTTTTATAATTTACAACTTCATGGATAACGTTCGGCTTATCTTCAGGTTTAGCGCTAGAGGCATCTTCCCAAAATCCGCTAATAGCGTGCGGGATTTTTAAAGATTTTAAAGCTTCATGGAATAGTACAACACTCTTCTTCGTTTCTTCCATTTTGTTATACATAGAACCAGAACAGTCAACTAACAGTTGGAATGCAACGTCGAGTTCTTGTGACTCTTGTCCTTTTTTATAAAACATACGCGGTTGTTTTTCGGTATAAATACGAAGGAATTTCTTACGAAGTCTTCCGTAATATTTATCGCTATTCGCATTCGTTTTATTTTCAATTGTTTTTTCGATAATTTTCTTTAATTCTTTTACATCTTTATTAACGACTGATTTGATAGCTTGGTAATCTTTTTTCTCATCTGAGTTTGGTTTGCGAGCTTCTTTAAATGTATGAGAAGCACCTACATTATACTTACCGTATGCACCGTCGTGCTGGCTAGAAGCGTGAGAAGCCCTTGCTTCTTCTGTATCAGCGCCATCAAAGTTGGATTGTGTACTTTTTTGTGAAGTACCTTGTACAGAACCAAGTGCTTGGTCGCCATCTTCTGATTCACGGGCAGTATCACCCATCATATTAGTTTTTGTTCCGCTTTCTAATTCAAAGCGTAAAAAGTTCTCGTTTTCGTTATTTTTATTTTCACGATGCCATGTGGAGAAACTTTCATCCATTTTGTTTTTATTTTCATCGTCATCTATAAGTTGCGTATCATCATTTGCTAAATCTTCAACACGACAGTTCTTTTCGTCTACAAGGACAGATAAGTAAAGTGGGGCATGTCCGAAATAGTTGTTAAGCATATCACTTTCAAGAAGCGCCTCTAAGCGATAGCGAATTTTCTCAACGATATACATAATATCTTCTGTATTACGTGCTTGGAATGTTTCATGTAAAATCGCTTCAATTTGCTCAAAATATTCATTATTAAACATTTCATATTTATCGCTCGTTAATGAAAGATAGCATAGGCAAAATAGACGATCACCGTGATAATTACGAACGCGATTTATTTCATTTTGAGAGCCGAAATAGTTGCGGTACATTTCTTTTCGACGTTTAAAAACATGTTTCGTGCCAGGACGTAAGTTCTTTACGATTTCCTCAACGCGTAAATCTTCTAATAGAACAAATAATTGTGTTAAAAACTTTTTTAGGGGCGATTCTTGCAATTCAATCGCATAAGAACGAATTAAAGTCATGTCCGAGTAATGTTTATTACCAAGTGCTTTCAAGAACACTTCGCTTTTTAATCCGATTACTGTATCTTCTTCTTTTCGATCATCCCAAAAGTGACTAATGACAACTTTCTTTTCAATTTCGTCGTAGTATGCTTTATAGCCATATTCAAGATAGGCATCGTCTTCTTTTAGAAGGGCATACATTAAGTTTTCCATTTGTAGAAACAGCGACGCATCAATTTTTTTGTCACTAAAAATTTGTCTCATAAATTATCCCTCAAAGAAATAACTTTCTGCTAATTCACGGACAGTCATTTGTTCTGTTTCATCATTAAGTTTTGCAATTATGCTTCGTTCAATCGCTCGCATAACAGGAATATATACACCTAAATCACATGCATCGATAATACCACGAATACTTGCTGCTTCTTCACTTACACGTCCATCGCGAGCTAAAGGCATAAGGTCGCTTGCAAATGCAACAAACTTTTCAATTGTTGCAACATCATTTAATTTTGATTCTGCTAATAATAGTTCTTTTAGTGTGTCACCTTGAATGTAAGGAACTTCAATAATAACGAAACGGTTTTTTAATGCTTCATTTAGCTCACTTGTTCCAACGTAACCTTCGTTAATCGCAGCAATTACACGGTATTCGTCATCACCGTATACAACCTCTTGTGTAAATGGGTTTGTGATCATTTTACGGTAATCTAATGCGCCGTGAAGTAGCGGTAAAGTTTCAGGTTTTGCCATATTGATTTCGTCAATATATAGGAAGTGACCGTTCTTCATTGCTTTCATAAGAGGACCGTTAACGAATGAAACTTCAGATGCACCATCTTTCGTTTGTAGTGTGTTGTATCCTAAAATACCCTCTACATCTAAGTCGACAGAGCAGTTAATGCTATGCATTGGTTTTTGGAATAAAGAAGAAAGAGTTTCCGCTAGTACTGTTTTACCACTACCAGTCGGTCCTTTTAATAGAATGTTCTTGCCAAGAAGAAGTGCTGTAATCGCATCTTCAATAATGCTATTATCAGACGCTTTATATATTTTCGTTCCGATTAAATGTGCATTTTCACCAGCTTCTTGTTTATTCTTTTCATGAATCGTAGAAAGCTGTTGTTTTAAATCAGCATGTATATGAAATTGTTCTAACATGTATTTCCCACCTAACATTATTTTCATAAAGTAATACATCTTATGATAACTTGTTTTAATATGGTATGCAAAGAAAAGGAAGGAGGATAAAGGGAAAAGAAAAAGCAATCAAGATGAAGTTGATTGCCTACAGTAAAGGAGAAATGAGCCTCATAAAAGACTCTAATATTCGTTTTTTGATACTTCTCTTTTGGAAAGCGTTCCATTTAATTTCAGTAGAATGCTTAAAGTCATCTTCAAAATCACGTTTAATATCGTGAACTGTTTTTGATTCATAAAGTACGCTAATAATTTCGTAATTCAATTCAAAGCTACGTACATCCATGTTCGCTGTTCCAATAGTTGCAATTGTATCATCAACGAGTACAATTTTTGCATGCATAAAACCATCTTTATAACTGTAAATAGAAGCACCAGCTTTTAAAAGCGGAGTGAAATAGGATTGAGATGCTTGATCACTAATGATGCTATCACTTTTACCTGGATATAAAATCCGTACATCTATTCCGGCAATTGCACTTAAGCGTAATAATGTTAAAGTTTCTTGATCTGGAATAAAGTAGGGTGTAGCGATCCAAATGGATTTTTTTGCAGAGCCCATAACAGCTAATAATGTATTACGAATACTTTTATCATCGGAGCTTGGTCCGCTTGCTACGATTTGAACAGCACCTTCTGCATTTGAAATCTCTTTACCTGGGAAGTATTGTCTATTCATGAATTGATCCCAGGAATAAGTATTTAAACCACTAGAGGCATAGAGCCAGTCTTCTAGAAAGATTGCTTGTAATTTATATAATGCTTTTCCTTCTATTTTTAAATGACTATCACGCCAAACAGGAAATTTCTTGGAACGGCCAAGATATTCATCACCGACATTGAGTCCTCCGGTAAAACCAATTTCTCCATCTACAATAACAATTTTTCGATGGTTACGATAATTGACAGTTTCAAGTAACCAAGCTGAAAAAATAGGGTCAAATTCTACTATTTCAATCCCAGCTTCTTTCATAGGTTGCAAAAATCGTCTTCTTAACGTATTACTTCCAAGACCATCATAAAGGAAGCGTACAATAACACCATCTTTTGCTTTTTGTATTAAAGCATCTCGAACTTTTGTACCAATTTCATCAGATTTATAAATGTAGTATTGAATATGTATATGATGTTTTGCTTGCTCTATAGCTCGCAAAATTTCTGAAAATGTTTGATCTCCGTTTGTTAAAAGTTTTGTAGTTGTTTTATCTGCGGCAGGACCGCCTCCAAATTTTTGTATGACTTCTGTTAAATGTATGGAACGTTCATTTAGTGGGACTGTGAGTAATAACTCTAGTCTTCTTCCTTCTAATATTTCACGGAATAATTTTCTTTGTTCTTCTGAACGATGGAGATGTTTTTTTCTTCTCCAGCGGCTGCGTCCGAAAATAGCGTATAAAAGCACACCTATAATAGGAAGAAGTGCTAATACTAAAAACCATGCTAATGTACTTTGTGGAGATCTATTTTCTATAAAAATAACGAATGAAATTCCTACGATTGTGATGGACCATAGAGCACCGACAAATGTATATAACGAGATATACGATGTATTTAATAGGAACAGAACGATAGATACAATTGTAAATATTAATAGTAATTGAACGATAGGCTTCTTCATTTCTATATAATTCCCCTAATCTTTTTTCAATATAGACTTCTTAAATAGAAGATGTAATATGACATCTTTATTATAAGGTGTTTTGCTTTTTTTACAAAATATAGACATTTCACCTATACTTTCCGCATTTGTCCTACATACAGTGTACTATCCCATTTTTTATCCCACTCTTAACGCATATGAAAATGAAAAAATCGAAAAGGAGCGGAGAAACATGAATTATATAGAAAATAATGAATTGTATTATCGAAATCATCATGGAGGACACAATCATGGTGGGCACAATCATAACGGTGGACATCATCACCATGGAGGACACAATCACTATGATCACCATCATCATCACGGAGGCGGATGGGGCTGGGGTGGTGGTAGTTCATGGGGAGGCGGATTTTTCCCTGGAAGCTTTGCAGGAGGAGTGTTAGGCGGACTAACGGCTGGTGCATTAACAGGTGCAACAAGTGGAGGGTATTATCCGGCTCCATATCCAGTAGCTTATCCGTCGCCATACCCTGTAACGTATCCAATGCCATACCCAGGTTATCAGCAAATACCATATTCGTATTAAACTAAAAAAGAGGCTATCCTCTTTTTTAGTTTAATACGGTATTTATTTATAAAATACTTCCAAAATTAAGGTGAAAATATGTTAATATTTTGTTATTGTAATTCAAAAACATATACATTGATGTAGAGTTTTATATTATTATTCGTGAATAGTTATGTAGTATGTTCTAATTTCTATTTCGTTATTAAAAACAAAGAGATCAGATGTGAGTGGTATTAGTTGGAAACAAGGCTTGCATAGAGCCACTTAAAGGGATTGCAGTATAATAAGGTACGAAATAATTAGGGAGATGAGAAGCTACTATTTATAATTAGAACGGTATAATATTGCTTTTTATTACAAATAATATTATGTTATTTTAATCGGTCTATTCAAAAAGATAATTTATGTAATGGGCTAGTATTAGAAAATGAAATATCTCTATTTCTATGAAGAGAAACAGGTTGTGTTTTAGTCAGATAGAAGCAAGGAGAGATGCGCATGCTAGAACAGAGAGGTCATGCATTATATGACTCTTCATTGCGAGATTTAAAGTTAGCATTAGATGAGTCTTCAATTGTTGCAATTACAGATCGAAAAGGTCTTATTACATATGTAAATGATAAATTTTGTGAAATCTCTAAATACAAAAGAGAAGAATTAATTGGAAAAGATCACCGTATTTTAAATTCAGGACATCACCCAAAAAACTTTTTTCAAGACTTATGGAAGCGTATTTTGAATGGGAAAGTATGGACAGGTGAGATTCGGAATCGAGCAAAAGATGGTACATATTATTGGGTCAAAACAACAATTGTTCCATTTTTAAATGAAAAAGGAGAGCCATACCAGTTTATCGCAATTCGAAATGATATTAGTAGTAGAAAAGAAGCGGAACATAGATTGCGGCTAAGTGAAAGTCGTTATAGGGAACTTGCCTATCATGATGCTTTAACGAGTTTGCCTAACCGTTTACAATTAATAACGACCGTTAACGAATTGATTGCAGATAAAAAAGAATTTGGTATGATTTACTTTGATTTGGACCGTTTTAAATTAGTAAATGATACATTAGGTCATATGATAGGGGATTTACTTTTAAGTGAAGTTGCTTCAAGGTTGCATTATGTACTAGGAGAGAAAGATGTTCTGGCTAGGCTAGGTGGCGACGAATTTGTGCTGTTAACAAAAAATCATAGACAAGATGATATGAGTCAGTTAGCGACATCTGTGTTGTCATGTTTTCAGGCACCATTTATGCTGGAAGGCCATGAAGTATACATTTCAGCTAGTCTAGGACTTTGTTCTTATCCACAAGACGGACAAGATGTGGAAACGTTATTGAAAAACTCTGACTTAGCTATGTATAGTGCAAAAGAACAGGGGAGAAACGCTGCGTGTTTCTTTACAGATGAGCTACGCGCGAAAATAAATCGTAGAATGAAAGTTGAGTTTGCTTTGCAAAAGGCAATTCGTGATGAAGAGTTAGATGTAGCATTGCAGCCTATTATTGATTTGAAAACGAAGAGATATTCTGGTATAGAAGCTCTAGTACGTTGTATGACAGAAGACGGACCTATTTCACCAAGCGAATTTATCCCTGTAGCTGAAGAGTCTGGACTAATTATAAAACTAGGAGACTGGGTATTAGAAAAATCATGTCGCTTGTTTAAAACATTGCCGAATTATCAAGAAGGACTAAAGTTATCTGTGAATTTATCTATACAACAATTAATGCAGAAACGTTTTATTTTATCAGTACGTAGCATTTTAAAGAGAACTGGCTTTCCTCCGAACCGTTTAATATTAGAAATAACGGAAAGCATTGCAGTCCGTCATTTTGATTATATTATTGCTACATTACAAGAATTAAGAAATATGGGTGTTTTAATTGCTTTGGATGATTTCGGGACTGGCTATTCTTCCTTATATTATTTAAAACAACTACCACTGGATATTGTAAAAATTGATCGTAATTTTATTCGGGAATTTCATTATGATCACGCACAACCAGAACGAACGATTGTAAAATCCGTTATTGAAATTGCTCATAGTTTAAATTTAGCAGTAGTTGCTGAAGGAGTAGAAACAGTAGAGCAAGAGAGTTTGTTACAATCAATGAGCTGTGATTATGTACAGGGATTTTATTATGCGAAACCTTTATCTGTAGGAGAGCTAAAAGAAAAGTTAATTACAGATTTTTAATAAAAAAGAGAAGCCAGCAGCTTCTCTTTATTTAATCCGTTTTTTGTGAGTCTTTCATTAGTACTGGATAAAGAATAAGACCTAATACGAACAATCCAATTCCTAAGAAGAACGTTTTTAAATCAGCAGTTCCCGTTTTGATAACCCAAATGGAGTATACCAACGCCAATGTAGTAATGATTCCATCTTTTACTCGAGATCCTGGCAGTATATCATACGTTTCTCCTGTAATAACTAATTTTAATTGGTACAAGGTAGAAACAAGGTATGGAATTAAATAGGCTAATGTTGCTACGACGATAGCGAAACTATACGCTTCTGAAACAGTCCCAGAAATCGTTGAAAATAAGAAAATTTGCGTCATTACATTTGTAATCAATAATGATTTTGAAGGACTACCTTTTTTATTTGTTTTCCCGAAAAACTTAGGGAAAAGTCCATTTTTTGCTGCCTGGTAAGGTACTTCTGAACTAACAACAATCCAGCCAACTGTAGATCCAAATAAAGATATAAGAGCGAGTAAAGCCATTATATATGCACCTTTATTTCCAATTGCTAAATTTAATGCGTCTACTAATGGTTTTTGAGACTCTTTTAAAGCATCTTGCGGAAGAGCTCCCATTGTAAGTAAAGTAATTGACATGTAAATAAGAAGAGCGATAATTAATCCGAAAATCGTAGCTTTTTTTACATCGCGTTGTGATTTTGCACGATTAGAAAGCATAACTGCTGATTCAATACCGATAAATGCCCAGAGTGTTGCAATAGCAGCTGAATTGATTTGTCCACCTAATGAGATTGATTGTCCTGCTTCATTCATAAAGGTTTGACCGTCTCCGAAATTAGAGGCGTTGAAAATGAATAATGTAATTACAATAAACATTGTAAATCCGATAATTTTTGCAATGGTAGCAAGTAGATTCATGTTTCCAGCTCGATCAATATTTTGAGAAAGAATATATTGAATTCCCCACAGCATAAGGCTACATACGAGGAAAGTTAATCCTTTTCCGAGTTCCAGTGAAAATCCATTTATTGAAAAAAGAATTTGCTTACTTTGTAAAACTGGAAAGAATGTTGATAAATATCCAGCAAAGGAAATAATAACAGATGCTGTTGCAGCCCAGTTAGCAGCCCAATATCCCCATGCCATACTATATCCTGCAACTTTACCAGCTTTTTTTGAAGGAAACATCGCTTGAGCATAGCTTTGTGGTCCAGCTTTTAATTCTGGTTTCCGAACCGCTAAATTTCCAAATACAAGTGCAATCATAAATACGCCAAGGCCTGTAATACTCCATGCGAGTGTAGAACCCATTGGCCCTGATACTTGTGCTAAATTTGCTGGAAGCATAAATACGCCACCGCCAACCATATTCCCGATAACAAATGCTGTTAAAACCCATAATCCCCATTTTTTCGTTTCCATTTTTGTTAACTCCTTTGTAGTAAGTTTTGCTTAAACATCATTTTTTACTAGCTTTTTGACAATAAAAAAAGAGCCATGTAGATAAAAAAATACCTACATGGCTCTTTCGCCAAAGCGTAGGTACAACGGGAATAACCCTTGTACCTACGCGTAATTTTTCCGCTAGGTTTCAAGGGTTACGTATGATGATGATGTTTTTGTGCAAATGTAACTACAGTTGTTGTATAAGTAAGCATAGTTCTTTGCTCCCTTTCTCCTCTGATTTTGAAGTTAGTATACTACATGTTTTTTTGAATGAAAAGAAAAATATAAAAATTTTTATAAAAATACGTTTTAAAGATTAAATATTTACCTATATTTTTCTTGTACTGGAAAATAAGTGAGAGATTGGCAGAAGAGTGAAGCATGTTATAATACATATAGAATTAGAAGGTGACAAGGGGCTATTGTAGATGATGAGTAAGTATGAACAAATTTATACAGAAATCAGTAAATCTATTGATAATAAACAATTAAAAGAGGGATGCAAAATCCCATCAGAAACAGAATTAATGAAGCAGTATGAGGCAAGCCGAGGCACGGTAAGAAAAGCTGTAGATTTACTGCAAGAGCGTGGATATGTGCAAAAAATTCATGGAAAAGGTGTTTTTGTTTTAAAGCGAAAAAATATTGAATTTAATTTTGGCGGTATTGTAAGTTTCCAAGAAGAAAATGAACGTTTAGGACGTCATTGTATTACG
Source organism: Bacillus cereus group sp. Bce019 (assembly GCF_051781745.1). Lineage (NCBI taxonomy): Bacteria > Bacillati > Bacillota > Bacilli > Caryophanales > Bacillaceae > Bacillus > Bacillus cereus group sp. Bce019. The sequence continues at coordinate 109,579 of NZ_JBPWJX010000007.1, forward strand.
GAAGTTGTGGAAATGGACAAAGAAAAAGCCACAAAAGACATTGCGAAATTATTAAATGTAAAAGAAAAAACAGAGATTGACCATATTAAACGTGTACGAAATATTGATGGAGAAAAAGTAATTTTAGATATAAATCATTTTGTATCTGAGTTTATTCCAGGATTAACGAAAGAAATTGCAACTGCATCGATTTATAAATACATCGAGAAAGAGCTTGGGCTACATATTAGTTATTCGCAGAGGGTAATAGAAGTACAGCCATGTACAGAGGATGACAGAAAGTATTTAGATTTAAATGGAACAGACTATGTTGTCGTTGTGAAAAACTTTACACATTTGTATGATGGAAGTCAGTTTGAATATACAGAATCACGCCACCGTTTAGATATTTTTCACTTTTCGGATGTGGCACGCAGGAAGTAAAGAGGTGGAACAAAATATTGTTTCATCTCTTTTTTTTTTATAAAAAAACACAAACTCGTATATACGAGTGTTGACTAACTTATATATACGAGTTAATATGTAATTGTAAACGGTATCAAAAAAAGAAAAGAGGGACGGGAATATGGGGAAAGACTATCGTAAAACAGCAGAGGAAGTGTTGCAGTATATTGGTGGGAAAGACAATATTGAACAAGCTGCACATTGTGTGACGAGACTCCGTATCGCTTTAAAAGATGAAAGTAAAATAGATAATGATAAATTACAGTCTGTTTCATTAGTGAAAGGAGCGTTTCATAACGCTGGGATATTTCAAATTGTAATTGGTCCAGGGGATGTAGATCGTGTTTATGCTGAATTGATAACGCTTGCAGGCATGAAAGAATCAACTGTAGCTGACGTAAAAGACTCTGGAAATCAGAAGTTAAATCCAGCTCAAAAGTTTGTGAAAATATTTTCGGATGTATTTATGCCGATATTACCAGCAATCGTAACAGCTGGTTTACTAATGGGTATTAACAATCTATTAGGCGCAAAGGACTTATTTTTTGATGGGAAAAATTTATTAGATGTTTATCCAAACTTAGGCGGGCTTTGGGATTTAATTAATATGATGGCCAATACAGCATTTGTATTCTTACCAGCACTTGTCGGGTGGTCAGCAACGAAGCGTTTTGGTGGTAGTCCAATACTAGGGATTGTTATGGGATTAATGCTTGTGCATCCAGCTCTATTAAACGCGTGGGATTACGGAAAAGCAGCAACTGGTTTAGATGGTCAAAAGATTGAGTACTTCGATATTTTAGGATTATTTCAAATTGAAAAGGTAGGGTATCAAGGACAAATTTTACCTGTTTTAGTAGCAGCATTTGTATTAAGTAAAGTAGAAATCTTTTTAAAGAAACACGTACCAAATGCAATTCAATTATTAGTTGTACCAATTACAACAATCGTTGTGACAGGTGTGTTAGCATTAGGGATTATCGGTCCGTTTACACGTCATATTGGAGACTTATTAACAGTAGGATTAGTAGGTGTATATGAAACAGTACCAGTAGTTGGAGCAGTACTATTTGGAGCGTTATATGCACCGCTTGTAATTACAGGTATGCATCATATGTTTATTGCAATTGATTTACAATTGATTGCACAACATGGTGGTACATTTATTTGGCCGATGATCGCTCTTTCTAACATTGCGCAAGGTAGTGCGGCACTTGCGATGTTCTGGATTTCTAAAAATCAAAATGATAAAAGTATGGCATCAACATCAGCCATTTCAGCATACTTCGGTATTACAGAACCAGCGATGTTTGGTGTGAATTTACGAAATAAGTTCCCGTTCTATGCAGCGATTATAGGGTCTGCTGTGGCAGCGATATTCATTACATTAAATGGTGTATTAGCACCTGCTATCGGAATTGGCGGATTGCCAGCATTTATTTCTATTATTCCGAAATCGATTCCAATATTTATTGTAGGAATGATTATTGCAGTTGTAATCCCATTTACTTTAACTTGGTTATTTGCAAAAAGAGTCAAACAGAAGTAGGAGGAAGTTAAACATGAAGGATTGGCATAAAAGTGTAGTATATCAAATTTATCCGAAGAGCTTTAATAGCTATTACAATAAAGAAACCGGTGATATAAAAGGGGTTACAGAGAAACTAGATTATTTAAAAGAACTCGGAGTAGATTATATTTGGTTAACACCGATATACCAATCACCACAAAATGATAATGGATATGATGTAAGTGATTACTACAGCATTGATCCATCTTACGGAACGATGGAAGAGTTTGAAGAACTTTTAGCAGAAGCGAAAGTACGTAACATTGAGATTATGCTTGATATTGTTGTAAATCATAGTTCGACTGAACATAAGTGGTTTAAAGAAGCGAAGGAAGATAAAAATAGTCCATATCGTAATTACTATATTTGGCGTGATGAAAAAAATAATTGGCAGTCTAAGTTTGGTGGATCTGCTTGGAAATATGATGAGAAGACGGAGCAATATTATTTACACTTATTTGATGAAACACAAGCTGATTTAAATTGGGAAAATGAAAAACTTCGTGAAGAAGTATATGATATGATGCGTTTTTGGCTGGATAAAGGAGTAACAGGATTCCGATTAGATGTCATTAACTTAATTTCAAAAGACCAATGCTTCTTAAACGATGAAGGTAGTACTGGGACAAGTGATGGACGCAAGTATTATACAGATGGTCCGCGTGTTCATGAATATTTACAAGAGATGAACCGAAATGTTTTTGCAGGAAAAGATGTAATTACAGTTGGAGAAATGTCATCTACGACAATTGATAATTGTATTAAATATTCTAATCCTGAGCGTAATGAATTAAGCATGACGTTTAGTTTCCATCATTTAAAAGTAGATTATCCGAATGGTGATAAGTGGACGAAAGCAGAGTTTGATTTTATTAAATTAAAAGAGATTATGTCTAACTGGCAAATTGAAATGCAAAAAGGCGGAGGATGGAATGCGTTATTTTGGTGTAATCATGACCAGCCTCGCATCGTGTCACGCTTTGGTGATGATGGAAAGTACCGAAACGAATCTGCAAAAATGTTAGCGACAGCCATGCACATGCTGCAAGGAACGCCTTATATTTATCAAGGGGAAGAAATCGGTATGATGAATCCTAAATTTGAGTCCATCGAGCAATATCGTGATGTGGAATCGTTAAATATATACGATATAAAGCTAAAAGAAGGGCTATCAAAAGAAGAGATTATCGGGATTTTAAAGCAAAAATCTCGTGACAACTCCCGTACTCCAATGCAGTGGAATGAAGAGATGAACAGTGGCTTTACAACAAGTACACCTTGGATTTCAGTGGCTGAAAACTTTAAAGAAATAAACGTAGAGAAGGCATTAGAAGATAAAGAGTCCGTATTTTATCATTATAAAAAGTTAATAGAACTTAGAAAAACGTATGATGTTCTTACAGAAGGAGAATATGCTATTTTGGATGAAAATCATCCTAAGATTTGGGCATATACACGTACTGTAAATGATGAGGTATTACTTGTTATCAATAACTTCTATGGAGAAGAAATAACGTACTCTGTACAAGCGCACGTTCAATTAGATGGAATGAAACAAGAAGTACTACTGTCGAATTATAAAGATGCCAGCAAGGATATTGCAAAACTTAACTTAAGACCATATGAATCAATTGTGTATCGATATACGAAATAAAAGGTTGTATGCCTATGCGGCATACAACCTTTTATTTTAGTACACCACTATACAAAATGTTTACCTCTACCTCAGGTTTGAATTTTACTTTTGCATAATCTTTATTCCAATTTTTCTTCTTCCATAAGTCAGGGTGGTAGGCGATAAGGTGTCTGCCGATACCGAAAGCATCACAGTTTGCTTTTTGTAACTTTTTCGTTATCTTTTTAGCTTCTTTCGTAAGTTGTTTAGACAATTCTTTATTTAGTTTTTTTCTTTCATCCATTTTGTAAAGATTATCTCTCGGAGCTTCAAGCGCTATAACTTTTAGTTGGAGTTTAATGTGAGCATAAACATTTCCTTTTTTATCTGTTGTTATTTTTAAGTCGCGTTTTAACTTTCGATTGCTAATTTCCATTGTTAAATAATCAGATGTTTTCTCTGATTCATCGCTAGTAAGCTTTTGGGTTATACGGGCACTTGTTCCCATTTTTCCGGTTAATAATACGAATAAAACAGATTGTTTCAAAGGTAAATGCCCAGTTAATTTATCATTATTAAATAAAGCTAGACCGTTTGTAATCACTTCTTTTCCTTTTATTTTTATAGAAGGGAGGATAAAGTCTTTACCGGGATCTAACATTTTTGTAGCAGCTGTTTCTAAAGTTTCTTTTGGAAATACACTCATATCTTCTAAACTTTTCACTTTTTTCTTTAGAAAATCTCCAATTAGTAAATTTCCTACTTTCTTTTTTTCTAGTATCTCGGATGTTTCACCATCTACTGCAATAAGTTTTACTAAAGCAGTTGGGTTTGTTGGGTCCCGAAAGCTGACATCTAAATAAGGTAATATACCTTTTTTTAGAATTTTGGTTCCAAGTAATTGAACACCATATTTAAAATAACGAATATTTCCGGTTACATTTTTTTTTAGGGCATCGCTTGTATCCCTTATGTTATGCCCGGTGGCTGAATGTATTTCATTCTCGAATGAAGATTGTTCGCCGCTTGAACTTTTTACGAGCTCAATTGTTTGCTGGAGTTTATTCTTTTCTGTAATATCAGATCCAATACTATAAGCTAATCTCGCTTCTCTTAATGGTTCTTGATCCCAACAGCCAGAAAGGACGGAACTAGCACATAATATAGAAAGTAATTTAGCTTTTCTTTTGAACATACTGTTCTCCTTTCTTATTTCGTATCACAGAATAAAGTAGAAATAAAAGAGGGAGGACAACTATGAAAATATAGGTGAACTTATCAGTGAAAGTTGCAATTACTTTTAATTCTTCCGGTGTATCGATAAATAAGGCTACACTAAAGGCAATAATACCAACGATTGGAACAGCTTTTTTATGATTAGCAAGATTGAATATATGTCCAATTCCTATAGAAGCAGCGCAATAATAACTAGCGATAGAAGCAACAACAGTTATCATCCAAATTGGTATGAATAGTAAATCAGTTCGGTCTATAATCCCGATATGCAAGGAGCGTAATAAGTAAGCAACTGGTTCTGGAATAAGCTCAATTTGTTTTGGACTAAATACGATAAAGCAAATCCAAACAGTAAAAGTATAAAAAAGTGTTACAAATCCGTTAGCGATAGAAATTGCCTTCAGTTTTGCGACAGAACTGCCATTTACTTTTGGAAAAGCGATAAGAATGATTTCAAAACCATACATGGCTGTAATTGTTTCCTTGGATGCTTGAATTATATTCCACCAGCCGGCTTCTGTAATCGGAAAAATATAAGAAAAATCAGCTCGTGAAAACCCTAGTGCAATTAAAAGAGCCATGGGCAAAATGAGAATAGAAGCCATGACATAAAATCGTACGATGACTTTAAATGTATTATAGGCTATATAGCAGCAAGCTATCGTAAATAGTAAGAGAATTGCGTACCAAGGGGTCGCTTGCAAAACCCACACTTTAATGACATTACAAGCATTTAACATAACTGTCATACCGATAAGAGTAAAATAAAAAACATAAGCAAAGCCTAATAGTTTTCCAAACTTATTACCAAATAGCATACAAACACTTTCATACATATCTGCATCAGGGAATCGTTTTAAGAAAAGCCACATTAGTAAAATAATAAGCTGAATCGCAAGCCCGGCGATGAGCGCGGAAATCCATCCACCACCTTTTGCTATTGGGTGAAGACGGTTAGGCAGGGAAAGTATACCCACTCCAATTTGGCATTGAATAACGAAAAAGGTAAATTGAACTAGCGAAATTTTACTTTGCGTGTTTGTCACCGTCCTCATCCTCTCTCGTTACATGTTGGCGCTGCATTTTTTTCGGTTTTGGATCATGTGGTCGTTCCCAAAATGACCAAATTGGTAGTCTTACAAAAGAATCTTTCATATCTTTAATCCGCATTGGGGCAACAGGAGAAAGATATGGTGTATGAAAAGAATGAAGCTGACATAGGTGAACGAAAGTTATAATTAGACCGAATGATATTCCTACATATCCAAATATGGCAGCAAGGAGCATTAATGGAAAACGAAGAATTCGAACAGCTGAACTCATATCGTTTGATGGAACGAGAAAAGATGAGATTGCAGTTAAAGCTACAACGATAATCATCGTATAAGAAACAAGTCCGGCTTTTACAATTGCATCACCAATTACTAAACCGCCTACAATACCGATTGTTTGTCCAACTCTGCTTGGCAAACGAATACCAGCTTCCCGTAATAACTCGAAAATTAGCTCCATTAAGAGAGCTTCAAAAATAGGAGGAAGTGGTACTTTCTCTAATGAAGCTTTAATTGTATACACAAGTTCAAGCGGCAATACATCAGGATGAAAGGCTACGGTTGCGATATATATAGCTGGTAAGAGAAAAGCGATCAAGAAACTCACTAAGCGAATCATTCGGACGAAAGAACCGACAATCCAGCGGTTATTATAATCGTCTGGTGATTGATAGAAGGCAAATAACGTAACAGGAACGATAAGCGCTGTTGGGTCTCCATCAGATAAAATAGCAACTCGTCCTTCCATTAAATTTGCTGCGACTCTATCTGGACGCTCTGTATTTAATTGCTGCGGAAATGGCGAGAAAGATGTATCTTCTATAAATTCTTGTATGTATCCTGGTGACATAAGTGCATCCGTTTTAATCGTTTCTAATCTTCTTTTCACTTCTGTAACTAAATCGTCATTCGCTATATTTTGCATATAAGCAATTGCCACTTTCGTGTGCATTTCTTCACCGATTGTAAAATACTTAACAACTAAATTTGGACTCTTAATGAGTTTACGAATAGAGGTTAAATTAGTTGCTAGATCCTCTACAAAACCAGTATGTGGTCCACGTACAATGCCTTCATTATCAGGCTCTGCTATATCTCTCTTTAACGATAAAGTTGTTTCAAAAATACAAAAACTGTCGACTTGTTCATGAAAATATAATGATTTTCCTTGTAATAAAAGTTGCACACCGTAATTTAAATTTGTTTCTTTTTTCATATTTAATGTGGCAAAAGCTTTATCTAAAGACAAATCCGATCGAGTTAATAAAGGATCAAGAGCTAATTGATGGATTAAATTGGGGTCTGCTAAAGATTCGATATATAAGATTGCTCCTTTACCGTTTTGAAATGGGACATCTAATTTTTTTATATCATCTGAGTGACATAGCTTATTTTCAATGTAATTAATATTTTCCGGAAGTGATGGAAACATATGCTTTTTGTTATTATCTTGTTGTGAACTTTCCTGTTCGGTCATAATTTCCACCTCTTTTAAAGTGCAATTGTTTCTGTTAATTTTTGTCGTTTGTGAGAAATTTATGCTTGAATTATTTTTTTAAAAAGAGGGTTGAAAGTTACGTTACATTGTCTTTTGTACATTATTCAATTTCATAGCAGTACTTCTCACATTTATGTCGAATTAAGAAGATATATAGGAGGGATACATATGGAAATAGCTGTAGAACGTGTTTTTACGAAAGAGATTTTAAAAAGAGCAGCGAGTTTGTTTCATGTAACAGTGGAAGACAAGCCGCTTGGAGATTTTGAGAATTATATTTTTAAGGCGAAGGGTGATAATGGTGAAGACTATGTATTACGTTTAACGCATTCGTCGCATCGCTCTAAAAAAGAAGTCGAGGCTGAACTAGATTTTTTACGATATGTTGCAGAGAACGGAGCAAAGGTAGCAGGCCCCCTGTACTCAACGTTTCAAAATCTTGTAGAAGAAATCGGAGCAGAGGATGAAACTTTCTTTTTCGTTTCCTTATTTACATATGCAAAAGGTGAGCAAGTAAAAGGAGAGGAATCACCGTATTGGGGAGAGGCTTACTTTGAAGCATGGGGAAAAGCGATTGGACAACTGCATCGTCTAACAATGAACTATCCTAAAACGGATCATCGTGATACGTGGGAAGAAGATGAGAGTAGGATTGTTAATGAATTAGAGGATAATCAAGTGAAAAAGATTGCTGCGGTATTAATGGATGAAATTAAGGCTCTTCCAGTTGAAAGAGAAACGTTCGGTCTTATGCACGGTGATATTCATCCAGGTAATTTTCATTATGATGGTAAAGAGCTAACAATCTTTGATTTTGATGATGCGGCTTATAATTACTTTATACATGATTTAGCGATGGTTCTATACTACTCTGTTCTATTTACACCGTGGACAGTGGAGGAGAAGACGACGTTCGCTCGTAAACAGTTACAAGTGTTAAGAAAGGGATACGAATATGAGCATAGGCTAGCTGATAGTTGGTATGAATCGTTACCACTATTTTTACGTTTACGTGATATAGGTTTATATGGAACACTTCAAAAGAAGTTTAAAGGGAAAGATATGCCTGATAACTTCTTGAAATTATCAGAAGAGCTATACGAAAGAATTATAAAAAGAGAAGCAATTGTGAATATATAATACATTTAGTTCAAAACAAAGTATATAAAACAAATATATACTTTGTTTTTTTATACAAAAATATGTTTACTTTATTAAAATAATATTGTCCTAGATTCAGTATACACTTATAATTTTATATATATTCTGAATATTCTTTATAAATAAGGAGGGGGAATGGTGGAAGCTTTCGTAAATTGGTTAAATAATATTGTTTGGAGTCCAGCACTTGTTTATTTATGTTTAGGAGTAGGTTTATATTTTTCCATTCGAACGAAGTTTTTACAAGTAAGGCACGTAGGAGAAATGGTGAAGCTGACATTTCAAGGAGAAAAATCAGAAGCTGGTGTTTCTTCATTCCAAGCGTTAGCACTTTCGTTATCAGGACGTGTTGGAACAGGAAATATCGCTGGGGTAGCAACCGCGGTTGCATTCGGTGGACCAGGAGCTGTATTTTGGATGTGGGCAGTAGCCTTTTTAGGGGCAGGATCAGCTTATGTAGAATCAACACTCGCGCAAATATATAAGACGAAACATCAAGGGCAGTTTCGTGGTGGACCTGCTTATTACATCGAAAAAGGTCTAGGTGTGAAATGGTATGCTTTAGTATTCGTTGCAGCGACAATTCTTGCAACTGGGCTTTTATTACCGGGCGTGCAAGCAAATAGTATTGCTGTAAGTTTAGAGACAGCTTTTGGAATTAACACTACATTATCAGGGGCTTTATTAGTTGTTGTATTAGCTCTTATCATTTTCGGTGGAGTAAAGCGTATTGTTAACGTAGCGCAAGTTGTCGTACCGTTTATGGCAATAGGCTATATTTTAGTAGCTTGCGTCATTGTTGCTATGAATATTGAAAAATTACCAGAAGCATTTATGTTAATTATAAGAAGTGCATTTGCATTAGAAGCTGCTTTTGGTGGTATTATCGGTTTAGCAATTTCTTGGGGTGTAAAACGTGGTATTTACTCCAATGAAGCAGGACAAGGAACTGGGCCACATGCAGCTGCAGCGGCTGAAGTATCGCATCCAGCTAAGCAAGGGTTAGTGCAAGCATTTTCCGTTTACATTGATACATTATTTGTTTGTTCAGCAACAGCATTTATGATGATTATTACAGGCATGTATAACGTATTTGATGCAAGCGGAAAAAACTTTATCGTAAATAAATTAAATGGTGCACAGCCAGGACCGGGATATACACAGGCAGCAGTAGAATCTGTTTTCCCTGGATTTGGAAACGGTTTCGTTGCAATCTCGTTACTATTCTTTGCATTTACAACAATTATGGCATATTACTACATTGCAGAAACGAATATAGCGTACTTAAATCGTGATAAAGATCGTCCTTGGTTGTCTATGGTATTAAAATTTGTATTCTTAGGAGCTGTATTCTACGGCTGTATAAAAACAGCAGCAACTGCTTGGGCTTTAGGCGATATTGGGGTAGGAATTATGGCATGGGTAAATATCATTGCGATTTTACTATTACAAAAACCTGCATTAGTCGCATTAAAGGATTATGAAAAACAGAAAAAAGAAGGAAAAGATCCAGTATTCGATCCAGGGCCATTAGGAATTAAAAATGCTGATTTTTGGGAGCATGAATACGGGAAAGATAAGAAAGAAGAAGTATCTTAACAGAATAGAAATGAAGAAGCAAAGGGGAAACTCTTTGCTTTTTTTTATGGACAAATTGAAGCTAAAAGTTATTTTTGGGACTATTTTTGAATATAAAAAGAATGTACATGCATTGTTAGGGGAAGGGGGAGTATGTTGATAGAATTTCGTAATGTAAATAAATATTATGGTAACTTTCAAGTTTTGAAAAATATTAATGTGCAAGTGAAAAAAGGTGAAGTGGTGGTAGTTGTCGGGCCTTCAGGATCAGGGAAAAGTACATTGCTTCGATGTATAAATCAATTAGAGGCAATTACAGATGGAGAATTAATTGTACAAAATACAGAGGTACACAATAAAAAAACGGACATGAATGAATTGCGGCGAAATATTGGGATGGTCTTTCAACATTTTTATTTATACCCACATAAAACAGTTCTTCAAAATATTACATTAGCACCGATTAAAGTAAATAAAGTTTCCAAAGAAGAAGCAGAGAAAACAGCAATGCTTTATTTAGAGAAAGTAGGAATCCCAGAGAAGGCTAATGTATATCCACATCAATTATCCGGAGGACAACAGCAACGGGTGGCAATTGCTAGAGGACTTGCAATGCAGCCGGAAATTATGCTATTCGATGAGCCTACGTCTGCTCTTGATCCAGAGATGATTGGAGAGGTACTTGATGTTATGAAAGCACTGGCTAAAGAAGGGATGACAATGGTCGTTGTCACGCATGAAATGGGATTTGCGCGAGAAGTAGCAGATCGGATTTTATTTATGGATGATGGTCAAATTATTGAAGATACAACACCGGCGCACTTTTTTGCAAACCCTGAACAAGAAAGAGCTCGTTTATTTTTAAGTCGGGTGCTAAATCATTAGAGGAGGAATTTCATGCTTAAAATGAAAAAGTTATTTACTTTAATCGTATTTTCATGTTTATTCGTGCTTGTTGTTGCTGGATGCGGAAGTAAGAAAGATGAGGCAAAGGAAACAAATACGAAGCAAGGCGGGGCTGTTGAGCAAATTAAGAAACGAGGGAAATTAGTAGTTGGGGTGAAGAATGATACGAATTTATTTGGATTAAAAAATCCTTCAACAGGGCAGGTAGAAGGATTCGATGTTGATGTCGCGAAGGCACTGGCGAAAAAGATTCTTGGAGATGAAAAGAAGCTAGAGCTGAAAGAAGTAACGTCTAAAACACGTATTCCAATGCTGAAAAATGGTGATATTGATGCAATTATTGCAACAATGACAATTACGGAAGAACGCAAAAAAGAAGTGGATTTTTCAGATGTATATTTTAAAGCAGGACAATCGTTACTTGTGAAAAAAGGAAGCAATATTAAGAGCGTCGATGATATAAAACAAGGCGTTAAAGTATTAGCTGTAAAAGGATCAACATCTACAAATAACATTCGTCAAAAGTCACCAGAAGCGACTGTATTAGAGTTTGAAAATTATAGTGAGGCATTTACAGCGTTAAAGGCAGGTAAAGGTGATGTGTTAACGACAGATAATGCGATCCTTTACGGAATGGCAAAACAAGATTCTAATTATGAAGTAGTAGGAAAAATTTTCACAGATGAACCGTATGGAATTGCAGTGCAAAAAGGGGCAGATGATTTAACGAAAGAGATTAATACTTTAATTAAAGACATGAAAGCAAGTGGGGAGTATGACAAATTATATGAGAAGTGGATTGGACAAAAACCAGAAAAGTAGATAGTAAAAGTGAGAGGATGAGCGTACTCATCCTCTTCTTGTAAAGAAAGAGGGGAGAATATGTGCCTGATTTTTCTATATTAACGAATAACATTGATATGTATTTAGAAGGGTTTAAATATACAGTTATGTCTAGTGTAATTGCATTGATAGGTAGTTTTATTTTAGGAGTAATTTTGGCAGTAATGCGTATTGCACCTATTCGCATTTTAAATTGGATAGGATCAGCTTTTGTGGAGTTTGTAAGAAATATTCCACTTGTATTAATTGCATTTATATTCTATTTTGCTTTACCTGTAATAGGAATTACTTTAAATGGTTTTGTAGCAGGAACAGTTACGCTTACGGTATATACGGCAGCTTTTATTGCAGAAGTAATTCGCGCTGGTATTTTATCAGTTGCGAAAGGGCAGATGGAAGCTGCTCGCTCTTCAGGGCTAACGTATGTGCAGGCGATGTATTATGTTGTCTTACCCCAAGCAGTGAAAATTGTAATTCCCCCTTTAGGAAACCAGTTTCTCAATTTAGTTAAAAACTCTTCAATACTTGGAATTATTGCTGGTGCTGATTTAATGTATCAAGGAGATTTAATTTCAACGAAGACGTTTGTTACGTTTGATGTTTATATATTTGTCGGGATGTTTTATTTAATATTAACAATTCCGCTCAGTATGCTAGTGCGTTATTTAGAAAAACGCTTGGCAAAGGAGGCGGTGTAAATGGATTTCAAGGGAGCAATTACAGGAGATCATATTCTATTTTTATTAAAAGGATTACTTATAACATTAGAGGTAGCGCTCATAGCAATTGTACTTAGTTTTATTATTGGAAGTGTAATCGGTATATTGCGCTACACGAAAATACCTGTCGTCTCACAAGTATTAGGAGTTATAGTTGAAGTGATTCGAAACTTACCACTACTGTTAATTATATTTTTTACGTATTTTGCACTTCCAGAAGCAGGTTTGAAATTAGAAATTATAACAGCTGCAATTGTTGCTTTAACAATATTTGAGGCAGCAATGATATCTGAAATTGTTAGAAGTGGTCTATTGTCTATTGAAAAAGGGCAGGTTGAAGCTGCAAGATCTTCGGGATTAACGTATGTTCAAGCGCTTTGGCATATTATTTTGCCACAAGCATTAAGGAGAATGGTTCCGCCGCTTGTCAGTCAATTTATTTCATTGCTGAAGGATACGTCGCTAGCGGTTGTTATATCACTCCCTGAGCTTATGCATAATGCTCAAATTATTAGCGGGCAAAATGTGAATTACATGATTCCGACGTTTATAGTAGTAGCTTGTATGTACTTTATAGTAAATTATAGTTTATCAATTTTATCGAGAAGATTAGAACTCCGTTGACTCTTACAATATATGTAAGGGTTTTTTTCCTTGTTTCTCCTTATTTTCCTCTAAATAGAATCTGAATCTTGCAATAATTCGATTTTTATATTGTTTTATCAGAAAAGTTTTAATTTTATATAGAAAATGTAATCGCTTTCGTGTATATTTTTATTATCAGAAAATTTTAACAGGATATAGGGGTATGGTAGGGGGAGGATTTAGATGCAGCAACCAACGAATGAGAAATTACATCGTACGATGAAGAGTAGACATTTATTTATGATCGCACTTGGTGGTGTAATCGGGACTGGTTTTTTCTTAGGTTCAGGTTACACCATTAATCAGGCTGGACCAGGGGGAGCCATCCTTTCATATTTAGTAGGCGGATTTATTATGTATTTAACAATGCTTTGTCTTGGAGAGTTAACGGTAGCAATGCCAGTTTCAGGATCTTTCCAAAAGTATGCGACGAAGTTTATTGGACCAGGAACGGGTTTTATGATCGGCTGGCTATATTGGCTTGGCTGGGCAGTAACAGTAGGACTAGAATTAACGTCAATCGGTTTAATGATGAAAAGATGGTTTCCAAATGTTGATGTTTGGGTATGGTGCCTTGTATTCGGCGTTATTTTATATGCTTCAAACGCAATTTCGGCGAAAAGTTATGCTGAATTAGAATTTTGGTTCTCTAGTATTAAAGTAATTACAATTCTTGCATTTGTTGTTCTTGGTGGTAGTGCATTATTAGGGTTTATATCATATGACGGAAAAGAAGCAGCACCTCTTTTCTCTAACTTTGTAAGCGATGGTGGACTTTTCCCGAATGGACTAGCTGCCGTATTACTTACAATGATTACAGTTAACTTCTCGTTCCAAGGAACAGAGTTAATCGGAATTGCAGCGGGAGAAAGTGAAAATCCAGAAAAAACAATTCCACGTGCAATCCGTAATACAGTATGGCGCATTATGTTATTCTTCATTTTAACAATGACGATTTTAGTAGGATTAATTTCTTGGAAAGAAGCAGGCGTAATTGAAAGTCCATTCGTAGTCGTATTTGATAAAATTGGTATTCCATACGCAGCTGATATTATGAACTTCGTTATTATTACTGCGTTATTATCTGTAGCGAACTCTGGATTATATGCAGCGACGCGTATACTATGGTCACTTGCAAATGAGGGAATGGCACCAACTTCCTTCCAGAAAGTAAATAAGCGTGGTATTCCAATTACAGCGCTAGTCGTAACGATTGCGGTAGCTGGATTATCTCTATTCACAAGTTTCCTTGCAGAAGATACAGTATACATGTATTTATTATCGATAGCTGGTTTATCGGCTGTTTCAAGTTGGATCATTATTGCTCTATCGCAACTTCGCTTTAGAAGTCAGTATATAAAAGGCGGAGGAAAGTTAGAGGACTTAAAGTATAGAACACCACTATACCCAATTGTCCCAATTTTAGCCTTAATTACAAATAGCATTGTTGTTATTAGTTTAGCGTTTATTCCTGAACAAAGAATGGCGTTATACTGTGGTATTCCATTTATCATTTTCTGCTATATATATTATTATATTAGTAAGAAACGGCAGAAATCGATGAAAGTGGAGATGGAAAAAACAAATGAAACTAACAATCAAACACGATGATATAGAAGCAGATTTATCGTATGGTCAATTAGCGATTGGAAAAGAAAACGGGTATTCACCTTTACAATTACTCATTTCTTCTATCGCAGGATGTAGTGCAATTGTCTTTCGAACAATTTTAGAAAAGAAACGTATTACATATGATACGTTTACAATCGAAACTGAAATTGGTAGAAGTGAAGCTTTATCGAAGCCAGTTGAAAGTGTTCATTTGCACTATAAAATTAAAGCGGAAAACATTACAGAAGAGCAGCTGGACAAGGCGCTGCAACTTGCAGTGAAAAATTGTACGATTGTTCAATCTGTAAAAGATAGTATAAAGGTTACGGAAACAATTGAACTAATAAAATGAAACATAAAAACGTGAGAATACGGCTCTCACGTTTTTATGTTTTTAATAAAGGGAGAAAGTATGATGGAATGTTTAGGTTGTAAATTAGCAAATGAAGAGGAAAAAATATATGAAATATATGAAGATGACTATGTAACATGTTTTTTAGATCATGAACCTTTCTATACAGGACATACTTTAATTGTGCCAAAGCAACATGTTGTAGAAGTAGACGAATTAAATGATGTTGTAGCAAAATCCATTATGGATGCTTCTAAGCTGATTGCAAAAGCGATTAAGGCATTATATAAACCTGACGGAATTACGATTTGTCAAAATGGTGGAATCTTTAATGAACTTACGCACTATCATATGCATGTTGTACCGAGATATAAAGAGCGTTCATTTACTGAGTTTTATACGGTAAAGCCGGGAGAAAAGAAGAGTTATAACTTTGAAGAGACAAAGAATTTGTTAAAAGAAGCGATAGAACAAATACTGCTTACTGAAAAGGCGTAAGAGAGATGTTCTTAATGAAACAGTCAGGGAAATTCGAATAAACAAAAGCCCGATTTCTTAGTTAAAATAGAGAAATTGGGCTTTTGTTTATTCTATTATTAAATTTTATCTATAAAAAGATTTTGCAGTGTCACAAAGTATAGCGCTCATTCGTTATATAGAGTGAGAGGAGGAATTATATGAAAGTTACAAACAACGATTATGAAAAGATGGAAGAGCTATATGAGTTGTATGAACAAAAGATTTATTATGTAGCGTATTCTATTTTAAATAATATTCAGCAGGCTGAAGATTCGGTTCAAGAGACGTTTATTACTCTTTATAAGAACTTGGAAAAGCTCCATAGCTTGAGTACTGAAGAGCTTAAACGCTACATTTTGAGGGTTGCGAAAAACAAGGCGATTGATAGCTACCGGAAAAATAGACGACATGAAACATTTTTAGAAGAATATGAAAGAGAATCAACAGAAACAGTAGATGAAAATATTGAAGAGTGGGAAAAACGTGTAATGTCCGAGTTTCAAATTGATGCATTGTTAAAAGAGTTAAATGAGTCTAATAGACAGGTGTTTAAGTACAAAGTCTTCTATAACTTAACGTATCAAGAAATTTCAAGTGTCATGGGGATAACGGAGGCCAATGTCCGCAAGCAGTTTGAGCGTGCTCGGAAACGAGTCCAAAATATGATAGGAGGTATACAACATGACGAATTCAAAGAACTCCAAAGAAATATATAAACTTGCTGAAAAAATTGCTTTAGATGATTTTGATAAACTCGAAGAACAACATGAATTTTCACATACATATACGCGCAAAAAGAAATTGTTTATGGAAGAAATGAAGCTGAGAGGCGAGCGACCACAGAAAAAGCGTAAAAGACATCGTATGTTAATCGCTGCTGCCTGTTTATTAATTGGTATGCCAACAACCGTTTTTGGTGCAGTAAAAGTTTATAATATGATTGTTAAAAAACAAAATTATGAAGTAAATGTTTCGGTAACAAACAAGGACTCGAAAAAGAGTAATAAGTGGTATAAGTTGAAGATTGGTAAATTGCCAGAAAATATGGAAGCAATTGATGATAGTGCTATGAAATATTCATTTAAAGATAACTACGCAATGGGAGGATTTTCATTCGCTCTTCGGAGGGTAGGGGAAAATACAGATTTTCAAACTCTGTATTCGAAAAGTTACGAAGAAAAAGAGATAAATGGTAGGAAAGCAGTAATTGTCCATAAAGAAACAGGAAACAACAATGTAATGTTCGATAGAAAGGTATTTCTCTTTTTTGAGAAAGAAGGGATTATGTTAGAAAGTTATATTGGATCCGATGTAAACGAAGAACAAATGATGGATGTGTTAGGGAACATTTCACTTGAGCCTACGTCAAAAGAAAAGGCATCACATATAGTAGATTATGATGAAAATCGTTTTAGCAAAGCAGAGGAACCTAAAAAAACTAAGGTTATTCCTTTGAAAAAAGATAGTAAACGACTATTTCATGTAGGGCAAAAGGTTCCAGTAACGATAACGATGGATGATAGCCAAGTTGAATATGTGATAGAAAAAGTTGAAGTATTTGATTCAATCAAAGATTTTAAACAAGAGAATTTTAATGAACTTGGCCTAGAGATATTAAGCAAGAATAAGGCTTTAGATCAGATGGGAAAATTACTATCGTACAGACGAGATGAATATAAATTAGGGAATGGTAAAGATTCAATTGATACATTAGTAGATTCGAAATTAGTTAATGTTAAATTTGTCTATTTAACAACAACAGTGAAAAATATTGGTAAAAAGTCGACAGAAGAAATCTATATGCATCCATCCATAAAACAGCTTAAATTTGAAGGGAATGCATGGAACTACGCTAAAGAAGAGGGAATGGACGCAACGCGTATTATGACGGGTGAAGTTGATTACTTGGAACCTCACGGAGACGGGAAAAGCTTTTATAATATTGGCAGTATCACACCAGGACAAACGGTGAAGGTTAACTTAGGTTATTTTGTAGATGAGGATAAACTAGATTCAATCTTTTTGGATGCTTTCCATTACAGAGGGAATGGTGGCACTGAAAATATGAATGCGGAATATCGTTGGTGGATTGATATTCGTCAATAGTAACAAAGAGACTAAAAAGCTGCTTACATCTAGCAGCTTTTTTCGTCTTCATACATATGTAAAATTTCTTTCGCACGCATACGTAAACCATCTATCAATTCTGTCGGTTCTAAAACTTTTGCATCTTTTCCGAGTCTATAAAATAAAGGGGTAATAAAATTGATTTCACCTTTATCAATTGTTGAATTTATATATCCTGTCCCATCCTCGTTTACTATAACGAATTCCTCAAGATAAGGAACGCTTTTACATTGGCGTACGCCTTCTGTTGTCAGTAAAACATGTAACTGAGTAGGGATGTGTACTACGTTAGAGTTAGAGGCAAACCACTCTTCTAAATTCATGAATGTATCCTCATTTTCTTCCGTTGATAATATGGAAAGAATACGATCGATGCGATACAGTAATACTTTTTTCCTGCCATAGTCATAGGACGGTAAGTACCATAACCCGTCGTGAGCATATACACCAATCGGATGAACATGTTTTGTTTTTATCCCTGATTTAGATTCGTATTGAAAGTGTAAATTTTTATTTTCAATAGCCGCTGTTAACACTTCGTTTAAAAGTGGGGTCTCAATTGTTCTCTTCGGATTCCAAAAGGCGATATAAGAACGTATTTTATCAACTTTCACTTTCGCATCATGTTGTAGGGAGCTATACAGTTTATGTGTAACGGAATTGATTTCTGTGTTAAAAGGTAAGTCGCGATAGTAACTTAAAGATTGAAAAGCAAAAAAGATAGAGACTGCTTCTTCTTCCGTAAATAAAATAGGCGGAATTACTCTATTCGTTAATACTTTATAGCCGCCGTTACGACCTTGTTCTGCGTAAATGGGCAACCCCATATCACTTAAATCTAAAATGTATCTATGAACCGTACGAACGGAAATATTAAATTCATCAGCTATTTCTTGCGCTGTAAATGTTTTTTTCGCAGAAGCAAATATAAGAATATCTAATAAGCGTTTAGCTTTTGACAAATGTATCACCTTTTCTTTTTAACGTGACATAAATTGTCATGTTTTATTGTTAGTATATTGTTTACATCATATGTTATCAAGATGAGATACAAGGAGGAAAAGATATGTCACGTGAAATAGTTTTATTTATAGCGGCGAGTTTAGATGGATATATTGCGAAAGAAAATGATGATTTAGAGTGGTTAATGGAAACGGAAGGAGAGGGAGATAATGGTTATACAGAAATGTACGAAACGATTGATACAATAATTATGGGAAAGAAAACGTACGATTATGTAGTAGAGCATACGGAAACATTCCCGTACTTAGATAAATCATGTTATGTTTTTTCTCGTTCAGAAAAAGGTTCAGACGGAAACGTAGAGTTTGTAAATGAAGATGTAGTGGAGTTTACAAAAAGGTTAAAAGCAAAAGAAGGATCTAAAATATGGATGGTTGGTGGAGGAGAGCTACTGAGAGAATTCTTTAAGAATAATCTAATTGATGAATATGTTGTTACGATTACACCGCATATATTAGGTTCTGGAGTTCCGTTATTTCAAGACAAGAATCCGCAAATTAATTTAACTTTAACGGATACGAAACGTTTTGGGCAATTTGTAAATTTATATTATAAAGTAAAATGATAAAGTGAAACTTTAATCAGTGGGGGTTTTGTTCATCTCCCACTGATTATTAGTTGAACCAATCGGGCTTTTACGGGCAGTTGATCCCCCACCTAACTTCTTTGCTTCCGCTGAATTTTGATGTAGGGGTCTTACTGCCCGTTAATGCGGGATAAAGAAACACGACTACTGATGGTAGTCGTGTTTCTTTATAGATGGCAATGAAATGATAAAGCAAGACCCGTAATCGACTTCGCTCGTTACAGTAATATTTCCGTCGTGTAGTTCTACAATTTCTTTTACGATAGATAGCCCTAAACCAGTTCCGCCTGTAGATCGTGTTCTTGCTTTATCAACTCGATAAAAGCGTTCGAAAATGTGAGGGAGGTCTTCAAGCGGAATACCTTCGCCTTCATCTTCAATTGCAATGGAAATATGTTTATGTTCTTCTGTAACAGAAATGTTTATATGAGAATGCTCTTTTGAATGTCTATAAGCGTTATTTAAAATATTCACAACAACTTGTTCGAATCGTTGTTCATCTAAGTTTACTAGCAGTGTAGGAGGACAAGAGAAAGAAACTTTAATGTACCTTTCTTTATACATGGCGTTTACTTTTTCACATATACGCGTAAGGAAGGTGTGTAAATGCACTTCCTTTACTTGAATAGAAAAGTTATGTTGTTCCATTTGTGCAAGTGAAAATAAATCTTGAACTAAGTTTGTAATGTAATCAGACTCATCTTTTATAATTGATAAATATCGCAAACGTTGTTCAGAAGGGGTGCTTTCTTTTAAAGCAATGTCAGCATAACCTCTTACGTATGTTAACGGTGTTCGTAATTCGTGAGCAACACTTGCTAGAAATTCACTTCGCTCTGTTTTCATATAATGTAGATCATTTGCGAGCGTCTGAATAGATGATGCTAGTTCACCAATTTCATCATTTCGAGTAGTTGTTAATGAAACAGATAAATCACCTTTACTCATTTTTTCAGTGGCATGTTTCATGTGTAACAATGGTTTTGTTAATAATCGAGATAATAGGAAAATTGTGATGACTGTGAGTAGAAACGTGATGGCACCAGCAATAATGAATTGTTTCGTTAATCCATTAACTAACTTTTCAATTGATTCTGTTCCAAGAAACATGTACACATAGCCTTCATGTTTTCCATCTACTACAATGGGGCTAACTGTACATATATAATTAGATGTTTTCCAATGATTTTCTATAATCGCTCCATTATGGTCTGTTCGAGTTTGCATTTTACTAATATGATCGTTTATAGTCGTGTTTATTTCGTTAGATTTAGCTAGTATTTCTTTATTTGCATTTGTAATAACGACAGTTGTTTCAGCTTCAGATTCCATTAATGCTACGTGAGAGATGGTTTGCTCATTGTAATATTTTTCAAGTACATCTCGATGACTATTTCCTCGCTTTAATAAAGCTGTCATTTCTTCATTTACTCTAGTGTTTACAAGACTATAATAGAGCAAAATAAAGAGAACACTTTCAATTAAAAGTGTAACAATTAAAAAATAAAATCCGAATTGAATTGAAATTCGTTTCATCGTTTTGCCCCTTACTGTTCAGTATTAATCCATCGATAACCTACTCCATACACGGTTTTTAAATGATGATCAATAGGGAAATTTGCTTTTCGCAATTTATCACGTAAATTACGAATATGTGAATCGACTGTGCGATCTTCTGTATTTGTGTTTAACCCCCAAATTCGTTCGATGAGCTGATCACGGTTTAATACGTAGTTCACATGGCGTAAAAATAATCCGAGTAAAGAAAATTCAATTGGTGTGAGAAGGAGTTCTTCATTATGGACAGAAACGAAGTGTTTTGTTTCATCCCATACAATACCGTGATATTGGATTTGTTTATGTTCATTTGTACGTCTTAAAACGGCTTCAATTCTTGCGAAAAGTTCTTCTTCATGGAAAGGTTTCGTTACGTAATCATCGGCTCCAATTTTTAATCCTTGAACGACATCTACTGTTTGATCACGAGCTGTAACCATAATAATAGGAATGTTACTAAAAGATCGGATTTTTTTGCACGTTTCCCATCCGTCCATCTTTGGCATCATAATATCGAGTAAAACAAATTTAAAGTTTCGATTTTCTATATGTAAAATAGCTTCTTCTCCTGAAGTCGCACATACGCAGTTATATCCAATTGGTGTAAGATAAAGCGTTAATAATTCAAGCATTCTCGGTTCATCGTCTACGAGCAGTATATCAATCATAGAGAGCCCTCCATATTTATAATTGTTACTTAAAGTGTAATGCAAAATCATGAAGAAATGGTGCAGATTATGATGTGTCTGCATAATTTCTTCAGAATTGCTTGTTATTGTGGAGTTGAAATTACATTTTAGGTAATCATATTGGCTCAAAAATGATTAATACGGAGGCGGTATAGTGAAAAAAATGACCCGAATTTTTGGGATAACAATAATTACAGCAGTTGGTCTTGCTGCATGTGGACAAACGAATACAGACCATAAAAACCATGAATCTACAAAAGAGAAGAAAACAGAGCAAAAGGAAATGAAAATGAATCAGGAGGTAACGGCGCCAAAAGAAATGAACCAAGGTGCATCTAATGATTTATTAACGACAAGTTTAAAAAATGTAACGAGATTAAACACAAACGACCCTTTGCAAATGGCAGTATTAACTTCACAAACGATATGGCCAGCAACTCATAAGGAGAACCAGCCAGGTGCTCTTATTTTAGTACCAGCAAGCGAGTGGCAATTAGGTATTGCGAGTGCAGACCTTATTCATCATCCGAATAACGGGCCGATTTTATTTATAGAAAAAGAAAAGATACCGGAAATGACGTTAAAAGAAATAAAACGATTAAATCCAATCGGAACGAAAGATGGAACACAAATTATGGTGATGGGGGATGTAGGTACTAGCGCGCTTGAGCAATTAAAAGGTTATAAAGTAAAACAAATAAAAGAAACAGATCCAGCTATATTTGCGAAGGATATTGATAAGGAGTATGCCGATATAACAGGAAGCTACCCAAATAGTGTTATTATCGGTTCGTCTGAAGAAGAAGGACGTTTATATACAACACCAGCTGTAAACTGGATTTCTCATATGCCAGAACCGCTTTTATATACAGAAAAAGATAAGGTGCCAGAAGCGACAATAGAGGCATTAAAAATGAGAAAAGATAAAGCAAATATATATGTATTAGGGCCAGAAAAAATTGTTTCAAAAGAAGTAGAAAAAGAGCTAAGCAAATACGGGAAAGTAACGCGTATTAGTGGAGAGACCCCTACAGAAAACTCGATTGCGTTCGCTAAGTTTAAAGATGAAAAAACAAAATTTGGCTGGGGATTCACAAAACCTGGTCACGGTTTATCATTTGTTTCAAGCAAAACACCAGATTTAGCAGTTGCTGGGGCACCTTTTTCACATATGGGTAAACACGCACCTGTTGTATTGTTAGAAGAAGGTAAAGCTTCACAACCAGTGTATGACTTCCTTGCAAGCATTCAGCCGAAGTTTAAAGATGATCCAACACTTGGACCATATAATCACGGTTTCTTATCAGGAAGTACGAGTGATATTTCATTTGAAACACAAGGAATACTAGATGAGAGGTTAGAAATTGTTCAGGAAAGTGGTCAAGGACACGGTGGACATTAATGAAATGAGAAAAGATGCTACTGATATAGCGTCTTTTTTTATTTTCCTCGACAAAATATGACAAAAAAGTTGTAACTGTTTCTGTTATGATAGTTTCGAAAATCTTACATTTTACATAATCGGAGGAAAAAGAATGTATAAAAAATTGGGTACTATTGCTTTAACAGGTGCACTTACTTTTAGTTTATCTGCTTGTGGTGAAACTGAAGTTAAAGAAGTGAGTAAAAACGATGCTCCTAAACAGGCTGAAAAGAAAGATAAAAAGGAAAAAGCTGAAAGCAAGATTTATAAAATTGGAGATACTGTAGAAGTTAATGGTCTACAACTTACTTTCAGTTCAGCTAAATTCGTTGAGCCTAACGAATACATAAAAGCTGAAAAAGGGAAAGTACTAGAAATCGCTTTTAACGCTAAAAATAATGGCAAAAAAGATATATATTTTGGAACTTCTGAATTAAAAATTGCTGATACTAACGGCAACCAATTTAAAGAGTACTTTGGTGTGGAAAATACGTTTATAAATGAAAATATTGCGCCAGGTAACCAAATTACAAACAAAATGTTATTTGATGTACCAGAAGGCGATAAGTTTGTTGGTACATTTAAACCTACATTTACATTTGACGAGAAATCAGTGAAATTTGAATTTGAAGTTGCTAAATAAGGAGAGATTGAAATGAAAAGAACAGCTGAATTTGTATTAGGTCTTATTGGAGGTATTTTTGGTATTATTTGTGCATTTGTTGCTTTATTGATCGGCGGTATGGGAGCTGCTTTTGAAGCTGATGGAGCAAATACTGTTATTGGTTTAGGTTGGGGAGCTGTGGCTCTATCAATCTTAGGAATTGTTGGATCTGTTATGGTAAGAAGTAAAGCGAAGGTTGGCGGTATTATGATGACTGTGGCTGCTATCGGTGGATTTATTTGTATTTCTATAATTTACTTATTACCAGGCGTATTACTATTAATCGGTGGGTTAATGGGTATATTCCGTAAGGATAAAGCAACTGTATCTGCATAAAATGAGCACTCGAAAGAGTGCTCTTACTATTTTCATTAAATTAGTATAAACTCCTCTAACCCTAAACTATCCAAACTAAACCTCATATATGAAGTGGAAATATCTATAGAACTTTAAATGAATTGCCTTGGTAGCTAATATCTTGATCCGTGGATTATTCAATTAAATGAACTAAATTACATGTGCATTTTTCATCCATCCAAACAAAGTTCTCTTCATTTGACATACTGTAGAATCCGAAATCATTGTACGTTAAATCAACAATAGGTGATAGTATATGTAAAGTTTCCTAAAAAAGAAGCTACGAAGGTAACATCATTTTTAGGAAACTTTTACATAGCACAAAATCTTCTACTCGTTATATAATAACCTTCGTGCAGTCGGCATGATTTTCTTACGGAGAAAATCAAATGATAAAGGAGTAGAGGAGTGGTATTTTGTTTCAAACGATAAAAAATGACTGGTTTTCTAATGTGAGAGGGGACGTGTTATCAGGAATTGTCGTTGCTTTAGCATTAATTCCTGAAGCGATAGCTTTCTCCGTTATTGCAGGCGTGGATCCGACCGTTGGGTTATACGCAGCCTTTTGTATTGCGGTTACCATTTCATTTGTTGGCGGAAGAACTGGGATGATTTCAGCTGCAACAGGTGCAATGGCATTATTAATGGTAACGCTCGTTAAAGGTCACGGTTTGCAATATTTATTTGCTACAACAATATTAACAGGTATTGTCCAAATTATTTTTGGCGTGTTCAAACTGAGTTCATTTATGAAGTTTGTCCCTAAGTCAGTTATGAGTGGTTTTTTAAATGCCCTTGGAATTTTAGTTTTTACAGCGCAATTACCGCATTTTAAAAATGCAAATTGGCAAATGTATGCACTTGTCGCATTAGGTCTTGTAATTATATATGTATTTCCACGTATTACGACGGCTGTTCCGTCTACACTTATTTCCATTATTATTGTGACAAGTATTGCACTTATGAGCGGATTACAGTTGAAAACAGTAGGGGATATGGGAAGCTTGCCGAAAGAATTACCGTTCTTTAGTATTCCTGACGTGCCTTTTACACTTGAGACATTAGGGATTATTTTACCTTATGCAGTTATGCTTGCAATTATCGGTTTACTAGAATCATTATTAACAGCTTCAGTTTTAGATGATATGACGCATACGGAAAGTAATAAGCATAAAGAGGCACGCGGACAAGGGATCGCAAACATTGTTGCTGGTTTCTTCGGAGGAATGGCAGGTTGTGCAATGATTGGTCAATCTGTTATTAATATTAAATCAGGTGGACGAGGTCGCCTATCAACATTTGTAGCGGGCGGATTTTTAATCGTATTACTATTCGTTTTAGGAGATTATGTCGTTCATATTCCGATGGCAGCTTTAGTTGCAGTTATGATTATGGTTTCAATCGGAACGTTTGATTGGAACTCTGTAGCAACGATTCATAAAGTGCCAAAAGGGAACGCATTCGTCATGATCGTAACAGTCGTGGTCGTTCTTATCACTCATAATTTGGGATTAGGTGTAATTATCGGAACAGTAATTAGTGCGGTTTTATTTGCATTCAATATGGCAAAGATTCACGTGAAACATTTATATATTGAAAATAAGAAAATATACGAAATTCACGGTCAACTCTTCTTTGCATCTACAGCAGATTTTATAAATGCTTTTTCATTGGATGAAGATATAAAAGAAATCGAAATGAACTTTACTCATGCGCACGTATGGGATGATTCGGCAGTGGCATCAATTGATAAAGTTATTATGAAATATGAACAAAGTGGCGTGAAAGTAAGTATAACAGGATTAAATGAACGTAGCTCAAAACTTGTTGCAAATTTAGCTACTTATAATAAAAGAATTGCTAGTTAAAAGCCTCCTTTTTAGGGGGCTTTATTATATAATACGAGTAGGATAACGAAAAGGGGATTCAGCATATGTACAAACAAATTATATTAGCATGTGACGGTTCTGAACATGCACTTCGAGCAGCGGAACATGCAACATATATTGCAAAATGTAGCGAAGAAACAAATGTTGAAGTTGTGTACGTAGTAGATAATAGAACGGCAAAATCAGATATTATACAAGGTCAAACAGATTTAGAAACAATATCAGCTAGTCGAAAAGATAAATTAAAAGAGATTGAAGGTTTATTAAAGAAAGAGAACATTTCTTATACAATTACGATATTACATGGTGATCCTGGAGATACAATTGTTCAATATGTGAATACAGGAGATATAGATCTTGTCATTGCTGGAAGTAGAGGGCTCAATACACTGCAAGAAATGGTGCTGGGAAGTGTAAGTCATAAAATAGCAAAGCGTGTGAAATGTCCAGTGATGATTGTAAAATGAAATAGAATGTAACGAAGACCTTAGTATAACTGAGGTCTTTTTTTATGTATAAATGACTCTTATTTGTGGAAATACTAGATATATAAGTTGAAAAGATGTTAACTTACAAATTTGTAAGTTAGTTGTTAGAGAAATCGATGTTATGAAATTTTTCCCATTGGTAAAATAAAAGTATCAAAGGGGAGATAGGGAGGATGGAAGTAATGAAATCATTTCAAAATTTGTCATATAGCCAAGGTGTCAGTCTTATTTGTTTAGGGGGATTTGCTGCATCTGTTACGTTAGCCGTTTTAATAAAGGTGTTTCATCAAATTTTTTAATCTTATAGTAGGGAAGGAATGGGTTGTTATCATTAGTAGGAACAGCAATGAAAATAAAAAATAGCTCTTAGCATGTATGTAAATGCTAAGAGCTATTTTTATGCTTGTTATATATTATTTAAGCTTGTTTTGATTTTACTGACCCTGTATTTAAAGTAAGAGCAAGGAAGAACATTGCAAGTACGCAAGATGCAAGTAATAAGATGAATCCGCCATCCCATCCGAATGCATCTACGATAAAGCCCATAGCTGCACTAGCGAAAGCTGCTCCGCCTAAGTAACCGAAGAATCCAGTTAAGCCTGCTGCAGTTCCAGCAGCTTTCTTTGGTGCTAAATCTAGAGCGTGTAGACCAATTAACATAACCGGTCCGTAAATTAAAAATCCAATTGCGACAAGTGCGATACTATCAACCATTGGATTACCAGGAGGGTTTAACCAGTAAACAAGAACTGCGATAAATACACCAACCATAAATAGAATACCAGCAGGTGCACGACGTCCTTTAAATAGTTTATCACTCATCCATCCGCAAAGAAGTGTACCTGGAATACCGGCCCATTCATATAGAGCGTAAGCAGTACGTGAGCTACTATGAGTAAAGCTTTTTTCTTCTACTAAATAAGTAGGAGCCCAGTCTACAACGCCGTAACGTACGAAATATACGAAAACGTTCGCAATAGCGATGTACCATAAAAACTTATTGTTTAATACGTATTTAAATAAAATTTCCTTTACTGAAAGTTCGCGTTCGCGATCTTTTACTTTTTCATCTGGTGGATATTCCCCAGTATGTTCTTCAATAGAAGGTAGTCCACAAGATTGAGGTGTATCTTTCATCGTAATTAATACATAAATACCAACTAAAATTGAAAGAATACCTGGGAAGTAAAAAATACTTTTCCAGTCATCTGCGAAGAAGTATAAGCCTAATGTTACAAGGGAAGGCATAAGCGCTCCGCCAACATTATGAGCGACGTTCCAAATAGACATTTTTGTACCACGTTCGCTAATAGAGAACCAGTGAACCATCGTACGACCACAAGGAGGCCATCCCATACCTTGTACCCATCCATTTAAAAACTGAAGTACAAACATAAGTATAATGCTCGTTGTAATGAAAGAAAATGAGCCGAAAATAATATTAATGATACCTGATAAAAATAGCCCAGCTGCTAAAAAGTAGCGAGGATTACAACGATCGGATACGATACCCATAAGAAATTTACTTAATCCGTAAGCAATAGAAACTGCTGAAAGGATAACCCCAAGTTCCCCTTTACTAAAGCCTTGCTCGATTAAGTATGGCATTGCTAGTGAAAAGTTTTTTCGAACAAAGTAGTAGCCTGCATAACCGATGAAGATACCTAAGAATACTTGTAAACGTAATTTACGGTATTCGCTATCAACGCGATCAGCTGGTAAGCGTTCCGCGTGGGGCGCAGGTTTAAATAATTGTGTGAAAAACATAAAATGAAAATCCTCCCCTAATTAATTCGAAGCGTTTTAAGACAGAGAATATAAAAAGGCCATGAAATATAAAAAAGTTTCCTTTTTTATGATTCATAGCCGTGTACTCCGTTTCTCCGTGACTGTCAATATTAACTTCGTCGAAAATTATACAACTTTGTGACAAAAATGTAAACGTTTTTATGAATAAAAGTATTGACGGATTTTGTTCGTGGGATTAATATTTAAATACGTTAAATATTTTATTGTTTAAATAAGAGGTGGATAACATGCCAAATGATATGACGCATATCGATAAAATTCAAGCTCTTGCCTTTTCGATTGGAAAGAAAATGCAGACGGAGTTATTAGAACAAATGCAAGCAACAGGACTTACACCACCGCAGTTTTATATTTTAAAGATTTTAGATCATTATGGGGCTTCAAGAGCGACAACATTAGCAAAAAAGATGTATGTGAAGCCTAGCGCGATTACAGTGATGATTGATCGTCTAATCGATCAAGAACTTGTAGAACGCTATCACGACAAAGATGACCGTCGTGTTGTCATCATCGAGTTAACGAAAAAGGGGAAAGCTAGAGTAGAAGAGGCAATGACAGCTCGCAACGAGCATATTGCAAAATACTTTTCACATTTAGAGTTGCAAGAAAGAGAAGATTTATTACGTCTCTTTGAGAAGTTAGAAACCATTATTTGCGGGACACAAGAGAAAAAAGAGAATAACTAAGAGGAATTGAGGAGATTACATGGAGCAACAAGAAAATCAAAATAGAAAGTTGTTGTTAATCGGTTTAGTAATCGCGATGCTATTTGCTGCATTAGATGGAACAATTGTTGGTACAGCAATGCCACGTATCGTCGGTGACCTAGGCGGATTAAGTTTAATGACATGGTTAACAACAGCTTATATGTTAACATCAACGACAGTTGTACCAATTGCAGGTAAATTAGCGGATTTACTTGGTCGTCGTAACGTATATATAACAGGGCTAGTTATTTTCATGATTGGTTCGGCGTTATGTGGTATGGCGAATGGTATGACAGAATTAATTATTTTCCGTGGTATTCAAGGTCTTGGTGGCGGTATTATGATGCCAATGGCTATGATTATTATTGGAGATATGTTCACGGGAAAAGAACGTGCGAAATGGCAAGGTATTTTTGGTGCGTTATACGGTCTTGCTTCTGTAATTGGACCGCAAGTTGGTGGTTGGATTGTAGATGCAGTGAACTGGAGATGGGTATTCTACATTAACTTACCGGTTGGTATTTTAGCAACAATCTTTATTGCAATGGGATTAAAATCACATAAACAAACAGGACCAATTAAAATTGATATCGCTGGAATCTTTACGATGATTCTAGGTGTTGTAAGTTTATTACTTGCGCTAACGTTTGGCGGAAAAGATTATGCATGGGATTCTTGGCAAATTATCGGTTTATTCGCACTAGCTGTAATTGGTATCGTTAGCTTTGTTATTGTTGAAACGAAAGCTGAAGAGCCGATTTTACCAATGCATTTCTTTAAAAATCGCACATTTACAATACTGAATGCGATTGGATTCTTTATGAGTATTGGAATGTTCGGCGCGATTATGTTCGTACCATTCTTCATGCAAGGTATTGTAGGAGTAAGTGCTGCTGAATCAGGAACAATTATGACTCCAATGATGATTACAATGATTGTAATGAGTATTATCGGTGGGCAACTTGTATTAAAAGTTGGTGTAAAACCACAAATTATCGCAGGTATGCTTATTATGGCCGGTGGTTTTTGGTTATTAACAACGATGGATATGCACACAACGAAGCTTACAGCTACTTCTTATATGATGGTTATCGGTTTAGGAATGGGTCTTGTAATGCCGACATTAACATTAGCGTTACAAGAAAGCTTCCCGAAAAAAGATCTTGGTGTCGTAACGTCATCAAGTCAGTTCTTCCGTCAAATTGGTGGAACATTTGGTATTACAATTTTAGGATCAATTATGAATAACACTTCAGGTACAACGTTAACAAATAAATTAGTACCTGTATTAGATACATTCCCGAAAGAAGCGGGACAAATGGTAACGAAATTTAAAGATATGATTCACACAGATCCACAAGGTTTATATTCGATGCTATTTAGCCCAGAGGCATTAAAACAAATGCCAGAAGCGTTTGCTAACAGCATTGTACCTATTTTGAAAAACTCTTTAGTAGACTCGCTTCATACTGTATTCTTAACAGGATTAGTATTTATCGTAGTAGGTGCCATCTTTACGATTTTCTTACAAAAAATTAAACTATCAGATCGTAAAAAAGATGCTGAAGAGCCTGCTGTTGAAGAAAAAGAAAAAACTGTATCATACTCGTAATGAAGAAGCATCGCCTTATGGCGGTGCTTTTTTGAGTATAACCTTAAAAGCTTTTTAGTGAGAAATGATTGACGTATTTTTAGAAATACGTTATATTATTTTCTGTAAACGGTTACATGAAATGAGGAGAAAAGAGAATGAGTACGATCAAAGACGTTGCGAAATTAGCGGGAGTATCTGTTGCGACCGTTTCCAGAGTTTTAAATAAAAATGGATATGTTCATGAAGATACATTAAAGAAGGTAGAACGTGCAATTGAGATGTTAGATTATAAGCCTAGTACAGTAGCGCGTTCACTGTATAATAAAAAGTCTCGTTTAATTGGCTTAGTTGTTCCAAATATCGTGAATCCATTCTTTCCGGAAGTTGCACGTGCCGTAGAAGATGTAGCACATAAACAAGGTTACACAGTTGTCCTTTGTAACTCTGATGAAAGTTTAGAAAAAGAGAAACAATATATTGATGTACTTAGACAAAATAATGTAGATGGATTTATTGTAGCAACGAATCCACAAAATAGTGTTAATTACATGAATTTATCTGTTCCGGTTGTTGCGATTGACCGTATGTTTAATGAGCGTATTCCTACTGTATATGCAGATAACTATGCAGGAAGTCAGGCTGCGACAAAGTTGTTACTAGATAAAGGATGTAAACATATTGCACATATTCGCGGTCCACGTGATGTGAGTACTGCAAATGAACGCTTTGAAGGTTTTGTAGACGTTATTACGCAAAAAAATCTTTCGTATATGATTGCAGAGAGTACGTTTGATCCAGCAAATAGTGAGCGTGTAGCGATGGAATTATTAGAAGAATATCCGCATATTGATGGTATTGTTGCTGGGAATGATTTAATTGCGATTGGTATTGTAAAGGCTGCACTTCAAAAGGGGATTGCCATTCCAGATGATTTACAAATTATCGGATTTGATGGAATTTCTTTAACGGAAATGATGTATCCATCTATTACAACAGTTGCACAACCGATATATGAAATGGGGAAAATTGCAACAGAGTTGTTGTTAGAGCAAATGGAAGGAAATACATTAGAAGAGAAACACTATCGTTTGCCGATTGAAATTATAGAACGAAATACAACGAAGTAAGGAGATGAAACAGATGCCAAATATTGCAGTAGTAGGAAGCATTTCAATGGATTTAGTGGCTGTTTCAAAAAAACGGCCGAAAGCAGGAGAAACAGTAATTGGTGAAGCGTTTCATACAATCCCAGGAGGGAAAGGGGCAAACCAAGCAGTTGCTGCAGCTAGATTAGGAGCAAATGTAGCAATGGTTGGAGCTGTAGGAAATGATGATTATGGAACAGTAGTTAGAAAAAATTTAGAGAACGAACGCATTTTTATCGATTATGTGGTACCGGTTACAGATGGAACGACAGGAATTGCTCATATCGTTTTAGCAGAAGAAGATAACAGTATTGTTGTCGTACAAGGGGCAAATGCTCTTGTAAATAAGTCAGTTGTAGATCGCTCCAAAGACCTTCTTGTAAAAGCGGATATGGTTGTTCTTCAATTAGAAATTCCACTTGAAACAGTAAAATATGTATTGGCTATTTGTGAGGAACATAATATTCCTGTTATGTTAAATCCAGCGCCAGCACAAGTTTTATCAGAAGAAATTTTAGAAAAAGCAACTTATATTACGCCAAATGAACATGAGTGCCGCATCGTATTAGATGATTTCATCTCACCAATTGAAGATTTATTGGCGAAGTATCCAAATAAATTATTGATGACAGAAGGTTCTAACGGTGTTCGTTTCCATAATGGCACGGAGATTGTACATGTTCCTAGCATTGCTGTTGATGTAGTTGATACAACTGGAGCTGGTGATACATTTAATGGTGCGTTAGCAGTTGCACTTTCTGAAGGAGAGACACTTCAAAAAGCAATTCGTTTCGCGAATATTGCCGGTGGTCTTTCTGTAACGAAACTTGGGGCACAGGGCGGTATGCCAACGAGAGATCGAGTACGTGAAGTGCAGGTGATTGTTGGATGAAAAAGTACGGTGTATTAAATAGTGAAATCGCAGCAGTCCTTGCTTCACTTGGGCATACAGATACGGTTGTAATTGCTGATTGCGGGTTACCGATTCCGGATGGAGTAAAACGAATTGATTTAGCTGTTGAGATTGGAAAACCGAGTTTTTTAGAGGTGTTACAAGTTGTAGCTGATGATATGGAAATCGAAAAAGTGACGTTAGCAGAAGAAGTCATTATAAATAATGCGGAAGTAAATAAAGAAATAGGGCAGAAATTAATAGAGCCAGCATTTGAGTATGTATCTCATGAGCAATTTAAAGAGCATACAAAGAAAGCGAAGGCGATTATTCGTACAGGCGAGGCTACGCCTTATGCAAATGTAATTTTACATGCAGGCGTGATTTTTTAATAAAGGGAAGTGATGGGAATGCATATTGAAATGAAAAACATTTCAAAGGCGTTCAATGGAAATCCTGTTTTGAAGAATGCACAGTTTATGATTGAAACAGGAGAAGTTCATGCATTGATGGGGGAAAATGGAGCGGGTAAATCAACACTCATGAAGATTTTAACAGGTGTATACAAAAAAGATGGTGGGACAATCACGATTGATGGGCAAGAGCGCACCTTTAAAAATGCGAAAGAAGCTGAAGAGTACGGCATCGCATTTATACATCAAGAACTAAACATATTGCCGAATTTAACAGTAGCTGAAAATATGTTTCTCGGTAAAGAGTTAATGTATGGGAAAACAGGTATTTTACGCACTCGACAAATGAACGCGATTGCGCAGCAGCAACTAGCAGAACTAGGATTGCATGTAAGAGGTGCTATGTTAGCAGAGGAACTATCGGTTGGACAACAGCAAATTATCGAAATTGCGAAAGCGTTAATGACAAACGCGAGCGTTATTATTATGGATGAACCTACTGCGGCACTGACGGATCGTGAAATCGAAACGCTCTTTACAGTAATCAATAAGTTACGTAAAGAAGGTGTTTCATTCGTGTACATTTCGCATCGTATGGAAGAGATTTTCTCAATATGTGATGCCATTACGATTTTGCGTGATGGAGAATACGTCGGAAAGAGATTAATTCCAGAAACATCATTTGATGAAGTAGTGAGTATGATGGTGGGGCGCAGCATTGGTGAACGTTACCCAGAGCGAAATAGTCAAATTGGTGATGTCATTTTTGAAATGCGTAACGGAACGAAGAAAGGGAAATTTGAAAATGTTTCGTTTCAAGTGAGGAAAGGTGAAATCCTTGGTGTAGCTGGTTTGATGGGGGCTGGTCGCACTGATATTATGAAAGCGATATTTGGTTATGAACCTTTAGACTCTGGACAAATTTTTATAAATGGACAAGAAGTAAAGATTGATAGTCCAATAGATGCAATTAGACAAAGAATTGCTTTCATTACAGAAGATAGAAAGTCTGAAGGATTAGTGTTAGATTTTTCAATTCGAGAAAATTTAGCTTTACCGAATTTAGAAAATCTTTCAAAGGGAAGTGTTCTAAGCAATGAGCTAGAACAACAGTTTACAGAGGATATGATGAAGCTTCTTAATGTGAAAGCATCTAGCGGAGAGCAGGCAGTGAAATCTCTTTCTGGTGGAAACCAGCAAAAGATTGTAATCGCAAAATGGCTAGGCATTCATCCGCAATTACTCATTTTAGATGAGCCAACAAGAGGTGTAGATGTTGGAGCGAAAAAAGAAATTTACTCTATCATGAATAAGCTTACAGAGCAAGGCGATGCCGTTATTATGGTATCATCTGAGCTTCCGGAAGTTTTAGGGATGAGTGATCGAGTTCTTGTTATTCATGAAGGAAAAGTCGGCGGAGTTTTAGGGAAAGATGAGGCATCACAAGAGTCTATTATGGCACTAGCTACAGGGGGAGAGTAAGGATGGCTAAGAAGGGGAATGTATTACAACAACTTGGTTCTTTAATCGGTTTAGTATTAATTATCGTCGTAATTACATCTTTAAATCCAGCGTTTATTGAAATTCCAAATTTATTTAATATACTGCGTCAAGTATCGATTAATGCGCTTATTGCATTCGGAATGACCTTCGTAATTTTAACAGGGGGTATTGACTTATCGGTAGGTTCTATTTTAGCATTATCAAGTGCACTTGTTGCTGGAATGATGGCAAGTGGCATGGATCCGTTCCTTGCAATGGCAGTTGGACTATTAGCAGGTCTTGTAATGGGAATTGTAAACGGTATCATCATTGCGAAAGGAAAAGTAGCTCCATTTATTGCAACTTTAGCAACAATGACTATTTTTCGTGGGTTGACGCTTGTTTATATGGACGGACGTCCGATCACTGGTCTTGGTGATCATTTAATGTTCCAAATGTTTGGCCGTGGTTATTTTCTTGGTATTCCGGTACCCGCTGTTACAATGATGATCGCTTTCGCAGTACTGTACTTCATTTTGAAGAAAACGACATTTGGTCGCCGTACATTTGCAATTGGTGGAAATGAAGAAGCAGCAGCACTATCAGGTATTAATGTTACGAGAATTAAAGTAATGATTTACGGTCTTTCCGGAATTTTGGCAGCGCTTGCAGGTATTGTCTTAACATCACGATTAGATTCTGCACAGCCGACTGCAGGTACTTCTTACGAATTAGATGCAATCGCAGCAGTTGTATTAGGTGGAACAAGTCTTTCTGGGGGAAGAGGATGGATTGTTGGTACATTCATCGGTGTACTTATTATCGGTGTACTAAATAACGGTTTAAATTTATTAGGTGTATCTTCTTTCTTCCAACAAGTTGTAAAAGGACTTGTAATCTTACTAGCTGTATTAATTGATCGCAGAAAAGAAGCGTAATGGAGGGACAGTTCATGAAGAAATGGTTACTTATACTCGTTGCATGTATTATGGTCATTACTGCTGGTTGTTCAATGGAACCGCCAGAATGGGCAAAGGATTCTAGCGATAAAGGTCGAAATAAAACTATTAAAGTTGGATTCTCTGTTTCAACTTTAAATAATCCCTTCTTTGTAACTTTGAAAAAGGGTGCAGAAAAGAAGGCGAAAGAAAGCGGCATTGAATTGATTGCTGTTGATGCACAAAATGATGCAGCAAAGCAAACGAACGATGTTGAAGATTTAATTCAAAAAGGTGTCGATGTAGTTGTTATTAACCCGACCGATTCAGATGCTGTTGCTTCAGCGGTAAGTGCTGCAAATGCAGCGAACGTTCCTGTTATTACAGTAGACCGCGTTGCAAATTCAGGTAAGGTTGTTTCTCACATTGCCTCTAATAATATTGAAGGTGGTCAAATGGCTAGTGATTACATTCGTGAATTAGTCGGCGAAGGAGCAAACGTTGCTGAGTTAGAAGGAATCCCTGGATCCTCTGCCGCTCGTGAACGTGGGAAAGGATTCCATAACGTAGCCGATAAGTCTTTAAAAGTAGTTGCAAAACAAGCGGCTGATTTTGATAGGGCGAAAGGATTATCTGTTATGGAAAACATTTTGCAAGCAAATAGCGATATTAAAGCCGTGTTTGCTCATAACGACGAGATGGCATTAGGTGCACTTGAAGCGTTGAAGTCTGCTGGAAAAACAGATGTAGTAGTTGTTGGATTTGATGCAACAGAAGATGCTGTGAAAGCGGTTAACGATGGGCGTATGGCTGCAACAGTCGCTCAAAAACCAGAATTAATCGGAGAGAAGGCGATGCAAACAGCAAAAGAGATAACACAAGGTAAAAAAGTGGACAAATCTATTCCGATTGAATTAGAGCTTATTAAGAAAAAAAAATAAATATAAAATGAAAATTAGGAAGGAAGAATAACAAATGAAATTCTTTATTGATACAGCAAACATTAACGAAATTAAAGAGGCAAATGAATTAGGCGTATTAGCTGGAGTAACGACAAATCCATCACTTGTAGCAAAAGAAGGCGTAGATTTTCACGAGCGCATTCGTGAAATTTGCAACGTTGTAGAAGGTCCTGTAAGTGCAGAAGTAATTAGCTTAGAAGCTGATAAAATGATCGAAGAAGGAAAAGAATTAGCGAAAATTGCTCCAAACGTTGTTGTAAAAGTTCCAATGACAACAGAAGGTTTAAAAGCAGTAAAAGCATTCTCTGACTTAGGAATTCGTACAAACGTTACATTAGTATTCTCAGCAGTTCAAGCGTTACTTGCAGCTCGTGCTGGTGCAACATACGTTTCACCATTCTTAGGTCGCTTAGACGATATCGGTCATAACGGTATGGACTTAATTCGTCAAATCGCAGAAATCTTTGCGATTCATGGCATCGAAACAGAAATCATTGCAGCATCTGTACGTCACAGTGTTCACGTAACTGACGCAGCATTAAACGGTGCACATATTGCAACAATCCCAGCAAACGTAATTGCTTCATTAGTGAAGCACCCATTAACAGATCAAGGAATTGAGAAATTCTTAGCTGATTGGGAAAAAACACAAGAGAAATAATAGAAAAGCAAGAATCCTAGTTTAATTGACTAGGATTCTTTTTTATTTAAAAGAATTTTCATGCAATTTTGCATATTGTCTTTTAAATTTGTTATATAAGATATTTAATATATATCACATAACTCTTTATTTTTCATATTTCGATATAAAGTGAAACTTTAATCAGTGGGGGCTTTGTTCATCCCCACACTGATTATTAATTGAACCAAGGGATAAAAAGATAGAGGGTCTGACCAGAGAACTGGAGGGCATGATTCTATAACAGAAAGCTTAACGTTTATAGAATTATGTCTTTTTATATAGGGAGGGTAGTAAACAGAGATTTCGACAAAAATGCACCGATTTATCTGAATTTTAAGTTTTATAAAGGGGAGAAATGGAATGAGAAGAAAAGCACCATTTAAAGTGTTGTCATCATTAGCAATTGCGGCAATTATCGGATGTACATCTGTAATGAGTGCTCCGTTAGCATATGCAGAAACGCCAGCAAAAGAGAAAGATAATGTATCTACAACACCAATTGATTACAATTTAATTCAAGAAGATCGTTTAGCGGAAGCACTGAAAGAAAGAGGAACAATTAATCCAGCATCTTCTAAAGAAGAGACGAAAAAAGCTGTTGAGCAATATATTGAAAAGAAACAAGGAGATCAGGCGAATAAAGAAATTCTTCCAGATGCTCACTCACAAGAAACGTCTGATTTCACAAAAAAAGTAAAAGAGAAAAAGATGGAAGAAAAGGAAAATGTAAAAAAGGCTGAAAAAAATGTTAGCCTTGAGCAAAAGCCAGAACCAAATAAAAAGCAATTGAATGGGCAAGTTCCAACTTCAAAAGCAAAGCAAGCTCCATATAAGGGATCTGTTCGATCGGATAAAGTATTAGTGTTACTCGTTGAATTTAGTGATTATAAACATAATAATATTGATCAAACACCAGGTTATATGTATTCGAAAGACTTTAGTAGAGAACATTATCAAAAGATGTTGTTCGGTAATGAGCCGTATACTTTATTTGATGGTTCAAAAGTAAAAACGTTTAAACAATACTATGAAGAGCAGTCTGGTGGTAGTTATACGACAGATGGATATGTAACGGAGTGGCTAACTGTTCCAGGAAAAGCATCTGATTATGGAGCTGATGGTAGCAGTGGTCACGATAATAAAGGTCCAAAGGGTGCACGTGATTTAGTGAAAGAAGCTTTGCATGCAGCTGCTGAGAAAGGACTAGATTTATCCCAGTTTGATCAATTTGATAGATATGATACAAACGGGGACGGGAATCAAAATGAACCTGACGGTGTAATTGATCATTTAATGGTAATCCATGCTGGTGTTGGTCAAGAAGCTGGTGGCGGTAAATTAGGTGATGATGCGATCTGGTCACATCGTTCAAAATTAGCAGTAGATCCAGTAGCGATTGAAGGTACGAAATCAAAGGTAGATTACTTTGGTGGTAAAGTAGCAGCACATGATTACACAATTGAACCAGAAGATGGAGCTGTAGGTGTGTTTGCACATGAATTTGGACATGATCTTGGATTACCAGATGAATATGACACGAAATATACTGGAAATGGTTCACCAGTCGAAGCTTGGTCATTAATGAGTGGAGGTAGTTGGACAGGGAAAATCGCAGGAACAGAGCCGACTAGTTTTTCACCACAAAATAAAGATTTCTTACAAAAGAATATGGGTGGCAACTGGGCAAAAATATTAGAAGTAGATTACGATAAAATTAAGAGTGGTGTGGGAGTTCCTACCTATATTGATCAAAGTGTTACGAAATCAAATCGTCCAGGCGTTGTACGTGTTAACTTACCAGGTAAAAGTGTTGAAACGATTAAACCGGAGTTTGGAAAGCATGCATATTATAGTACAAGAGGCGATGATATGCATACAACGTTAGAGACACCATTCTTTGATTTAACGAAAGGAACAAATGCAAAATTCGATTATAAAGCAAATTATGAGTTAGAAGCAGAGTGCGATTTCGTCGAAGTACATGCAGTAACAGAAGATGGAACGAAAACATTAATTGATAGACTTGGGGAAAAAGTAGTCCAAGGAGATAAAGATACAACAGATGGGAAATGGATTGATAAATCATATGATTTAAGTCAATTTAAAGGCAAAAAAGTGAAACTACAATTCGACTATATTACAGATCCGGCTGTAACATATAAAGGTTTTGCGATGGACAATGTAAATGTAACTGTTGATGGACAAGTTGTATTTTCTGATGATGTAGAAGGACAGTCTAAAATGAATTTAAATGGTTTTGTTGTTTCTGATGGGACAGAGAAGAAAGCTCATTATTACTACTTAGAGTGGAGAAACTATGCGGGATCAGATAATGGTTTAAAAGCAGGAAAAGGTCCAGTGTATAATACAGGCCTTGTCGTTTGGTATGCAGATGATAGTTTCAAAGATAACTGGGTTGGGGTGCATCCAGGTGAAGGATTCCTTGGTGTTGTAGATTCTCATCCAGAAGCGCTAGTTGGTAATTTAAACGGAAAACCAGCATACGGTAATACGGGCATGCAAATTGCAGATGCTGCATTTTCATTTGATAAAACACCAGCATGGAGTGTAAATTCATTAACACGTGGTCAGTTTAACTATTCTGGATTACAAGGTGTTACAACTTTTGATGATTCAAAAGTATATAGTAACAAGCAAATTGCAGACGCAGGAAGAAAAGTTCCAAACCTTGGACTTAAATTCCAAGTTGTTGGACAGGCAGAAGATAAATCGGCAGGCGCTGTTTGGATTAAACGTTAATAACATAAAAGCACATTCTTCATATGAAGAGTGTGCTTTTTGATTTGTACAGTAAGTTATTATTTTAGTTTATCCCGCATTAACGGTCAGTAAGATCCCCACCTCAAAATTCAGCGGAAGTAAAGAAGTTAGGTGGGAGATCAACTGCCCGTAAAAGTCCGATTGGTTCAACTAATAATCAGTGGGGATGAACAAAACCCCCACTGATTAAAGTTTCACTTTATGTAATACAAGTGTTTATTCATGTGTAGTGTATCAAATTATGTGGGGAAAGGAAATATTTCCGAGGAAATTGTCGAAGTATCGTCAGTATTTATAAACTTTCTGTTTAAAAGAAGAGATGTATTATTGCCTTTACGGCTCAATTTATTTACATTGTTATTTGGTTATACACAAAAGTAATATATTGGGCAAAAAGAGTTCTATTCGATAGGGCTCTTTGGTTTTGTATTTGATATACAAATATTAACCTCAATTGTTTGGAAATGTATCTTCTTGTTTAGCGTCATTTGGACTTTAACTGCAGTTTTTGTTTTTCGTTTATATGAAGAGGGAGATGAGCCGTTACCTTTTATATTTAAATTAATTGGCATTATTCCAACGCTTCCATTATATTACGGATTATATCAATATGCATTTAAAAAAGACAACGATGGATTATCCCATCATTGTCTTTTTTACTTTGCTTCTTACATAAATCATCCCAGCAAATGTTAATAAAAATGCTGTCCCGATAATGAAGCTGACGCTAGGTGATGCTCCGATTGCGCCGACTGTAAAGGAGCCAGCAACAACTCCTAATGAGAAGAAGGCATAAAATAATCCGAATGCCTTTCCGCGATTATCGTCTGTAGTATTTTCAACGAGTAAAGCGTTAATAGACGGAAAGAGGATTGCGAATCCAATTCCATAAATCATCATTACGATAAAGAGCATACCTTTTGTAGCAAATAATCCGAGTAAAGATAATGCGAATGCCATAACTGCAATTCCGATTAGCATTAGTTTCGAACGATTAAATCGATCATAAATACGATTTGTTGGAAGCAGGAAGAAGAGGATAGCAGTTATACCAAATACACTTAACATCATGCCTGTTGTGGATGCTTTAAGCGCTAATGCCTCAACTTTTACTGGTAACATGTAAGTGACAATTCCTTGTGAAAACATTAATGTAAAAGCACCAATATATGCTTGTAATAACGGTTCTGATTTTAAAAGTTCAACCATATCTTCTTTGTTCATCATTTGTGTTCTTGATGTATCTTTTCTTGATACGTTATTTGGTAAGAAGAATAGAGATACGATCGTACCAAGAGCCATTAAAATAGAAATAGTAATGAAGACCCATTCTACGCCAGCTGTTGCTTTCATAATACCGCTGAAAGCAGGTCCTACGATTGCCGCTGTTCCAACAGCAGCACCAGATAGAGCCATTGCTTTTCCTTGTCTTTTTGCATTTGTTTGTTTTGATAAAAATGTAAAGGCAGCAGGAATTAAAAAGCCATCACTAAATCCATGCATAAAGCGAACAACTAATAGTTGTTCACCACTTTGAACAACGGTGTATAACAAGACTATGAAACTCGTAATTCCCATGCTTATATAAAGGATTTTTTTTGCACCAAATCTATCGACAGCGGCTCCAGCAATAATATTACCGATCATATTAGCGAATGAGTACATACCGACAACTAGCCCGATAATAAGAGGGGTTCCTCCAAGGCTTTGAGCGAAAGTACTCATAATAGGTAATTGTGAAAATGTATCTAAAAATGCCACGATAACGATAAAGTAAATAAAATATTTCAAGCGATATTCACCTCTCCTATGCTATTATGGCATAATGCTAATTTCACCTGCAATGAAATTGAATTAACAGATGTGGAAAAAAGTACAAAGTGACAAAATATTGAACGTTATTTGTAAAAAATTAGTGGGAATGTGATTGTTTTTTTGAAATATATGGATAGAAGTATTATAATAGAATTGTAAACTTCACCAGGTTAAGTATATACATAGAGAGGGATGTATAAAATGAAAGCACTACTTTGGCATAATCAACGTGATGTACGAGTAGAAGAAGTACCAGAACCAACAGTAAAACCAGGAACAGTGAAAATCAAAGTAAAATGGTGTGGTATTTGTGGAACAGACTTGCATGAATATTTAGCAGGACCTATTTTTATTCCAACAGAAGAACATCCATTAACACATGTGAAAGCACCTGTTATTTTAGGTCATGAGTTTAGTGGTGAGGTAATAGAGATTGGTGAAGGAGTTACATCTCATAAAGTGGGAGACCGCGTTGTTGTAGAACCAATTTATTCTTGTGGTAAATGTGAAGCTTGTAAACATGGACATTACAATGTTTGTGAACAACTTGTTTTCCACGGTCTTGGCGGAGAAGGCGGCGGTTTCTCTGAATATACAGTAGTACCAGAAGATATGGTTCATCACATTCCAGATGAAATGACGTATGAACAAGGTGCGCTTGTAGAACCAGCAGCAGTAGCAGTTCATGCAGTACGTCAAAGTAAATTAAAAGAAGGGGAAGCTGTAGCAGTATTTGGTTGCGGTCCAATTGGACTTCTTGTAATCCAAGCAGCTAAAGCAGCAGGAGCAACTCCTGTTATTGCAGTTGAACTTTCTAAAGAACGTCAAGAGTTAGCGAAATTAGCAGGTGCGGATTATGTATTAAATCCAGCAACTCAAGATGTGTTAGCTGAAATTCGTAACTTAACAAATGGTTTAGGTGTAAATGTTAGCTTTGAAGTAACAGGTGTTGAAGTTGTACTACGTCAAGCGATTGAAAGTACAAGCTTCGAAGGACAAACTGTAATTGTTAGTGTATGGGAAAAAGATGCAACAATTACTCCGAATAACTTAGTATTAAAAGAAAAAGAAGTTATTGGTATTTTAGGATACCGTCACATCTTCCCAGCTGTTATTAAACTAATTAGCTCTGGTCAAATTCAAGCAGAGAAATTAATTACGAAAAAAATTATAGTCGATCAAGTTGTTGAAGAAGGATTTGAAGCACTTGTAAAAGATAAAACACAAGTGAAAATTCTTGTTTCACCTAAATAAGATAGAATCAAATAGAGTAGCCCTTTTCTAGAAATAGAAGAGGGCTACTTTTTTTCTATACTGAAAGGTGATAGACTTTCCTTTGACTAAATGT
Source organism: Bacillus cereus group sp. Bce019 (assembly GCF_051781745.1). NCBI lineage: Bacteria > Bacillati > Bacillota > Bacilli > Caryophanales > Bacillaceae > Bacillus > Bacillus cereus group sp. Bce019. The sequence continues at coordinate 152,699 of NZ_JBPWJX010000007.1, forward strand.
ATTTTTGTTTGGAAGGAGAATCTAATGCTTTCATTTTTGTTAACTTTAAAGCGAATGTTAAGAGCCTGTTTACGAGCGTGGAAAGATAAAGAATTTCAAGTATTATTTGTATTAACAATTTTGACTTTAATATCGGGTACGATTTTTTATAGTACAGTTGAAGGATTACGTCCTATTGACGCTTTATATTTTAGTGTGGTCACGTTGACGACTGTCGGTGATGGGAATTTTAGTCCGCAAACTGATTTCGGAAAGATATTTACAATCTTATACATATTTATTGGGATTGGACTAGTGTTTGGATTTATTCATAAGTTAGCAGTTAATGTACAATTGCCAAGTATATTATCGAATAGAAAAAAAGAGTAAAGCATTCAGATGCTTTACTTTTTTTTTACATTAGTTTAGACAAGCCTTAATAATAGTTTATTAAAATGAAAGTGTATTCATTCATTATATTCACTGTGTATAAAGTTATAATGATATGAACATTTGCATATTTTAATTTAGTGATAGAAATTTCGTGAAAGGTGGGATATTCTAGTCATAGGTTAACCGGACGACATCATAGGATCCTAACAAAATGTTTACAATAATTCAATTATAAAATGGAGGATTTTATATGAAAAAGAAAGTACTTGCTTTAGCAGCAGCTATTACATTAGTTGCTCCATTACAAAGTGTTGCATTTGCTCATGAAAATGATGGGGCACAGAGATTTGGAGTTATTCCGCGCTGGTCTGCTGAAGATAAACATAAAGAAGGCGTGAATTCTCATTTATGGATTGTAAACCGTGCAATTGATATTATGTCTCGTAATACAACACTTGTAAAACAAGATCGAGTTGCACTATTAAATGAATGGCGTACTGAGTTAGAGAACGGTATTTATGCTGCTGACTATGAAAATCCTTATTATGATAATAGCACATTTGCTTCACATTTCTATGACCCTGACAATGGGAAAACTTATATTCCGTATGCAAAGCAAGCAAAGGAAACAGGAGCTAAATATTTTAAATTAGCTGGTGAGTCTTATAAAAATAAAGATATGAAACAAGCGTTCTTCTATTTAGGATTATCTCTTCATTATTTAGGGGATGTAAACCAACCGATGCATGCGGCAAACTTTACGAATCTATCGTATCCACAAGGATTCCATTCTAAATATGAAAACTTTGTAGATACGATAAAAGATAATTATAAAGTAACGGATGGAAATGGATATTGGAACTGGAAAGGTACGAATCCAGAAGATTGGATTCATGGAGCGGCAGTAGTTGCGAAACAAGATTACGCTGGCATTGTAAATGATAATACGAAGGATTGGTTCGTGAGAGCTGCTGTATCACAAGAATATGCAGATAAATGGCGCGCTGAAGTTACACCAATGACAGGTAAGCGTTTAATGGATGCACAACGTGTTACTGCTGGATATATTCAGCTTTGGTTTGATACGTACGGAAATCGTTAAGTATTTAAAAAAGGTCAAATCTCAGAATAGAGTATTTGGCCTTTTTATCACTATACAATACATGGAGGTATGAAACGTGAAAGGTAAATTGCTAAAAGGTGTACTTAGCTTAGGTGTTGTTTTAGGAGCTTTATATAGCGGAACGTCAGCTCAAGCAGAAGCGTCTACAAATCAAAATGATACATTAAAAGTGATGACGCATAATGTATATATGCTATCAACAAACTTATATCCGAACTGGGGACAAACTGAGCGTGCTGATTTAATCGGGGCGGCAGATTATATAAAGAATCAAGATGTAGTTATATTAAATGAAGTGTTTGATAATAGCGCTTCAGATCGTTTATTAGGGAATTTGAAGAAAGAATATCCAAATCAAACAGCAGTATTAGGTCGTAGTAGTGGAAGTGAATGGGATAAAACGTTAGGAAACTATTCATCTTCAACTCCTGAAGATGGTGGCGTTGCGATTGTGAGCAAATGGCCAATCGCTGAAAGGATTCAATATGTATTTGCAAAAGGATGCGGGCCAGATAATTTATCGAATAAAGGATTTGTATACACGAAAATTAAGAAAAATGATCGTTTCATTCACGTGATTGGGACGCATTTGCAGGCTGAAGATAGTATGTGCGGAAAAACTTCACCAGCATCTGTACGTACGAACCAATTAAAAGAAATTCAAGATTTTATTAAAAATAAAAATATACCAAATAATGAGTATGTGTTAATTGGTGGTGATATGAACGTAAATAAAATAAATGCAGAGAACAAGAATGATTCAGAGTATGCATCTATGTTTAAAACATTGAACGCTTCTGTACCATCTTATACTGGACATACAGCGACTTGGGACGCAACGACAAACAGTATTGCAAAATATAATTTCCCTGATAGTCCTGCTGAGTATTTAGATTATATTATTGCAAGTAAAGACCATGCGAACCCATCATATATAGAGAATAAGGTGTTACAGCCGAAATCTCCACAATGGACTGTTACATCATGGTTCCAAAAATATACGTATAATGATTACTCTGATCATTATCCAGTAGAGGCGACTATTTCTATGAAGTAGTTTCAAAAAGTTTCTTCGTAAAGAAGAAACTTTTTTTATTTGCAAACAGGAAAATCACACTTTCTTTCCAATATGTATAAGACATATTGAGAAGAGGAGAGAAAAATGTGGATCGAGGAATTTTTAAAGAAGTTCCATTACCGTGTGCATTTTTGGATGAAATGGCTTTAGATAGAAATATTCAATCGATTATAGAGTTAAGTGGAAATAAAAAGATTCGTATAGCGAGTAAATCGTTACGCTCTGTTCCGATTATGCAAAAGATACTAGCTGCAAATGATCGATTTCAAGGTGTTATGTGCTTTTCACCTAGAGAGATTTTATTTTTAATAGAACAAGGATTTAATGATTTATTGCTTGGATATCCTGCTTATGATGAGAGAGCTTTGTATGAAATTAGTTTGTTAACAAAGAAAGGTTTCATTATAACTTGTATGGTGGATTGTGAAGAGCATATTGTGTATTTAGAAAGCATTGCTGAGAAATCTAAAGGATGTTTTCGTGTTTGTTTGGATATTGATATGAGTAGTCGTTTCTTTCAATTTCATTTTGGTGTACAAAGATCCCCAGTAAAAAATGTGCAGGATGCGTTGAAAGTAGTAGAAAAGGTGAGAAGGTCATCATATTTAATGTTAGATGGTGTAATGGGTTATGAAGCTCAAATTGCTGGGGTGGGAGATCATATACCGAATCAATGGTTGAAAAGTAAAGTAATTTCGTATTTAAAGCAGAAATCAGTGCTAGAAGTGAAAGAAAGAAGAGAACATATTGTAAAAGCAATACAAAACATTGGTATTGAGCTAAGGTTTGTAAATGGAGGCGGAACAGGAAGTATAAAAACAACCGAGAAAGATAATTCAGTTTCAGAGATTACAGTAGGTTCTGCTTTTTATTCTCCGAAGCTGTTTGATTATTATAAAGAGGTGAAATTTTATCCAGCGGTCGGATTTGCCTTACCAGTTGTGCGTAAACCAGTCCAGTTTATTTACACTTGCCTAGGTGGTGGATATATTGCTTCAGGAGCAGTTGGAAAAGATAAAGAGCCTGAAGTTTGGAGACCGAAGGGGGCAAAACTATTAGCTTTAGAAGGTGCTGGCGAGGTACAAACGCCAATTTTTTATAACGGCGAGGAACGAGTGGATATAGGAGAGTCCATTTTGTTTCGTCATAGTAAGGCTGGTGAATTATGTGAACGCTTTCCTTTTTTGTATCGTGTTAAAAAAGGAGAGATTGTTGGGGAGTATTCAACATATCGGGGGGATGGCCAATGCTTTCTATAAAGGGGAAAAAGTGGAGAAATTGGACAGGGAATGTAGAAGGAACGCCGCATTATACGATGTATCCAGAAAGTATACAAGATGTAGTAGAAGTTGTGGGGCTTGCGCGAAAAAAGGGAAAGAAAATTCGTGTTGTCGGTTCAGGACACTCGTTTACCCCCCTTGTGCAAACGGAAGAAGTTTTAGTTTCTTTAGATGAATTGAAGGGTATTGTGAATATTGATGCAGAGAAGATGGTTGCTGAAGTATGGGCAGGAACAAAGTTATATGATTTAGGGAAGTTACTTGAGGAAAAAGGCTATGCGCAAGAAAATTTAGGGGATATTGATTCACAATCTATTGCAGGAGCGATTAGTACGGGGACTCATGGAACGGGTATTACCTTTGGGAGTTTATCAACACAAGTTATAGAGATTACGGCAGTTTTATCTAATGGTGAGAGTATAGTTTGTTCGGAAACTGAGAACGTAGAATATTGGAGAGCGTTTCAGTTGTCACTTGGAATGTTAGGTATCATTGTAAAGATAAAATTAAAGGTTATTCCAGCGTATTCACTCGTTTATGAAAGTGAAAAACAGTCATTATCCACTGTAATGAACAAACTAGAAGAATATAAGAAGCAGCGTCATTTTGAATTTTTCGTTTTTCCTTATTCTGATGAAGTACAAGTAAAACTTACGAACGAAACAACGAATCAAGGCAGTGATTTGAAATGGCATAAATTAAAGGTGGAGTTACTTGAAAATAGGATGTTCTCTTTACTATCTAAAGGGTGTAAATGGTTTCCTTCTATAAGTAAAGGAGTGAGTCGATTATCAGCTAAAGCTGTACCAAATACAAAAATAATTGGCCCGAGCTATGAAGTATTTGCTACATCACGTACGGTACCATTTTATGAAATGGAGTATAGCATTCCTTCAAAGTATATGAGGACGGTGGTAGAAGAAATCTCAAATCTTATTGAAAAGAAAAAGTATAAGGTGCACTTCCCGATCGAATGCCGCTATGTAAAAGGGGATGATATATGGCTTAGTCCAGCCTATGGAAGAGATTCAGCGTATATTGCTGTTCATATGTATAAAGGTATGAAATATGCTGCCTACTTTGGCGAAGTGGAAAAAATTTTTCTGAAGTATGAAGGGCGTCCGCATTGGGGGAAAATGCATACATTATCATATGAGCAATTACAAGATATATATCCAGAGTTTCATTCGTTTTTACAGGTGAGGAAATCTCTAGATGAACTTGGAATGTTTTTTAATCCTTATGCAGAAAAGTTATTTATCCCGCTATTTGTCGGGCAGTAAGACCCCCGCTGATTAAAGTTTCACATTATGTATATGAAAAAGCTGACAAATAATTATTTGTCAGCTTTTTTTAGCGTAATTGCATTTCTTGTATGACTAATATGTTCATAAAATAGTAGTTTATCACGGCTAAATACATGCAGTAAAACATGAATAATGAATAGGCCGTTAATGATAAATAGGAATAACAATGTAACGAGTAATACTAAAGGTTCTGTATGATTTAACATAGAGCTACTAGAAAGAATATAATTGATTCCGCCTAACGCAAAATAAAATATACCGTAGCGAATAAATAGTTCTTTTAATGTAATACGATCTGATTTTCCTTTCAGATGAATGCGAAGCAATGCTTTCCCAATTGTTTTTCCATTTGTAAAGTATGGAATAAGAATAAAATAAATAAGGATTGAACACGTAATGAAAATGAGTTCATACATATTCGTGTAAGATTGCATATTAGAAACGAAGAAAGAATTTCCTTTGTTTTTAACGACAGGTACGACGATAGATAAGAAAATCCAATCAATTTGCATCGCGATAAGGCGACGAATGAATCCGACTGGTTTCGTTTCCAAATCAATATGACTATCTAACTCGTTTGTCTTCGGAAGGAAGTACGTAAATATTGGTGCAATGATAAAACCAATTACGCCACCTAATGTATTTAAAAACAAATCATCGATATCAAATAATCGGTATGCACAATTGTATATACCGTATAATCCAGTCACTTGTGTTAGCTCGAAAAATAGTGAAAGGAAAAAGGAAATGCAAATTGTTTGTAAGAAACTACGTCGGAAATAATAACGTAAGTAAATACCGAATGGAACAGTTAATAGAACATTAAATGCAACTTGTAAAAACGCAGACTCTTTTAATAAGTAGAAATAAGTAGCTGGTTTCGTTAAAACTGCCGATGTATGACTACTAATCTCTTGTATGAAATAAAATGGTGAGAGTTGCATGTGTTGTGTATTAGCTGGTTGTAGGCTACAAGTATCAAACGTTTGTGGTAACGGCAAAATAACAAGAAAATAGGCATTTAATAAGTAAAGTAATAATGAGTATAAAATAAATGAGCGCCATTTATTTAAATAACCGTATTTTCGATAATTAAATATTAAAAAAGGGATTAAAAGAAACATTGCTAAAAAGGGGAATAAAATAAATGCTGTTTTTACTGGAAATAAATATGCAGTCAAAGTAAAACTCCTTTCAATGAAAATTCGTTTATCATTATAGCGCTAAAAATATTTAAATACAAAGTTAAAATCTTTCGAAATAGAAATAATTACTAATTTTATAGGAATTAAGTTATAATAAATTTAATATGAGGATATTATGATTATGTAAGTTGAGAGAGGGTACAAGAGATGCGATATGAACTTTTTTCTGTAAGTGGGGATCATATTACGACTTTTGAAAGTGCATGGCGTTTTCAGGAGGGAGAACAGATTTTTGTTCATGATGATCAAACAAAAAGAAACTTTATTATTATTCGTCTGACGCATGATGTATTTCAACAAAATAAACATGTTATTCGTTTGTATTGTCAAGAGAAGAAAGTGTATGCATAAGAGAAGCCCTCTTACAGTATGAAAAGTAAGAGGGCTCTTTATCCCGCTATTTGTGGGAAGCACAATTGGTGAGGATTAAAGTTTCACTTTATCATTTTGCCCCTCGTAAGGAATAAAAAGAGAAGGGTTAATGCACATAGGTAGCATTTGATTTGGAAGAAAGGATATAGCCTTGTATTTTGTGCTTCAAAGTTACATGGCCTTCTCTTTGAGAAAGCCATGTATGGTAATCTTGTTGTGTTTTCCATAACAGACGAATCATATATTCTGCCTTATCATTTGTACGATGAACATGTGAAAACTCTATGTTAATACAACCGTTCGTTCCAGGGGAAGGATAATATTGTTTAAGCCCATAAAGTAGCTCATTTTCATATTCGTACTTAATGTGAATGAGTTTAGTAACTATAAACATATAAACACCTCTTTTACGATAATAGTAGGAAAGATAGAATTACTGTAATAGTAAACTTAAATAATATTATACTATTCAGAAAATTCTAAGTAAATAATAGATTTTAACTTAATAGAGGTATAAAAAAGCGAGTCATTCTATTACACTAGATGACTCGCTTTCAATTTGTAAGTTTTACTTTATAAGAAAATAAGAGTAAGTACACCTACGATAATACAATAGAAAGAGAAATATTTTAAATTTCCTTTTGCCATAATGTTCATAAACCATTTTAGTGAAATATACGTCATGATAAATGTTGCGATGAATGCAACGACATATGGTACGAATAATGTGTCTAGATTTGGATCATTTGCAATGTCTGTAATGCTTAACAATAAGCCACCTAAGCTAACAGGAATGTATAGTAAGAATGAGAAGCGAAGTGCTGTTTCTTGCTTCATACCAAGTAACATTGCTGCTACGATTGTGGCACCAGATCGGCTTATTCCGGGAATCAGTGCGCAGGCTTGTGCTAATCCGACGATGATTGCATCTTTCATAGAAAGGTCGCCATCATTTTTACGACCGCGTAAATTTCTAATAATCCAAAGGCCGACAGCAGTAATAAGAAGGGAAATTCCAACCATCTTCACACCTTTTAAGTACTGATCGATGTAATCTTTAAATAAAACACCAATAACACCTGCTGGAATGGTTGCAATAACAAGATAAATAATAAAGAAGAAATCTGATTTTGCGTCTTCTGCTCTTGTAAATATATAAGAGAGACCATTCTTTGTTAGACGAATTAAATCATTTCTATAAATAAGTAATACAGCTAATAATGAAGCTGAATTAACAAGTAGTTCGAAGCTAAACCCTTCTATTTTTAGTCCTAGCAAATGTTGTGCTAAAACGAGATGACCACTTGAAGAAATCGGAATTGGTTCTGTTAGTCCTTGGAACAGACCGAGAATTAAATATTTTAAAACGTAGTAAAATTGTTCCATAATAACCTCCTTGTTTATTAGTTGAAAGAAACAACTTTTCCATTATAACAAAGATATGGATGAATATTGAAAAGAAATAAATATTCGAAATAAAATAAAAATCCCTTATAGAAGTATAAGGGATTTTTATTTTTAATTAAGAAGTTACTGTTTCTTGAAGACTTTTAGACAATTGAACATCGACTTTTTCAGCATCATGAATATGATTCATAATAGTAGTATTTAATTTTTGGAACATTTGTTGTGTGTTAGCGAATTCTCGTAATATGTCATCATTACAAGACTTTTGGTTTTCGATAGCCTTAATAACATTTGTAGCACCATTTTGTAACGTTTGAATCATAACTAAAATATTTTCAATTCTAGCATTTGTATCGGCGCTCATTTCTACACCTTCATCGACTAAATGTAAATTATCTTTTGTGTTATCATATGCTTTTTCAATTTCTTCTTGAATTTTTTTCGTTAAGTTGCCGATGTTTTTTGTACTTTCTGCTGTACTTTCCGCTAGTTTTCTTACTTCATTGGCAACGACAGCGAATCCTTTACCGTGCTCTCCAGCACGTGCGGCTTCAATACTCGCATTTAATGCAAGTAAATTTGTTTGTGCTGCAATGTTTTGAATGACTTCTACAATTTGCTCGATTTCCTTTGAGCGTTCGCTTAGATGATTCATACTATTAGACGTGCGTTGAGATTGTTCACCTAATTTATTAATTACAATAAGTAAGCGGTGAACGGATTCTTTTCCTTCATTAGAGCAGTCAATAATTTCTGCAATAGACTGAATTAAGCTTTGTTCCTTTTGTAACATTTCATTATTTAACTCATTGGAATGTGTTGTACGTGTTGAAACATTTTCGAAACATGAACTTAACTGTTGAACTAAATTTTGAAGTGTATTGTGTTGGTTATTTACAAGTTGATGCTCTTGGACAACGCTTTGTACACGATCGTGGATAGTAGAAATAGTCTCTTGTTTTTCAATATCTTTTTGTTTTAATTCTGCTTCTAATTCTTGTATACGCTCTTCTAATTGAGCAATTGTATGTTGGAGTGATTTCTTTTGAGTAAACATGTATTTATTTCAACCGCCTTCGAAAGTTATATTTTCTCTATATTTGGATTTTAGCATCTTTTGTATTTTTTAAATATAGGAATTGTTAAATATTTAAGAATCTATTACATTTTATTCATAATTCTCTTTTTTTTGTCACGAAAAATAAACTGTATTTAATCGTTTTGTAAACAAACTGTAAAATAAATCATGTATAACTGTATAAGAAGGGAGTCGGATTATGAACTATTTTAAGCGAATCAGCTGTCTAGTATTAGCAGGAATTATCGGTCTTTCTAGTACAGTCGCTGTTAAAGCAGAGTCAAACGACGAGAAACTTAACAACATGCAACAGCAATTGCAACAAAACGATGCAGAAATGCAAAAGAAAGAGCAAGAGAAGCAAGTTGTTAGTAAAGAAATTAAAGGTATCGAAAACGAACTACATAATTTAAATAATACAATTGCAAAAAATAAAGAGGATCAAGCTGCTATTCAACGTAAAATCGATGAAACACATAAGCAGATTGAACAAAAAAAGGAAGAAATTGTCGTTTTAGAGGATAAAGTCCTTGCTCGTAAAGATATTATGAGAAAACGTATGGTTTCTGTTCAAAACAGTTCAAATACAAGTTTAGTAGTAGAAGTTGTAGTAGAGTCAAAAAACTTTGCAGACTTCTTACAACGTATGAACGCAGTTTCTACTATTCTAGAAGCTGATAAAGAAATTTTACGTCTACAAGAACAAGATCTTCGTCAAATTGAAGAAGATAAGAAAACAATTGACGAAAAAGAAGCATCTTTAGTAGTAGATAAACAAAAATTAGCAAAAGCGCAAGCTGAACTGCAAGATAACCTGAAAAAACGTCAAGATAACTTGCAAACAGTTCAAGCTAAATATAATGAAGTTGCAAGCCAACTTAATTTAGCAGCGGAAGAGAAAGCTAAAATTGAATCAAATATGAAGGCAGTACAAGAAACGATTGCTCGTGAACAAGAAGCAGCAAGAATCGCAGCGGAAGAGCGTGCAAAAGCAGAAGCGGCTGCAAAAGCAGAGCAAGAAGCTTTAGCGAAAGCACAAGCAGAAATTGCTGAAAAGCAAAAACAAGAAAAAGCTAATAAACCAGCTGAACCAATTGCTAATAATAATTCGAAGGTAGAACCTACAAAACCTGCACAACCTGAACCACCTTCTAAGCCAACTGCTGGTGGGAAAGAAATTTATGTAGAAGCTACAGCTTATACAGCTGATCCAGCGGAAAATGGTTATGCACCAGGTCAACAAGTATTTTCTGCATGGGGACACTATAACTTAACTGCAAACCCAGGAATGAAATTAATTGCTGTAGATCCAAATGTTATTCCATTAGGTAAGACTGTAAATGTTGAAGGTTATGGAGTAGCAATTGCAGCCGATACTGGTGGAGCTATTAAGGGGCATAGAATTGATGTTTTAATGCCAGATAAAGGTTCATCAAGTAGTTGGGGCAGAAGAACAGTTAAAGTTACAATTTTAAACTAAAGCGTAATCCAACTTTACAATATGTAAAGTTGGATTTTTTTATAATAATAATGTTAAGTTGAGTTTACATTTTGTTAAGGATAGCATACAATAATGGTGAGAGGTGGTAAATTTGACCATTTTAAATAGAGTAAAAGAATTAAGAGCTCGTTTTAACTTTACGCAAAGTGTATTAGCAGAAAAGGTTGGAGTAACGAGACAAACAATTGCTGCAATTGAAAAAGGGGATTACGTTCCTTCGTTGTTATTAGCACTTACGATTTGTGATGTGTTTCAGTTAAAGATGGAAGATGTGTTTGTTTTAAATAAGGAGGGGGAAGAGGATGAATAGAATTGTTTTTTCTTATATCATAAACGTGCTTTATACTGCTTTAGCATGCTGGACATTTGTTGAATTTTATAGTGTCATTACAGAGTTAGCAGATATAATTAAAAACGAGAAATTCCCATTTGAAGTATGGTTTAATGGAGTACCATTCATTTTATTATTTATTGGAGCAATTATAGTTACAATTTTTTATAGAATTCAAAAGAAAAAATATAAGAATTTATCTTTTTGGATGTATCCATTATTATTTCCGCTAGAAGATGAACGTGAAAAAGCGATTACGGATAAAGCTTGTCGAACAACATTTGTATCGTTATGGTTTGTGTTACCTTGTGCAGTTGGATTTTTAACTTTTTCGCCTATTATTAATGAATATCTTCCTGGATACCCATTATATATTCTATTTTCTATTTTCTTTATTCAAATGACAGTATTTCACGTATCACTATACAGAAATAAATTAGCTTAAAAAGAAACCTTCTTGCACTGGCAAGAAGGTTTCTTTTTAAGCTAATACTTGTACATATAGCGATATTATTTTATCATTTTATATAGAGTAAGATTTTGTAAGGGAAAGGAACTGTGTATGAATAAGCAAAGAATTTATAGTATAGTAGCAATTCTGCTATTTGTTGTAGGTGGCGTATTAATTGGAAAGCCATTTTATGATGGATATCAGGCTGAAAAGAAACAGACTGAAAATGTGCAGGCTGTTCAAAAGATGGATTATGAAAAGCATGAGACGGAATTTGTAGATGCTTCCAAAATTAATCAACCAGACTTGGCGGAAGTAGCGAATGCATCATTAGATAAGAAACAAGTAATTGGTCGTATTTCGATTCCAAGTGTTTCAGTAGAACTGCCTGTTTTAAAAGCTTCTACTGAAAAAAACTTATTATCAGGTGCAGCGACAGTAAAAGAGAATCAAGTTATGGGAAAAGGAAATTACGCATTAGCAGGACATAATATGTCTAAAAAAGGTGTTTTATTTAGTGATATAGCTTCTTTGAAAAAAGGCGATAAAATTTATTTGTATGACAATGAAAATGAATATGAGTATACGGTTACTGGTGTATCTGAAGTAACTCCTGATAAGTGGGAAGTTGTAGAGGATCATGGGAAAGATGAGATAACGCTTATTACATGTGTATCTGTAAAGGATAATTCTAAGCGTTATGTTGTTGCTGGTGATTTAGTAGGAACGAAGGCGAAGAAGTAAAAAAGAAGGTGAACTCTTTAAAGAGTTCACCTTCTTTTTTACTAATGTTGAGAAATAATAGAATATTTTGGTTTGTATTCAAATATTATTCTATTTATGTATAATAAAGTTAGGATTTTATATTTTGGGAGGAACAAGAGTGAGACAACAGGTGAAGAAACTTCTTTTAACAACGAGTATAGCGTTATTGGTAGCTCCAATTTCAGCTTATGCACATCCAGGGCGTACAGATGCTAATGGCGGACATACGTGTCGTACAAATTGTGAGAAATGGGGATTACAGTACGGAGAATATCATTATCACAATAAACCAGCTTCTAGTAGTGGCGCAACGAGCCCAGCTCCTAGCCAGAATAATAATAGTGCTGTAGAAGCTGAGAGACAAGCAGAAGCACAGCGCAATACCGAGGCGGAAAAACAACGTGCTGCAGAAGTGCAACGCAACGCTGAGGCGGAAAAACAACGTAATGCAGAAGCACAGCGTAAAGCTGAAGAAGAGAGACAACGTGTAGCCGAGGAACAAAGAAAAGCTGAAGAGGCACGTAAGCAAAAGGAAGCGCAGCGCCAAGCTGATATGGAAAAAGGTCAACTTGAAGGTCAAAAGAATGGAGAAACTGATTTTAAAGCAGGAAAAAATGATGCAGAAGTGCATGTAGCTGGAAAATCTGATGCATATAAACAAGCGTTTAAAGCGACTTATGCAGCCGTATGGTCTTTAGAAGAGCAGAAGAAAACGCATTTTGAAAAAGGAAAAGAACAAGGTTTAGCACAAGAGACGATGGACGATAGTCAAGTTGCTTCAGAGTTTAAGGTAAACTTTGCAGACGGATTCAAAGTAGGGAATAAAGAAAGAACAGAAAAAATTGAAAAAGAGCAAGCTGAGTTAGGGGAAAAGACAGGGAAAGAACTAGCTGAAAAGAATCCTGGAAATAGAGAGAAAGAAGTATACGTGAAGGCATATGAAACAGCGTATGAAAAAGGCTATAAGTCTACAAAAAAGGTAGTAGAAAAGGCTGGCTATAAGTATGCATTTGAAAACTATGATTTAAAAGTTCCTGCTAAGTATGAAAGAAATGAATTGTTAAAGAAATGGTTTACTGAAGGATTTAAATCGAATAAAAAAGCAGCGGAAATTCGAGAAGAAGGGTATAAAAAGGGAGACAGCTGGTTCTCATTCTTCTATAAGAGTTTCGTACCAAGTGAATATAAAGAACATAAAGAGCTGTACGAACAAGCAATTGAAAAAGGTAAAACAGCATAAAAAAAGATGAGGAGAAATTCCTCATCTTTTTTAATCCATCCATTTCACTAATTTCTTAGAAATTAATAATAAAACACAACCTAGTACAATTGCCACAGCGCCAATAACTGTGAATACTTCAGCGTATCCAAGTGAAGTTGTGAAGCTTGCAAGTTGTCCGCCTAAAATGTTGGCGATACCTGAACTTGCTAGCCATACACCCATTAGTAAAGATGCTAATTTTACCGGTGCAAGCGCACTAACCATTGATAGTCCGACAGGTGATAAGAATAGCTCACCTAACGTATGGAAAAGATACGTAAAGACGATAAACAGTAAGTTTGCTTTTTCTGTAATGTTATGTTCATCACTACCTGTTTTTAATGTAGCGATAACGAGAATGATATAACCGATACCGAGCAAGATCATACCAAGTCCCATTTTAGTTGGGATTTTTAAATCACCCTGCTTGCGAGTTGCAAGTTTTGCCCATAATGCAGAAATGACTGGAGCAAGCAAAATAATAAATAATGGATTGACCGATTGGAACCAAGATGTTGGAACTTCCCATCCGAACACAGAGCGGTCTACAAATTTGTTTGTATATAATGTTAATGAGCTACCAGCTTGTTCAAAGCCAGCCCAGAAGAAGACAACGAAGCATGTTAAAATGACGATAACAGCGGTACGTTGTTTTTCTTTTTTTGTTAATGGTGTATCTCCTACTGATGGTTGTCCAGCAGCTGTTTGTAAATCGCGAGTTGGTTTTTTACCGATATTACCAAGGAAGCGATTTGATAGTGTTGTAAATAAAATTTGTCCAATGATCATTCCGATTGAAGCGGCTAAGAAACCGTAACGGAATCCGTAATGTACAACGCCATCAACTGTTGTTTTGAATAAATTTTCTGATAAAAATCCGCAAACGAGTGGAGCTAAAAATGACCCGACGTTAATACCCATATAGAAAATGGTAAATGCACTATCACGTTTTGGATCGTTCTCTTCGTATAATTCTCCAACCAGTGTAGAGATGTTCGGTTTGAAGAATCCGTTACCGATAATAATAAGCGCTAATCCGAGGTATAGGCCTAATTGGTTTTGCAAGGCAAATAGTGTAAGGTTACCGATTGCCATTGTTATACCACCAATTGTGATTGCTTTTCGTCTACCTAGAAAACGGTCTGTTAAGTATCCACCAATCATTGGTGTGAAATAACAGGCTCCAGTATAAAATCCGTAAATAGAGAGTGCCCATGCGGGACTAAACCCAAGACCACCGCTTACTAAAGCTGTCGTTAAATATAATGTTAATAATCCTCGTAATCCATAGTAACTAAATCTTTCCCACATTTCTGTAAAGAAGAGTAAGTATAAACCTGGAGGATGTTTCTTTTTTCTTTGTTGTTCTCTTTCTAGTTGTATCGCTGATTCCATGTTATTTTCCTCCTGACACAAACAAAAACAAAGTTAATAATTTTGTACATTTAATATTTTACTTTATTAACTATTATAAGTCAATAAAGGTTGATTTTTCAGAAGAAATTGGAAAAGAGGAATAGCTATAGAATGGGTGTTTCTTTTGTGATAGACTATGGACTATGTTTTCTTTGTAAGGAAGCGGGTTATTGTACTTTTTTATATGTGAAATTGATTTCATAAAAGATGAAATTAAAGAAGGAGAAAGAAATGAAATTGTTACAGAAAAAAGAAATTTTACTTATTAGCCTTATGTTATTCTCTATGTTCTTTGGAGCAGGGAATCTTATATTTCCACCTTTCCTTGGGTATGAAGCAGGAGAACATGTTTGGATTTCATTAGTAGGGTTTATTATATCAGCAACAGGTCTTCCTATATTAGGTGTTATCTCCATTGCAAAAGCAGGAAGTTTTCAAACGTTAGCGGGTAGGGTTCATTCTTCATTTGCAATTATTTTTCCATGTATCGTGTATGTATTTATTGGACCTGGGCTTGGTATACCACGTGCGGGAAGTTTAGCTTTTGAAATGGGGCCAGGTCAGTTATTCCCTGAAGCAGGAAACGGATTATTATTGTTTTACACAGTTATTTTCTTTAGTATTGTTTACTGGTTAAGTTTATCCCCATCTAAATTAATGGGGTTGTTTGGAAAAGTATTGACGCCGTTATTATTATGTATGATTGCACTCATTTTTATAAAGAGTATGTTTACAACAGTAGGAGATATGAAAGAACCAATAGGGAACTATGGCCAAGCTCCTATGTTTCAAGGATTTTTAGATGGATATTTAACAATGGATGCGTTAGCTGCTTTAATCTTTGGAATTGTTATTGCAAATGCATTACGTGCAAAGGGTATTGAAGATGATAAAGGTTTAGCGAAATATATGAGTATTGCTGGAATTGGGGCAGGACTATTATTATCTATTATTTATGTCATCCTTGGATATGTGGGGGCAATTAGTGGCTCATTAGGAACATTTGATAACGGTGCGAAAGTGTTAGCACAAGTTATGATTACATTATTTGGACAGGGCGGAGTCGTTTTATTAGGTCTTATTTTTACTATCGCGTGTTTATGTGTTTCAATTGGACTTGTTACGTCTTGTAGTCAATTTTTTGCGAGTGCATTTCCGAAAGTATCTTATAAATTGTGGGCATTTATCGTAAGCGTTGTTAGTATGATTTTAGCTAATTTAGGGTTAACGCAAATTTTAAAAGTATCAGTACCAATTCTTGGATTTATTTATCCAATTGCGTTAACGCTTATTATTCTAGGGTTATTCCATCAGTGTATTGGAAAGTATGCATACGTATATGCAGTAACTGTTTTGGTTGTAGCGATATTTAGTGCAATTGACATTTTAAATAAAAATGTGATGATGAATCAGTGGACGTCAGCATTAAAATACATCCCGTTTTATACAGAAGGTGTTGGGTGGATTGTTCCAGCTATTGTAGGCATGTGTCTTGGTTTTATCGTTAGCATTTTTCTAAATAAGAATAAATGAGTAAAAAGGTGTTTTCCTATTTTGGGAAGACACCTTTCTTTTTTTGGAAAAAATACTATTGAAAATGAATAGACTAAGAGTATGATAAAGATAATTGGTAATATATAGGTTCAATGAGAGTTACGAATAAGGGGGGAGCGTATGAAGAAGGATTTGGATAAGAAAATAGAAGCACTCGAAACGGCAATTGAAACAATTCAAGAAGCACTTGCTGAATTAAAAGTAAAGCAAAGGGAAATAGAAGTAGAAAACGCTCAGCAACATGTTAGTAAGAACAAGAAAGAATATATTGAAACGGTAATGGAGGAAAAGCCAAAAGAAGAAATAGTTAAGATAAAAGAGCCTTTGCAAGAACCTGAGTTAAAACAAGTAGATATATCGGCTTTTAAACCAGAGCCATTTAATATTATTAAGTTTTGTCAGACGTGGTTACCGCGTGTATTTGTCGGTATTATGTTGCTTGGAGTGATCTGGTTATTTAAAGCAGGGGTAGATGCTGGTTTATTAACACCAGCGATACGAATTGTGTTTGGTATCGCATTATCTATCGGGTTGTATTATATAGGAGATATTCAAATTAAAAGAGAGCGGCAAGCGTTAGGATTAGTATTAGCTGGAGGAAGTATTACCGGGATTGTTCTAACGACGTTTGCAGCACATTATTTATATGGATTTATTCCGGCAAGTGTCGCGTTTCTCTGTAATATTGCATGGGTTATTTTAGGGATTTATTTAGCGAAAAGATATCAATCGGAATATCTCACTATTTTCGTAGCGGTCGGTGCGTTCTTCGTACCATTCTTGTTAAATAGTACGACTCCTAATCCTTATATTTTCTTTGGATATGAGACAGTATTAACACTTAGTTTATTATGGTATGCGTTGAAAAATCGTTATAAATACTTATATATGATTTCTTACGCTGTTGCTGCCATTGTCCTTTTCGTTTTCTTTGCTGTTATGTCAATGTTAGTAGAGAACTTGCAAATACAGTTAACGATTGTATATGGTTTGATTCATTTACTATTATTTTGGCATATGTTTACGGAGAGAAGTTTTATACTAGAACCACGTTTGGCGATATTTAGTGCGAATGCAGTGTTCTTTATACTAGCTATTTCAAAAATACCTGATTTTACAACATGGGGATTGATTATTAGTGCATTCGTACATGCCGCTATGTTCGTATGTGAATATAGGAAAAATAGACATTCTACATTTACAAATCTCTTATTTGGTTTCGCAATGGGAGCATTTAGTTTAGCAATTTTATATGAGTATAGTTTAGTGAATGCAGCGATTGTACTATTGTTACAAGGTTTCCTCGGCATGGTCACTTCTATTAAAGTAAAACAACAGATAAAATTGTATGTTAGTGCGACGGTTTACGCAATTGGAATGATACAGACTATTTTTAGCCCGTTTGATCAATTTATTTCGGCAGGCTTTGTTGCTCATCTTATTTTAATAGGAACGTTCTATTATTGCATGAGAGAAGCGAAAGAAGTATTAGCGAGCTTCGGCAAATATATGTATTCTATAGTGCTCTATTGGTTTATGATAATTGTATTTATTACAATTACGAGAATCGGTGAAGTTTTATCTACAGATGGAAGCGTAATTAGTGTATCAGTATCGTTATTATGGATGGTATATGCATTATTTGCGGTTTGGTTTGGAAGAAATAGAAATATGAATGAAATATTATATGCTGGTTTAGTCGTTTTAGTCGTAACGGTAGGGAAGTTATTCTTACTTGACTTACCAGAGGTATCGATGATGATTAGGGCAGTGTTATTCCTAATCGTCGGTAGTATAGGTATCGTTATTTCAAGAATGTTTTTCTCGAATGAAGAGAAGTGAGAAGAAGGCAATCCATGTATGGATTGCCTTTTTTATTATTTCTTATTAATCGTTACAGTTTCATTATATTTCGTTGTTGTATTTTGGCGTAGACGAAGCGTTGCTTGTCCAGTTGTATTTGAATCAATCTGTACATTTACAACTTTCTCAGCAGAGCCTAAGCTGTTTGTTGTGAAAGAAAATGCACTACTATATCCGAAAGTAGATGGCCAAGTACCGTTTGCATTTTGTACTTTAGCCACTTGTGTTCCACCAGTAGTGAAGATACCTAAAGAATAGTTGTTATACGTTGTATTAGGTAGTAAGTTATTTACTTGAATCTTCATTTGGAAAATTTCATTGTTTGGTAGAATGCTAGGGTGTGTAACGACGTAGTCGCTTGTTGTTACCGCACCGTTATAACCGTATGAACCTGGTTTAAAAGTATTTGTATTAAACCATTGATAACCTGCATTTGGTGCACTCCAAGGTTCAGGTTGTGGTTCTGTTGATAAGCTTGGCTGTTCAAATGTTTGTAGAGCTGTAGGTGAATCAAGTTGTAAACCATTTACTTGATCTAAACTTGTAAATGTCTCTTTATTTGATAACCAATTTACGATGTTTTCTAATAAAATCGCATCGTTTTCTTCTTTATAACCATCGTAAGTTTTCTTTGTTTGGCCAGAATCTTCACGAACGTATTTTGGCGTAGCATCTTCAACAGGAGAAGAGTCACCAATAAAGGCAGCTTTTCCAAGTCCTACTTTTGCGATAGCAGCATATGGGCCTTCTGCAATACCACCGCCATTATAAACGCCAGTATCAACAGCGTTATTCCATTTTGATGGATTTTCTGGAAGGTAAACAAGTCCTTTTGCTAGTTTTGGGTTTGTAATTGCTAGAGTAGAACCAGCATGCATTGCTACAGACGAAACACCTTTTGTAATTCCGAAAGATTGTTCAGGCGATACAATTGTTTTCGCTGAAACATCACCAAGTGCATTGTAGCGGAAGCGAATACCGAAGTTGTCAGAGAGCCAATCAGAGCTTTCTACTCCTTGCATAGCTTGTGAATTTGCTTCTTCATTAGACATTCCTTTTACTGGATTATCCCAAGCACCGCGTCTATATCCATTAAATACTTCAGAAGAGTCCCAGCGATTTTTATTACGATCTGCATTGTAATGATCAGCAATAAAGAAGATACTACCACCATTTTTTACATATTGTAACATAGCGTCCTGCTCAGATTTTTTGTAAGGAATATTAGCTTCTGGAACGATAAATACGTTGTAATCTTTTAAATCTTCGTACGTAATAGGAGTTGATTTACGAAGTTCCTTTACGTGATATCCGTTTTTTGCAATGCCGTTTCCGAAGTCAGAAAAGCCGCCGTCAATAACCCAGTCAGCTGTCCCAGCAGTTTGACCGTGTGTATTATCGAATAATACTTTCTTCCCATTGTTTTGATTTACAACTTTTGCAGCAATTTCAGGAGCTGGGTCTACAGAGCTTTCGGCATAAGTAGACGGTATGAACGAGGTCCCTATACTTAGTGTAATTGCTGTTGCTAAAGAAAATATAATCCATTTTTTATTCTTCATAGAAGAATCCCCCTAATAATAAATATATGTGCTTTAATAATGTAATTTATTTTTCTGTAAAAATAAAGACGGAAAACATAAAAAATATTAAAAAATTGTAAAAATACCGTGAATTTTGTTGAGAAATATTTATATAGATATAAAAACATCCCTTCCAAGTAATAAGGAAGGGATGTTTTGCTTAACTAATTTTTGAGTTAGGTGTTTCATCAATCTTATGAAACCCTTTCATGTAATATACGATTGCTAAGCCGATAAGCCAAATTGGGCCGACAATCAATGCAATTCGTGTATCTTCTGAATACGCCATTATACCTAATACTAATACAAGGAAAACGAGTGAGAAATATGAGCTTAATGGGTATAAAGGCATTTTATACGATAACTTTTGTTTATTTTGAGTAGGCAAGCTTTTACGGAATTTAATTTGAGCGACTAATATAATTCCCCAAGTCCAAATTGCACCGAAAGTTGAAATGCTAGTAAGCCATGTAAATACCTTTGCAGGTACGAGATAGTTTAATATAACACCAATTAGTAAAACGATAGCAGTTGCTACAATTCCTTGGCTTGGAATGCCATTTTTATTTAAACGACCAAATCTTTCAGGAGCTTTTTTCTGCTGAGCTAATGTATATAGCATACGGCCTGTACTAAATAAACCACCGTTACAAGAAGAAAGAGCTGCTGTTAATACGACAAAGTTAATAATACCTGCTGCTTTTGCGATACCAATTTGTTGGAATGTTAATACGAATGGACTGCCTTTCTCACCAAGTTCGTTCCATGGATAAATTGCCATCATAACGAATAATGCCCCAACGTAAAAGAGTAGAATTCTCCAAAATACGTTATCGATTGCCTTTGCGAGTGTTTTCTTCGGATTTTGAGCCTCACCAGCTGTAACACCGATTAATTCAACGCCTAAATAAGCGAATAGTACCATCTGCATGGAGAGTAGTAACCCAGAAAATCCATTTGGGAACCAGCCACCATGTGACCAAAGATTTGAAATACCAGTAGCGATACCACCGTTTCCGAATCCGAATAAAATAATACCAGCTCCGACTACTATCATACAGATAATTGTGACAATTTTAATGAGAGCAAACCAAAACTCAAGTTCTCCAAATACTTTTACCGATAAGAAGTTAAAAGCGCTCATTAATAATAGAGCAAGTAACGCCCAAGTCCAGCGCGGGATATCTGGGAACCAGTACTGCATGTAAATACCAGCTGCTGTAATCTCAGCCATACAAGTAACAACCCATAAGAACCAGTAATTCCAACCAGTAATATAACCAGCGAGTGGTCCAATATAATCATATGCATATTTACTAAAAGAACCAGCAACAGGTTGTTCAATTGCCATTTCCCCAAGCGCTCGCATAATGAAAAAAATAACGAGACCGGCAATCATATAGCCTAGCAAAATAGAAGGACCTGCTAGTTTAATGGCGGAAGCGGATCCTAAAAATAGCCCAACGCCAATAGCTGAGCCCAGTGACATTAAAGTAATATGTCGTTCTTTTAAACCACGATTTAAAGTTCCAGATTTGTTTGTGTGCTGCATAAGAAGAATCCCCCTTGTAGAGTGAACGATATTTGAATGCGTTTACTAAATATTTAACTATTTCAAATTATAAAACATTTCTATCTGTTATGCTACAAAAATAATCATAATGAACTGTACTACATCTGTACTTGTCAGACTTAAACTTAAAATTCTAACTATTAGGGAATATATTGACTCTTCTTTTTATTGATTGTTAAGATTAAGTATTATATTTTCTCACATACTAGTAAGAAAAAGAATGTGTGATAATAATTCAGGTGTAGGAAGGGTACATAAGCATGTTTCAATTACAAAAATATAACACTTCTGTGAAGCAAGAGTTTTTAGCTGGCATCACAACTTTTTTTACATTTGCGTATATTCTTGTCATCAATCCAAAAATATTATCTGATGCAGGTGTACCATTTGACCAAGCGTTTACAGCAACAATTATTGCAACAGTTGTTGGAACAGTAGGTATGGCGATTTTCGCGAATTACCCGATTGTTATTGCTCCAGCTATGGGAATGAATGCATATTTTGCTTATTCTGTTGTACAGAAGGCAGAAGGGATTACATATGTAGTTGCCTTTTCAGCTGTATTTGTAACGGGGATTATTTTTCTTTTATTATCTTTTACTTCGTTTAGGCAAAAGTTAATTTTAGCAATTCCTGATAGTTTAAAGCATGCAATTGCAGGTGGAATTGGACTATTTATTGCTTTTATTGGATTGCGCCTTTCTGGAATTATCGTGGATCATCCGTCTAATTTAGTTACGATTGGTGATTTTCATTCTCCAGCTGTTATTTTAACTTTAATTGGTTTAATATTAGCGGCGGTATTAATGACATTGCGTGTGAGCGGTGCATTATTTATTAGTATGATTGTGACAGGAATTATTGCCTTCTTTACAGGGCAATTGAAGTTTGCTGATAAAATTGTGGCGATGCCTCATTTACCAGAGGGTATCATCGTTTCAAACCCAATCAATGCCTTTTCAGATGTAATTGAATACGGATTATACGGCGTTGTATTTTCATTTTTACTTGTACTTTTATTCGATACAACAGGTGCATTACTTGGTTTAATTAAACAAGCAGGTTTAATTACAGACAATACAGAGAAGCGTTTTGGTAAAGCGTTTATTGCAGATGCAATTGGCGGGACTACAGGTTCTATCTTTGGAACAAGCCCAACAGCAGCGACGATTGAATCGTCAGCAGGTATTGCTGCAGGTGGTAAAACTGGATTAACAGGGATTGTAGTTGTTGGTCTAACAATTATAACGGCATTTTTTAGTCCTGTTATTGCTTCTTTATCAAGTGTAGCCGCTATTACAGCTCCTTCATTAATTATAGTAGGTAGTTTAATGGCACAAAGCATTCGAGATATTAATTGGAATGAATTTGAAGATGCGTTACCAGCATTTTTAATTTTTATAGGTATTCCGTTAACATCTAGTATTGCAAATGGAATCGCAATTGGATTTTTAGTATATCCAGTCTTGAAAATTGTGAAGGGTAAAGGGATGGAAGTACATCCATTACTATACTTATTTGCATTCTTATTTGGGTGTCATTTATTCTTATAATATAAATATAGGAGAGGGCCTTCTTATGGGAGGCTCCCTTTTTGTGTATAATAAAGTGAAACTATAGGCAGTAGTGGGATATCCTCACTGTGTATTAGCCAGCACCAATTGGGATAAGGTGAAAACTTAATTGATTTCGTAACATATAAATTACTTAATGTAATGTATATGTTACAATAGAGGTAGAGGAGGAACATGAATGGCTGTAAGTAAAATAAAAGTCGCGCGTGTTCAGTTAGATTTAACACAGCAACAATTAGCAGAAAAAGTAGGCGTTACAAGGCAAACGATTAGTTTAATTGAGAAGGGGAAATACAATCCATCTTTAGATTTATGTTTAAAAATTTGTTATGCAGTAGATAAAACGTTAAATGATTTGTTTTGGGAGGAAAAGGAGTGGTAGGATGAAAATCGTGAAAGATGAACGTTTAATGATTGAAGGGTTAAAACATATTAGATTAGCTTTCATCTTACAAAATATCGTCATACTAGCTATCGTCTTTTACCGCTATGTCTTGCAAGGGGCAGGATATGAAAGTGTTTCGGATTTATTAATGGTATTTATGGGCGGGATAATAATTATTAACTTTTTAAATCTGAAAAATTCAGTGGAAGTGTATGAGCATAAGGGCGGAGTGTCGCGTCGTTATTTTATGAAGCTATTATTCATTCCAGTGGGTATTATTATTGGGATTTTAGCTATTTGTATCGTTGTAACACCAGATATTTCGATAAAGGAAATTAGTATGACAGGAATTATTATGTTTGCTTGTTTTTTAGTTCCAAGTTTGTTTATATACATATATATGAAAAAAATAAAAAGAGAAGATTGAAATATAAGAAAGGCTTTCCCATATTGAGGAAAGCTTTTCTCATATTCTTTTATATAGTACTTTATGAAGGCCAATCGGTTCAATTTCAAAGATTTCACCATATTCCTGGAAGCCTAAGTGCTTGTAATAGTCAGCTACAGTAATTCGGCCATTACACCATAATATATTTGCTTGGCGTTCTTGCAAGATTTGTTCCGCCTTCTGAATTAAGGAGCTTCCAGCACGGTTGTTTCGAAATGCAGGTAATGTTGCCATTCCTCGTAGACGATAATGAATACCCGTTGGTAAGTCGGGATATATTTCTTTTGAGAAGGAAGCGATACTAATTAGTTCATCGTTTATAAATGCGCCTAAGTGGAAGGTGTCTGTTTCATAATCGGAAGGGTATTTACAATCTGCTAATGTTTGATTGGGGCGTAAAATTTTTTGACGTAATACGTAAGTTTCAGATCCCTCAATATTTTTCACGGTAATCATATTAACATCCTTTCTTATAACGCTTTTTCTGTTAATTGTATAAAGAAATAGGCAGGTGCGGCGAGAAGTCCGAGTATGCTAGCAGTTCCGAGAAGGAGTGAAAGTAGGAGGCAAGAATATTTTATTCCATTCGATTTTTTCCATCCGTAACTACAAATCTCAATACTAACACCGATGAGAATAATGGCAACGAGTATTTCGGCTAATAATAAGAGAGCTAAAGTTATAATAGACATAATGTAATCCATCCCCATAATATGTGATAGTAACATTTTACCATATGAAATGGAAAAAAATGCCCCTCAATTATGTGAGGGGCATTTTTTTATTCTAATATGTTTTTTAGTGTATCGATATGTTCTTTTGAACCTGTTACAAGTAATGTGTCACCGTGTTGTAGTCTTGTATCACCATGTGGTATTAATGCTTTGTTACCGCGGTAGATTTGAATGACAAGTACATCACCTAAAAACGGGAGGCGGCGAAGCGCAACGCCGTTATATTTATTGCTACGCAGTTCAACTTCGCGTACTGTTTCGTTTGCTGTTGTAATTAAGCGAACGAGACTAGGTTTATCAATAAGTGCACGTAATAAAATACGTGTAGAGTTAATTGTTGAGAATACAGCGATATGTTCTTGCGTTGCTTTTTCTTGTAGAAGTGGATCTTCTACACTTGCAATAACATGTTCAACACCTAGTTCTTTTGCATGTTCTGCCAATAATAAGTTTTGTTCATCATCGCTTGTTGCAACAACGACGCGATCTGCATCAAATGCTGTTTGTTCAGTTAATGATGCGATTGTGATGTCATCTAATTTCACGATAGGGAAGTCATGTGATTTCGCTTCTTCATCATTTATTTTGTTTTGACGCATCATATATAGCGTTACGTCATAATCTTCTCGTTTTAAATCTAGTGATAACGGAAGGGTAATTCTGCTCGCGCCAATAATAGCTACTTTTGGTTTTGGTGTTTCTACTTTTGGGAACATTTTTTTAAACAATATAGGTGCAAAAATACAAGTAATAA
Organism: Bacillus cereus group sp. Bce019; assembly: GCF_051781745.1. NCBI lineage: Bacteria > Bacillati > Bacillota > Bacilli > Caryophanales > Bacillaceae > Bacillus > Bacillus cereus group sp. Bce019. The sequence continues at coordinate 178,114 of NZ_JBPWJX010000007.1, forward strand.
CTGCGCTTAAAATAAGAGAGGCAGATAAACTTGGACTGATGATCTCCAGTTTTTCACCAATTTGTGCAGCCGCAATAACTAAAGAAAGTGTCGATGTTAATAAGATTGCACTTCCAAGTACGATATTACGTGGATACCATTTTCTTAAGACGAGTGATGGTAAGAGTTTCGAAATAAAGAGTCCTACAATTAAGATTGGAATCATTAGCATGCTAGAAGGTTCTTTGAAAATAGACCACACCTCTAGATTTACACCAACCATTACGAAGAAAATAGGGATGAAGAAACCATAGCCGATAGAATCAAGTTTTTCCACCATATCTTCATTTGGTGATAATAACGATACAAGTACACCTGCTAAGAAGGCCCCTAAAATATTTTCTGCTCCAACAGATTCCGATAACCCAACTAAGATTAAAATGAGTGCAAAAACAGCTCGTGTATCAATTTGTACACTACCAGCTTTTAAACTATCTAAGTATGGAATGTTTTTAAAGCGTTTTGCAATAAAGTAAATGACAATACCGGCACCGAATAGAATAAGTAAGAGCCACATACTTTGGCCGCTTTCGGAATTTAATCCGACGAAAACAGCGAGTAAAATCATTGTAACTAAGTCTGCAATAACAGCAACTAATAAAATGATTTGTCCGATTGCAGTTTTTCCTAGGTTATTCTCTTTTAATGTTGGTACAACAACACCTAAAGAAATAGTTGAAATAATTAAAGTCATGAACATTGCATTATCTACGAATCCTAGCCATACGAATAGTAATGATAGGGCATAAGATAAGATGAAAATAAATAAGAAGATAATGCTTGCTGCCTGAAATGTATTTGGTTCGTTTGTCGTATTTTTTTTCCCTTTTTGTTTAAAGATAGAAAAATCAATTTCTAAACCGCTTAAGAACATGAGGAATATAAATCCTAATGTTGATAAAACTTGAAGCCATATATCTGGCTCAATAATATTAAACCCACTTTTACCTACAAAGATTCCTGCAATAATTTCTGCAACGACCACAGGAAGTGCTTTTAATTTAAAGCGTTGTAACAAAAGGGGAACGAAAAACGCGATTGCAACGACAACCATAAGTGATAGAACAGAAGTATGATGTTCCATTGCGTTCTCTCCCTTCAAATAAATATAGTACCTATTTAGCCATATAATAGGTAGAAAAGCAACGCATATGGATTCGATTTCATAAAGAAAGACTTTTCTTAACATTTGTCATAATAAGTATATTTTTCATGATTATGCTGTTAATTCCGTAATGTGGATGTAATAGGGGAGGGAATCGTACTGCTCGTTAATGCGGAATAAAAAAAGACTGCTGAGGAATCAGCAGTCTTTTTCATGTACATTACATTGAGAAGAAGATCCATACAGTTAAACCAACTGTTGCAGTTGCAACGAAGAAACTGTATATCATTGTAAGAATTTGAACTCTTCCTTCTCCTTCTTTTAAATGCATGAACATAATTAATTGTAACAATGCTTGCGCAACAGCCATTATGATAATAGTTGTTAAGACTGTTGAAAGTGGCAATGTTGTGTAAAGTGCCACGTATAACGCTAGAAACGTTAATGCAAGCGATAAAATAAATCCGAAAACGTGTGACCAAGGGAATCCGCTATGCGCATGTCCGTTTGCTTGATTGTTGTTTTGAGCCATTTACGCCACCATCCCGTTCAAGTAAACTAGTGTGTAAATAAAGACCCAAACAAGATCAAGGAAATGCCAGTATAAGCTGATAATAAATACTTTACGAGCTGTAACTGGTGTTAAACCTCGTTTTAAAATTTGGATAATAACACAAATTGCCCAAATGATACCGCCTGTTACGTGGGCTCCATGCGTTCCAAGAAGAACGAAGAATCCAGATAAGAAAGCACTTGTTTGAATTGTTGCGCCTTCACCAATATACATAATGAACTCTTCAATCTCGAAGAATAGGAAACCTGCACCTAAAAGTAATGTAAGGACGAACCATCCAAGCATCGCTTTTTGGTTGTGCTTACGCATTTCGTGAATTACGATACCACATGTGAAACTACTTGTTAAAAGTAGTAATGTTTGAATTAAAAGCGTTTTAAGTTCAAACAGTTGCGCTGGTGTTGGGCCATCTGCCGTACGACCAGCAAGGACTAGATAAGAGGCGAAAAGTGTTGCGAACAGCATAATTTCAGCCCCAAGAAAAATCCAGAATCCTAGGATATTCAATCTGCTTTGTTCGGATTGATATTCCAAAGGTAAGCTTTTATCTAAAGCCGCCATATCATTTCACCTCTCATGCTATATGTTCTGTTTTTTTAATTTCATCAACACTGATATAGTAACCTTCATCATAATCGAATGAACGATAGATTAAGCAAGCTAAAATACCAATACCACCGATTGCTGCAAGCCAGAACCAGCTAAATACTAATGCGAAACCTGCAAGACCGAAGAATCCAGACGCAATAATAGGCACACCAGAGTTACTTGGCATGTGAATTGGTTTGATATCTTCTGCTGCTGGTGTAACTGTTTCTCCGCGTTTTTTCATGTACCAGAAAGCATCAGCTTCTTTAATTTCAGGAAGCTTCGCGAAGTTATAATGTTGTACAGGAGAGTGAGTTGCCCATTCAAGTGTACGACCATCCCATGGATCTCCAGTTGTGTCACGTTCACCATGACGTGCACTCCAAATTACGTTGTAGCAAAGAAGTAGGAAGCCGATACCCATCATTACCGCACCAACAGATGCGATTTGGTTTAGCCATCCCCATCCAAGACTTTCAGAGTAAGTGTACATACGACGAGTCATACCGTCTAAACCTAAGAAGTACATTGGGAAGAAACAGATGTTGAATCCGCTCATAAAGATCCAGAATGTCCATTTACCTAGGCGTTCATTTAACATATGACCAGTCATTTTTGGATACCAGAATGTGAATCCAGCAAGCATAGCGAATACTGTACCTGCGATTAATACGTAGTGGAAGTGAGCGATTAGGAAGTAGCTGTTATGGTATTGATAATCAGCTGCTGCCATTCCAAGCATAACCCCTGTAACCCCACCGACTACGAAGTTTGGAATAAATGCCAATGACCAAAGCATTGGAACTGTAAAACGAATACGTCCTTTATACAGTGTAAACAACCAGTTAAAAATCTTAACCCCGGTTGGAATCGAAATCGCCATTGTCGAAATCGAGAAGAATGAGTTAACCGCTGGACCTGCACCCATCGTGAAGAAGTGGTGGAGCCATACGACGAAACTTAGTAAAGAAATTGCAACCATTGAGTATACCATCGCACTGTAACCGAATAAACGTTTACGTGAGAATGTACTAATGATTTCAGAGAAAATACCGAATGCCGGTAAAATAACGATATATACTTCAGGGTGACCCCATACCCAGAACAGGTTGGCCCATAACATCGGCATACCGCCGCTCGCCATCGTAAAGAAGTGAGCATCGAATAGACGGTCAAATGTCATTAATGCAAGAGCAACTGTTAATACTGGGAAAGCAAAAATAATGATAATTGTTGTAATTAAGATTGACCAAGTAAACATTGGCATTCTCATTAAAGTCATACCAGGTGTACGCATTTTTAAGATAGTAACAAGGAAGTTAATACCGGTCATTAACGTACCGAGACCTGAAATCTGTAATGCAATTGCGTAGTAGTTATTCCCTACACCAGAAGTAAACTCTGTACCTGCCATTGGGAAGTAAGAAGTCCACCCAGCGTCTGGAGAACCACCGATTACGAAAGCGATGTTGAATAACATTGCTCCGACAAAGAATAACCAGAAACTTAAAGCATTTAAGAACGGATATGCAACGTCACGAGCACCAATTTGTAATGGTACTACAAGGTTCATTAATCCCATAACGAATGGCATTGCCATGAAAAGAATCATTACTGTACCGTGTGTTGTAAAGATCCCATTATAGTGTTCAGCGTTTAAATAAGTTGTTTCTGGGAATGTTAACTGTGCACGGATCATTAAACCATCCATACCACCACGGAATAACATGATAACCGCAGAAATAATATACATAGCTCCGATTTTTTTATGGTCAACAGTTGTCAACCATTCGTCCCAAAGCCATTTCCATTTTTTATACTTTGTTAGTACGAAAATGATTGCTAATGTCACAAGAACGATAGAAGCGTCTGCACCGTAAATAATCGGGTCACCTGTGACAAAGAATTCATCAAGCTTCACTGTGTTCACTCCAATCTGTTGGAATAATAGCTATTATTTTTTGTTTTTGTAGTAGTTGTAATCACAATATTCAAGTGATTTTGGATCTACATAACTTAAGTGGTGACTAGAGAATGTCATACGACCAACTACACCAGGTTTAACAATTTCGTTGTACTTATCTTCTGTTAGTTTAGGAGCAGTTTGTTGTACTTCTTTAACCCACTTGTCATATTTCTCTTTAGTTTTTGCTTCAACTTCGAACTCCATGTGTGTGAATCCTTCACCAGAGAAGTTCGCGCTACGACCTAGGTAAGAACCTGGCTTATCAGCTTGTAAATAAAGATCCATAATCATACCATCCATTGTGTACTTCATACCACCAAGTTCTGGTACCCAGAAAGCATTCATTGGGCCGACAGAAGTCAGTTTGAATTGAATTGGTACACCAGCTGGGATGTTTAAATAGTTAACGGTTTCAATTTTTTCCTCTGGGTAACTGAATAACCATTTCCAGTTTGCAGATGTAACATAAATTTCAACTGGTTTAATATGTTTGGACTCTTTCGGAACCTCTTCCGAAGCATAAGTTGCTTTTACTGTTGGAATCGATAATGCGATAACGATAATAACAGGAACAAGCGTCCAAATAATTTCTAGTAATGTGTTACCGTGTTGTTCAGGTGGCTCATAGTCCATATTCTCTGGTTTTTCACGATAACGAATCAAGATGACTGTAAACAGAATGAATACAATTGCGATAATTAATGACATAAGCAAGAATGACCAAACAATTAAATCATACTGTGCTTTTGCAACAGGTCCTTGCGGATTTAATACTGCGAGTTTTTTATCACAGCCACCGAGGAACAGAAGTAATGATAACGGAAGAAGCGAAGCCAACTTCCAAAACGCTTTCTTTAGTTGCACGATTGAAAATCTCCTTTCTCCTTGGATTGAAACTATGCCAATAAAACAATATAAACCTATTAATTTATAGAAGGCAATAGTTTTTGATATATTGTTAAAAAATAGACACAAATGCACACTTTTTAAGGTGAATATCATTTGTAACTTGATTACATTGTAAACTATTTTCCAGAGAAAAACGTGATTGTGAAAATTTTAAGATAAATAAAGTTATACCAGGATATCCAAGAAATAGAAAAAAGCTATCTTATCATAAGAAAGATAGCTGAATATTTTGTGTATTTAGTTTATTTCTCGTATGACAGTTCGTGGCTGTTCAAGTGTGACAATTTTTTTATATTTAACTTGATATAAAATGTAACAAATAATCATAAATGGAATGCCACAATAAAGAGCAATTCTTTGATCTGGAATGAAAGCCAAACTAACAAATGTAATGAAATTCAGCGAAAACGCTACGATTGGAACTAGTGGATAGAGCGGTGTACGATATTTTAAATCATTTATGTTGCCACCGTTTTTCACGAAATTTCTACGGAAGAAAAACTGTGAAGCGGCGATTGACATCCAAACGACAACGGCAGCCATTGCTGCAATAGATGTTAAAACTAGAAAGACAGTATCTGCCGCAAATACACTTGTTAGTAAGGACAGGCTAGCGAAAATTAGGCTGAAAATTAATGCATTTAGTGGTACACCTTTTTTAGTTAATTTCGTAAATGCTGGACTTGCCATTCCTTGTTTTGCCATCGCCCACAGCATACGAGAATTTGCGTAGAGACCAGAGTTAGCAACGGATAATACAGCTGTAATAATAACAAAGTTCATAATGTCTGCTGCATATGGGACACCGGCTACATCAAATACAAGTACAAAGGGACTTTCGACTAGATTAGCCTCTTGCCATGGGAGTAAACCTACAACAACTGATATCGCTAAGACGAAGAAGAAGAGAGTTCGCCAAATTGTGTTTTTAATTGCTTTTGGAATTGTTTTTTCAGGATTTTCACTTTCTCCTGAAGCGATTCCGATTAATTCTGTTCCTTGGAAGGAGTAATTTACTGTAATCATCGTAAGAAGAACAGCTAATGCACCATTTGGAAATAGCCCGCCATTTTCAGTGAAATTATGAAGCATTGGGGCTGGCTTTCCATTAAAGTCTAGTAGACCGAACATAACAGCGCCGCCAAGTACGATGAAAATAACAATTGTTGCGACTTTTACACTTGCGAACCAAAACTCTGCTTCTGCATATGCTTTTGCTGATAAAGCGTTTACGAGGAAGAGTGCTGCTGCAAATGTAACGCACCAAATCCATGAAGAAACGTCTGGAAACCAGCGTTTCATTAAAATACTTACAGTTGTTAACTCTACGCCAACTGTAACAGCCCAATTTAACCAATACATCCAACCGACAACAAATCCAAAACCAGGTGAAATGAATTTGCTTGCATAACTTTGGAATGAACCTGCTTCTGGCATAGCGACGGATAATTCACCAAGACATAACATCGTTAAATACATAACAAATCCACCGACTAAAAATGCGAGAATAGCACCACCAGGTCCGGCATTATGGACAATTTGACCAGATCCCATAAATAACCCGGTTCCGATAACACCGCCGAGTGCAATCATAAATAGGTGTCTACTTTTCATTGTTCGTTTTAAATCTGTTTGTTCAATTTGTTGATTCATATGCCCCTCACCCCGTATTTTCTTGAATGTGTGAACTTCGTTTTATTCTGAGTTTTTAATCATTAGTGGGGGATGCAACACACACTCGGTTTATTTGCTATGAAATGAATGGAGTATGTAAAAAAACGAACTATGACTAAATACTCTAAGAATTTTTGTTAACATGGTGATATCTTCACCATGTTAACAAATTTGATTTTAGCAAAATATTCTGGAAATGTATATTTATTTTTCTTTTTATTAAAAATAATTAGAATTTTTATAATTAATTCTATGAGCGATAATTCACATGATCTTTCTAGCAAACTAGTAAGAAGAAGGGTACAATGATAAGAGGTGTATCTGTAAAATAATAATTAATGGAGTTTTGTTTATAATGAAAAAGTTAAAATATCTTTTTGTTTTTGGGATTATACTTGCTGCTGCATTTTTTATAGGAAAAGATAAAATCATGCAAAAGGCGCAAGTTCTACGCTTAGAGTTTCTATCTGAAATGAAAGAAGCAGCTATGATTGAAGATGTTCCGTTTATTAAACAATTACCAGAATTACCCAGAGGGTGTGAAGTGACAAGTTTAGCTATGTTGCTGCAATATAAAGGTGTACAAGTAGATAAGATGCAACTTGCTAGCGAAATTCATCGTGTTCCATTTGAACAAAATGGTTTGCGTGGAAATCCTTACGAGGGATTTGTGGGAAATATTTATACAAAGGCAGAGCCTGGGTATGGTGTATACAATAAACCAATCTTTGATTTAGCAGAAAAATATGTTCCTGAAAAAGTAATTAATTTAACAGGTAGAGACATGCAAGATATATATAAAGTAATTAGTTCTGGCTCTCCGGTATGGGTCATTATTAATACGACGTTTAAGCCGCTAGCTGAAAGTAGTTTTGAAACATGGAATACGAGTTCAGGCGAAGTGAAAATTACATATTATGAGCATAGTGCAGTAGTAATTGGATATGATCAAAACTTTGTATATGTAAATGATCCTCTTAAAAATAATCCACGTTTGGCTGTTCCGCGAGCAGAATTTGAGAGAGCTTGGGAGCAAATGGGAAAACAAGCAATTACTATTTTATAATAATGAAAAAGTCATCTTTGGGATGGCTTTTTCTTTTTGGTTTATTAACACTGAAAATTCGGAAGATTCTTTTAAAAGTTAACAATTCACGTTATAATAACATTTAACTTGGTGAAGAAGGGGAGAAGAGAAATGGATGTTGCAAAGGAACTTGTTTTGTCAAAAAATCAGTTAGTTGAGTGGAGAAGGCATTTTCATAAGTATCCAGAGTTATCTTTTCAAGAAGAGAAAACATCGCAGTTTGTGTTCGATATACTTCGGAAATTCCCATATTTAGAAGTGTCACGGCCGACTAAATATAGTGTGATGGCAAAGTTAGTAGGTAAACATCCGGGCAAAACAGTTGCGATTCGAGCCGATATGGATGCTCTTCCTATTCATGAAGAAAATGAGTTTGATTTTATTTCTACATATAAAGGTGTAATGCATGCATGTGGTCATGATGGACATATAGCGATATTACTTGGGGTTGTACATAAGTTGGTAGAAGAAAGAGAGAAGATTAAAGGGGAGATTCGTTTTCTATTCCAACATGCTGAAGAGAATTTTCCTGGTGGTGCAGAGGAGATGGTTGCTGCAGGTGTAATGGAAGGTGTGGATTATATTATTGGTGCTCACCTTTGGGCGTCGTTAGAGGTTGGGAAAATAGGTGTTATTTATGGTCCTGCAATGGCTGCACCGGATGTTTTTAAAATTAAGATAGAGGGAAAAGGTGGACATGCTGGAATCCCTCATGAAACGGTGGATAGTATTGCAATCGGAACACAAGTCGTTTCGCAACTTCAGCAAATTGTATCTCGCCTCACGAATCCATTAGATTCTCTTGTAATATCTGTTACGCAATTTCATGCTGGGACAACTCATAATGTAATACCAGAGCAAGCTGAGATTGAAGGGACAGTAAGAAGTTTAAGACATGAATTACGAGGTGAAACAGAGAAGAAGATTGAGCGGATTGTGAAGCATATTACGGAATCTTACGGAGCGAAATATACATTTTCATATGAATATGGATATCGACCAGTTGTAAATGATTATGAAGCTACAGAGCTTATTGAACAAACGGCATTACAACTTTATGGAAGGGATAGAGTTGTTCGTTTACAGCCGACGATGGCTGGAGAAGATTTTTCAGCGTTTTTACAAAAGGCACCGGGGACATTCTTTTTTATCGGAGCGGGAAATAAAGAGAAAGGTATTATATATCCTCACCATCACCCTCGTTTTACGATTGACGAAGATGCATTACCGATTGGAGTGGAAGTCTTTGTATCAGCCATTATGAACTTTATAAGTAAAGGAGAATGAGATGAAGAAAATACACATTCTAGCGCTTATCCCAGTTCTTTGTTTAGTAGTTGGGCCAATATTTGCGAATTCAGTTACTCCTTACGTATTAGGGATGCCATTTTTATTATTTTGGGTATTATTATCAGTGTTTATTACATCTTTTTGTATGGGGCTTGTGTACGTGTTTGATCCTGCTAATAAGGAGGATGTAAAATGACTGCATTACTTATCATTATTTTATTTTTGTTTCTCGCACTATTTTTAGGGATTCGGGCACAACATGGAAAAGATATGAATTTAGAACAATGGTCAGTTGGAGGAAGAGGATTTGGCACTATTTTTGTTTTTCTCCTTATGGCAGGTGAAATTTATACGACGTTTACATTTTTAGGGGGAAGCGGCTGGGCATATAGTAAAGGAGCACCTACCTTTTATATTTTGGGATATGGTGCTTTAGCTTATCTTTTATCGTATTTTTTATTGCCACCCATTTGGAAGTATGCGAAAGAGCATAACCTTGTTTCACAGTCAGATTTTTTTGCGAAGAAATATAGAAGTAAAGCGCTTGGACTTATTGTTTCGATTGTTGGTGTTGTTTCCATCATCCCATATCTTGTTTTACAGTTAAAAGGACTGGGAATTATCGTTTCAGAAGCTTCTTACGGAAGGGTGTCACCTGTTGTTGCAGTATGGATCGGTGCTATTGTTATAACTATATATGTAATGGTTTCAGGTATACATGGTTCCGCTTGGACGGCTGCTTTGAAGGATATTATGATACTGTTTATCGTTATGTTTTTAGGTATATATTTGCCGTATCATTATTATGGAGGATTTCAGCCGATGTTTGAGGCTGTAGAGGCAGCGAAACCGGGATTTTTATCTTTACCTGAAGAAGGAATGAGTATTTCTTGGTTTGTTTCTACTATTATATTAACGGCCCTCGGTTTTTATATGTGGCCTCATACATTTGCTTCTGCTTTTTCTGCAAAAAATGAAAAAGTATTTCGTAAAAATGCAGCAATTATGCCATTGTATTCTTTAGTTTTACTTTTCGTATTTTTTGCAGGATTTGCTGCTATATTGCAAGTTCCTGGGTTAAAGGGAGCGGATGTAGATCTTTCGTTATTCCGTCTGGCTCTTCAAACTTTTGATCCTTGGTTTATTGGGATTATTGGTAGTGCTGGCGTTTTAACGGCATTAGTTCCAGGTTCTATGCTTGTCATGGCCGCTTCCACATTATTAGCGAAAAATATTTACCGAACAATGGTCCCATCTGCTTCGGATCGACAAGTTGCAAAAGTGGCGAAATTATTTGTTCCTGTAGTAACGCTTGTAGCTGTTTTGTTTACTTTTAAAGGTGGAGAAACGATAGGAGCGCTTCTTTTAATGGGGTATAGTATAGTGACACAACTTTTCCCTGCACTTGTATGTAGTTTGTTTCCACGTCAGATTATTACGAAGCAAGGGGCGATTGCAGGAATGGGAGTTGGGCTGTTAGTGGTTGCGTATATTACTTTATCTGGCTCAACTATAGCTACGATGTTTCCGGGTTTCCCTCAATATATAAAAGATTTAAATGTGGGTATAGTCGCATTGTTAATGAATATGATTGTGATGTTTATCGTTAGCGGATTCACCAAAAATGTATCTATAAAGAAAGACGATATAATAGTAGAAAAGTAATTCGTATGCTAGAGCTATCTTTGAAAAGAGATAGCTCTTTTTTGTATATATTTTCTTCTATTAGCGGAATCTAACTAAAAACTTGTTGAAAAGGAAGTTAGGTGGGGGACTTGTTAGAGCTAAAAGGTAACTTATTTGAAGTTATGAAAGAAATTAGGGATGAGTTAGGTTCGCCTAATGATTTAACAATTAGGGAAGTTGCCCTTGCTGGTAGTTTTACACGCTGTGCTGTTGTTTTTTTATGTGGGTTAACAGATAAGGATAATGTTTATAAATATGTCGTTCGTACACTTCAATATGAAGAAGTACAAAAAGACGAAGCTGTTGTTCAAACATTATTGGATCGTTTTATTTCTATTGCAGAAGTAGGTAAGAAGACAACGTTTCCAGATATTATAAATGCGATTTTAGCGGGAGATACAGTCATATTAATTGATAATATTCAAACTGCTATCGTAATTAATAGTAGAGCTTGGGAAAAAAGAAGTTTAGAACCGCCAGTAACAGAAGATTTAATACGTGGACCGAGGGTCGGATTAAATGAAGATATTAACGTAAATAAAATGTTAATTCGCCGTAGTTTACGTGACCCAAAGCTGAGATTTCAATCTTATATTATGGGAAAGAGATCCCAAAAAGAAGTGACTTTAGTATATATAGAAGACATTATCAATCCTTACATTGTAAAAGAGCTAGATCGGCGTCTTCAATCCATAGTGACAGATGTCGTTTTTGAGACGGGTACAATTGAGCAATTAATTCAAGATAATAATTTATCACCGTTTCCGCAGTTTTTGAATACGGAAAGGCCTGATAATATTGTGGCCTCATTAGCGAAAGGAAAGGCAGCTATTTTGGTGGATGGATCACCTTTTGCCCTTATAGCTCCGCTAGTATTTGTTGATATTTTTCAATCTGTGGAAGATCACTATGAGCGTTGGGTAATAGGGACTTTATTAAGAATTTTGCGGATGGGTTCTGGTGTAGTTGCAATTTTAATGCCGGCGATGTATGTAGCGCTCGTCTCATATCACCAAGGACTTATTCCTTCTAAATTGGCTTATTCGATTGCTGGAGCAAGAGAAGGTGTTCCTTTTCCTGCCTATATTGAAACGTTAATGATGGCATTAACGATGGAGTTAATAAGAGAAGCAGGAATTAGGTTGCCGAAACCGATGGGACAAACAATTGGGATTGTAGGTGGTCTTGTAATTGGAGAGGCAGCGGTGAATGCAGGAATTGTAAATCCATTTTTAGTTATCATTATTGCGGTTACAGCTATTGCTACATTTTCACTTCCAGTGTATAGCATCACAATTACGTTTCGGATTTTACTTTTCGTCTTTGTGTTAGCAGCAACGGCTTTTGGGTTGTATGGAATCATTCTAGCTCTTATTGCGCTTGCTGTTCATATTACAAATTTAACAAGTGTTGGTGTACCGTATACAACTCCAATTGCTCCCGCATTTTATAAAGATTGGAAAGAAGAGTTTATTCGCATGCCAAAATCAATGTTGAAAGAGAGACCGGAATATTTACAAACGAAAGATTCTACAGTACGTCCAAAGGAGCGAAAATAATTGAAACCATTTGAGTATGGCGATGAAGAAATTGGATCTCGGGAAATTGGGTTTGCGGTATCATCGACCATTATTGGTATAGGAGCATTATCTATGCCAAGGGATATTGCTAACCAAACTTTATTTTCAGATGGTTGGATTATTTTGCTTTTGGGTGGATTGATATGTGCAGTTTTAGGCTGGTTTGTAACGAGGGTGGCTATTTTATTTCCAAAACAAAACTTTGTTCAATATACGAGTGCACATTTGACAAAGCCGGTAGCATACACGATTAGTATGGTTTTAGTATTAACGTTTGCTGCTTTGACAGCATATGAATCACGAATGATTGCAATAATTTCGCAAACGTATTTATTTAGTGAGACACCGGTACAGTTACTATCTTTTTTCTTCTTATTAGTTGTTATCTATGGAATAGCAGGGTCAAGAGCAGCTTTATTACGATTAAATGTTATGTTCTTACCTATTGTCTTAATTGCAATAGTGCTTCTTTCTTTATTAAATATAAATTTAATGGAAATAAACAATTTGTTTCCAGCTTTCCAAACGGAAGTAAGTCAATACGCTGTTGGGGTTAAAAATTCTATATTCACATTTATTGGATTTGAGGTAGCTCTGTTTTATGCTGTGTTGTTGAATGATAAGACAGCGAAAAAGGCACCAATGGCAGTTGCGAAAGCAGTAATAGTAAATGTGCTCTCATACATTTTAATTTATGTAACTTGTATTAGTGTTTTTACGTATATGACAACTCGTGGATTGACATATCCAACAATTGAATTAGGGAAAGAAATTGAAATTGGTGGAGGCTTTTTAGAAAGGTTCGATGCAATTTTTTTTACAACTTGGATTATTACTATTTATAACACTACAGCAATGTATTATGACGTCGCATCTTTATTATTTTGTGCCATGTTTCCGAAAGTGAAGAAACATATTTTTATTTTCGGAAGCGCGCCTCTGATTTTTATGCTGAATATGCTCCCTGGTAATTTAGATACGTTATCAAGTTACGGAACGTATTTAGCGTGGATAGATATGGGGTTTGTCGTATTAGCTCCTTTGCTAGTTTTTATTGTATATAAAATAAAAAGAAGGAATGGTAGAAATGAAACACCTTCTTAAAATTATAATGGTTATGGTTTTAGCTGGATCTATAAGTGGGTGCTCTGAACTAGAAGAAATAGAAGAAAGAGGATTTGTAGTAGGCGCAGCTTACGATATTGTGAAGAAAAAGAAATCAAATCCGATTGTGAAAGGGACGTATCAGATGGTACTTCCCAGTAAGTTAGCACAACAAGGTGGACAGGGCGATGGAGATAGTGAAAATTATATTAACGTAAGTGCGAAAGCAGATAGCGTCTTTGAGCAAATAAGAATAATTGCTAAAAAAATTAGTCGAACATTATTTTTTCCGCATATACAAGTCATTATTTTTTCGGATGAATTGCTAGCGAATCCGTATGTTTTGCAAAATACGTTAGATGTATATTTTCGTGATCATGAAATGAGAAGAAATATTCGTTTGTTCGTTTCCAAGAAAAATGCAGAATCTATTTTAAAACAGAGTGCAAAACCTGAAAACTTACCGGCGCAGTACATTGATATGTTAGCTGAACATCCTCCGAAAAACGCTCAAATGATTGAGGCGGCGAGAATTGGTGAAGTACAAGGGAAAATGATCGCAGATCGAAGTTTTGCATTACCTCTCTTAGGATTAACTAAACAAGGCGTACAAATGGAAGGAGCGGCATTGATCCGTGGAAAGGATAATAAGTGCGTTGGAACTTTGAGTGGAGAACAAACATTAGGAATGAACTATGTAATAGGTAAAAAAATTGGAGGTTTCTTTACTGTTCGTAAAAAGAATCAGCTCATTACATATGAAATTCATAAGTTGCGCCGAAAGATCCAAGTGTCTACTGAAAATGCTACAAAACCGAAGTTTGATATTCATTTGTCCACAGAAGGCATATTAGCTGAGTTACATTTTAATGAACCGAAACAAGTGATGAATGAAAAGTTTTTAAAGAAAGAGATTTCAAAGGAAATGAAGAAGCGTATTGAAAAGTCTATACAGCTTGTTCAAAAAAAATATAAGGTAGATGTATTGGAATTAGGAGAGGTATATAAGAGGCATAATTATAAAGAGTGGAAGAAAATTAGTAAGAATTGGGATCAAGGCCAAAATTATTTTAGTAATGCTGAAATTAATGTTCACGTTGATCCAACAATTGAACATTCAGGTTCAGCATTACCAAAGAAAGTGAAGTAAGGTGATGGAAGTTGTTTACTGGATTAGGAATTAGTTGCACAATATTAATAGCAATTCTTCCAGGAGCCATATACTTTATTCATAAGAAACTCACAACGTATGGAGCGCAGCCTTGGAATACTGATGTGCAAAAAAAGAAACCTGAATGATTTCAGGTTTCTTTTATACAAAGCATATGTGAAGGGGGATACCTTCTATGTATGCTTTGCTTTATACAAGCCCTAACCAATGTACCAATTGTGTAGAGAGGAATGTCACAACAATGGCGATAACGGTAGGGATTGCAAACGATAAGAATGTCCATTTTGCACTTTTTGTTTCTTTATATATGTTAACCAGTGTTGTTCCGCACGGGAAATGAAGAAGTGAGAACAACATTGTGTTTAACGCTGTTAACCAAGTCCAACCATTTTCTAGGAATAGATTTTTAATTTGATTAAAATCATCTATTTCAGTTAAAGCCCCAGTTGATAAGTAAGACATTAATAAAATTGGGATAACAATTTCATTCGCTGGTAGTCCAAGAATGAACGCAGCTAGAATAAACCCGTCAAGTCCTAACATTTTAGCGAATGGATCTAGGAAGTTTACAAAATACATAAGTAAGCTTGTGTCACCGATAAAAATGTTAGCAAGTAACCAAGTTAATGCAGCCGCAGGGGCAGCAACAACTATAGCTCGTTTTAAAACATAGATTGATTTATCGAGTGTTGCGCGAACAATTGTATTCCAAACTTTTGGCTTGCGGTACGGAGGTAACTCAAGTGTGTAGTGAGTTGGAACCCCTTTTAAGGCTGTTTTTGATAGTACCCAAGAAACAGTTAATGTCATAATAACCCCAATTACAACCATTCCAACTACAACGCCAGCAGTAACCAATGTTTGCATACTGCCTGTATAACCAGCAGCCATAAATAGTGAAGCCATTAAAATTAACATAGGCCAGCGACCGTTACAAGGAACGAAGTTGTTCGTTAAAATTGCTAGCATACGTTCACGTGGTGATTCAATGATACGTGTTGACATAATGGCTGCTGCATTACAACCAAATCCCATTGCCATTGTTAAAGATTGTTTCCCGTGTGCGCCGGATCGTTTGAATAAGCGGTCCATATTAAACGCGACACGTGGTAAGTATCCGTAGTTTTCTAATAGCGCGAACATAGGGAAAAAGATTGCCATAGGTGGTAACATAACGCTAATAACAGCACCGATACCACGGAACAAACCAAGTATTAAAATGCCATGTAACCATTCAGGTGCATGCGCTGCTTGGAACCAAGATGTTAAATATCCTTCGGCCCATCCGAAGAATTCGGCAATCATATCAGATGGTACGTTAGCGCCTGCAATTGTAAGATAAAAAATAATAGATAAAATACCGAGCATAATTGGGAATCCCCAGATTGGAGATGTAAAAATTTTATCTAGTTTTTCAGAACGATATAATTTATCAGTATTTGTATATTGGACAGATTCTTTACATATGCTTGCAGATGTTTGGTAAATATCTCCGACTATATCATCTCGTATATCTTCTTTTGAAAGTGTTTGTGCATGTTGAATAATATAGTCTAATGGAAGAGCTTTACTGGCTGAGTGAGATTCCATTAATTACGACCTCCCTTACAAGTGGTTCATTATGGTGTTTTTGAAGTGTAGTTAAGAAATTTTTATCTCCATCTAATATACGTAACGCAATCCAACGTGCTGGATACGTATCACCGAACACTTTATAAATTTGTGGTTCTAATTCCTGAATCATATTTTCGATTTTTTCGCTGTAAGTAATTTTAATTGGTGTTGGAATTAGTTTTTTATTTGCTACTTTTGCAATAACATTTAGCAAATGACCCATACCTACTCGGTTACGTGCTGAAATTTTAACGACAGGCACACCAAGTGATTTTGCTAATTTCTTTTCATCGATAACAATCCCTTTTTTCTCGGCTTCATCAATTAAGTTAATGCAAATGACTACATTGTTTGTCATCTCCATCACTTGAAGTGCTAAATTTAAATTTCTTTCCATAGCAGTTGCGTCTATAACAACTACAGTTACTTCTGGTTTTTCAAATATAATATAATCCCTCGCTACTTCTTCGTCTGCGGAATTTGAGTATAGTGAGTAGGTTCCAGGTAAATCTATTAGTGTATAATTACTTCCGTTATGTTCATATTCTCCTTCAGCTTTTAAAACAGTTTTTCCCGTCCAGTTTCCAGTATGTTGTTTTAAGCCTGTTAAAGTATTAAATAATGTACTTTTCCCTGTATTCGGGTTACCAGCTAAAGCGATACGATGTTTGCTCATCTGAAATCATCTCCTATTAATACCCCGAAAATAAGGGAGCTTTCTTCTTTACGCAGTGCAATAGTTGTGTTGCTCACTTGATAAGCGACCGGGTCTCCAAGTGGACTGCGTTGCAATACTTTAATCGTCGCCCCCGGGATAAATCCCAAATCTAATAAGCGTCGTTTCATAGTTCCTTCTAATTGTATCTTCTCAATTTTTACAAACTCTCCTGTCTTAAATTCGGAAAGTCGTTTTGTATTAGCCGATACCATAAAAGTTACCTCATCTCTATATTTTTAGTTTGAGTTTAAAAAGTTTCCTAAGGTAAACTTTTTGTTAGTAATATAGTAGACTACATTGGATTATGTTGTCAATTAGTACTTTAAAAATATTCATTTATTTTTAGAATTGTTCCAATTTATTTAGTTGTACTAAAAAATATTACTGAAATTATTTTTAATGTGCATAAATTAGGTGTGTAAAAATTACAAAATACAGCGGAATTGTAAATGTAACTTTAACGAAAAGGGAAAAAGAGAAAAAAACATTTACATTGAATTTACATTGTTAAGAATATATTTACATTGCAGTGTAGTTAGTGTGGTTTTTGTTTGGTTATTTAACTATAAATGTTGGGATTTCTAGCTTTTAAGGATTATTATCGTCATTTACTTAAAATTAAAAATTGCTTAACACTCACATAATATTGTTGTCCTACAATGAATTTGTGTTCGAAAGAAAATGAATTCGAAAAGTGATAATCCAAATGGGGGTACAAGACATGGTTATGAAAAAAGGTATTAAATTTTCTTTAGCAGCTTTAGTGGTAGCAGGAGCATTAGTTGGTTGTGGGAAAGCAGAAGATACAACTAGTAAAGACACTGCTAAAGGAAGCGATAATACAAAACAAGAATTATCAGGTACGATTGCAGCGGCTGGTTCTACAGCTCTTCTACCTCTTGCGGAGGAAGCTGGAAAGAAATTCATGGAGAAAAATTCAAAAGTTTCTATTCAAGTTCAAGGTGGCGGTAGTGGAACTGGGATTAACCAAGTAGCATCTGGTGCAGTACAAATTGGTAATTCAGATGTTCCGTCCGGAGATAAAATAAAAGATGCTGAAAAGGCGAAAGAATTAGTAGATAACAAGGTAGCGGGTATTGCATTCGCTCTTGTCGTAAATAAAGATGTAAAAGTTGATAACTTAACAATGCAACAAGTACAAGATATCTTCACTGGAAAAGTAACAAACTGGAAAGAAGTAGGCGGAAAAGATGAAAAAATCAATGTAATTAATCGTCCGGCTTCATCTGGTACACGTGCTACATTTGAAAAAACGATTATGAAAGACGCGAAAATTAATGATGGAACTGGTACAACACAAGATTCTAACGGTGCAGTAGAGCAAGCGATTAACTCTACTCCTGGTTCGGTGAGTTATTTAGCAATGTCTTACATGGTGGGCGAGAAAAAAGGCGCACTACAAACAGTGAAAATTGATGGTGCTGAACCGAAAGTTGAAAACATCGCGTCTGGTAAATATCCATTCTGGTCTTACGAATATATGGTAACAAAAGGTGAAGCGAAGGAAGCGACGAAAGCTTACATCGATTATGTAAAAGGTAAAGATTTTGAAAAGCAAGTAGAAGATATGGGCTACATTCCAATGTCTAAATTAAATAAGTAATAAAATTTTATGGGGCTGGCTGCAAGGCCAGTCCTGTTCATTTCAATCTGTGAAGTGGGGTCTGTCCTGTGATGAAGGGGAAAAAGCAAATTAATTACGTGAAAAGTGAATATATAGGAAGATCACTTGTTACGTTTTGTGGTATTTTTATTGTTTTAATTACATTAGCTATTATTGCGTTTATTTGTGGTAAAGGTATTCAATCTTTTACACAAAGTGGTATCTCATTTACTGAGATGTTAACATCGACAAAATGGAATCCAAATGCTGATCAAGGATCCTTCGGGGCTTTAATTTTCATTGTAGGTTCAACGGTGGTTTCGTTAGGTGCGGTTATTATTAGTGCACCAATTGCTATAGCTCTTGCTATATTCATGAATTTAATTTCGCCAAAGTTTGGAAATAAAGTATTGAAGCCTGTTCTAGAATTGTTAGTTGGTATTCCTTCGGTTGTATACGGATTATTAGGTGTTACGATTTTAGTACCACTATTACGTGATTCGTTTGGGGGAGTAGGCTTTAGTTTAATTGCAGGTATTGTTGTATTAAGTATTATGATTTTACCTACTATTGCTAGTATCGCTTCTGATGCAATACGTTCTGTTCCATTTGATTATTTAGAAGCTTCTTATGGTCTAGGTTCAACGAAATGGCAAGCGATTAGCCGAGTGATTGTTCCTGCTGCGAAAAAAGGGATTTTAACAGGTGTTGTTTTAGGCTTAGCGCGTGCTTTCGGTGAAGCGTTAGCGGTTCAAATGGTAATCGGGAATACGATTAAATTACCAGAAGGAATATATAGTCCGACAGCGACGTTAACTGGTATTTTAACAATGGACATGACGAATACATTGAACGGAACTGCTTGGAACAATGCGCTATGGACTTTAGCGATGATTTTACTTGTTATTTCATTCCTGTTTATTTTAGTAATTCGAGCGATTGGGCAAAGAGGTGAGCGATAATAATGAATGCAAGAACGGTAAATAAAGTTTGGACGGGTATCTTTTATGCGGTTGCGGCTTTAGTTGTAGCTTTGCTAGTGTTCTTAGTATTTGAGATTTTACAAAAGGGATGGGGATTTTGGGATCCTAATTTCTTGTTTGGAGAACCAAGCAATACAAGAGCTGGTGGTGGGATTGGTCCGCAGTTATTCAATTCCTTCTACATGCTTGTTATAACGCTTATTATATCTATTCCTCTTGGATTAGGTGCTGGAATATATTTAGCAGAGTACGCAAAACAAGGACGTTTTTTAAATTTTGTTCGTCTATGTATAGAGACGATGGCGTCTTTACCTTCTATTGTTGTTGGTTTATTTGGTTTGTTAGTGTTCGTTACAATGACAGGTTGGGGATACACAGTAATGGGTGGTGCTCTTGCTTTAACTATTTTAAATTTACCAGGTTTAACGCGTGTTTGTGAAAATGCGATTTCAGAAGTTCCTCAGAATGTAAAAGAGGCAAGTCTTGGATTAGGTGCAACGAAGTGGCAAACAATCGCTCGTATTATTATCCCATCGTCATTACCACAAATTATTACAGGGATTATTTTAGCGGCGGGTCGTATATTTGGGGAAGCGGCAGCATTAATTTACACAGCGGGTTTAACATCCCCGATTTTAAATTCAGCAGCGGATTTCTCAAGTCCTGCGCATCCTTTAAATCCGTTTAGACCAGCTGAAACATTAGCGGTTCACATTTGGAAATTAAATTCTGAAGGAGTTATTCCAGATGCGAAGTTGATTGCGACAAAATCTGCAGCTGTATTAATTATTATGGTATTACTATTCAATGTTATTTCACGCTTGATAGCATCTATATTACACAAGCGCTTTACAGGAACGAAAAGAAAAAGTAAAACAACGAAAAAGGTAAAAGCGGCATAAATTATAAAGAAGAACAGATGTAATTTAGAGAGGAGTTTTAATTTGTTTTTTCTGCAAATGTCAGGTTTCCCTGGGTCAGGAAAATCGACAGTTTCTAAGTATATAGCGAAATTAACAGGTGCTGTAATTATAGATCATGATGTTTTGAAATCCGCGTTGTTAAAATCATTAAAAGTAAAAGGAATTGAATCAACGATTGTTGGTGGGCTTGTTTATGATGCCGAATGGGTATTGATTGATTCTTATTTAGAACAAGAGCATAGTGTTATATTGGATAGTCCGTGTTTATATGAGGGAATGGTTGAAAAAGGGATTGAACTATCAAATAAACATGGTGTGAAATATAAATATATTGAGTGTTATCTTAATGATATGGAAGAGATTAATAGGAGACTGCAAACACGTAAGCGTATGATCAGTCAAATTGAAAAGGTGGAGTCGGAAGTAGGTTTTAAAAAGTGGTTAAATGGTAGTAAAAGACCTTCAAATAATGAATACCTTATTGTGGATTCTAGTAAACCTATAGAGCAATATGTGGAAAAAATGATGGATTATATGACTAAATAGAGAAAAGGCGTTATCTTCATTTGTGAAGATAACGCCTTTTGTTTTTAAATATCAGGTGTTTCTGTAGAAGTGCTTATTTTCCTACGGGAGCGTCTTTTTCTCCCGATTTTATCTAATAGTTCATACATAACTGGAACGACTACTAATGTAAGAGCAGTTGAGACTGCCAAACCGC
The DNA here is from genome assembly GCF_051781745.1 of Bacillus cereus group sp. Bce019. Classification (NCBI taxonomy): domain Bacteria; kingdom Bacillati; phylum Bacillota; class Bacilli; order Caryophanales; family Bacillaceae; genus Bacillus; species Bacillus cereus group sp. Bce019. The sequence continues at coordinate 199,470 of NZ_JBPWJX010000007.1, forward strand.
CGATGACAACGACGGCTAAACTTTTTGATACCATACTTCCTGCTTGGGATTGGCCAAATAGGAGTGGGAGCATAGCAACGATTGTTGTAATAGCTGTCATAATAATTGGGCGTAGTCTAGTAGAACCTGCTTCAAGTAAGGCTTCTCTAGTTTCCATTCCATGTTCCCGATTTTGTTGGACTCTTTCTATTAATACAATAGCGTTTGTAACAACAATCCCGATTAACATTAATGCGCCGATCAAGGAATTTACATCAACAGGTGTTCGTGAAATGATTAATCCTAAAATGCCACCGACAGCAGCTAATGGTAAGGAGAATAGGATTGCAAAAGGAGCACGTGCTTGCCCGAAGGTGATAACCATAATTAAATATACAATCCCGATTGCAATCCCCATAATTTTGAATAAATCTGTAAAATTCTCTTGCATAGATTCAGTAGCTCCTGCGATATTTACTTTTGCACCACTAGGTAAATCTAAGTCAGTCATCGCTTTATTTACTGCTGTGTTTACTTTACTCAAATCTTCATTTGAAGCTTCGGCTGTAATTTGGATTGTTTCTTTTCCGTCTTTATGGAAAATTTCTGTTTGTATTTGTTTTTCTGAAATAGTTGCGATGTCTTTTAAAGGTATTGGTCCATTAATAGGTGATAGTATGTTTGTATTTAAAATATCTTCTTGTTTATTAATGTTTTCTTTTTTGTGTTCTATCATAATAGTAGCTTTTTCATTATTAATTGTAATTTCGCCAATAGGTGATTTCTTCATAGGGAATGCTACTTGTTGCGCAGCTATTTCTGGTGTTAAACCTAGTTGTTCAGCCTTTGTTTGATCAATATGAATTTGCCATTCTTTCTTAGAGTCTTCTAAATTTGTTTTTACTTTAGAAAGATCATCCATGCTTTTTAGTTTTGTTTCAACGATAGTAGCCGCCTCTTTTAAATCCGCTTCGTTAGTAGCTGTTACGTTAAATTGTAAGTTATTGCCGCCGCCAGAGCTCGAATAACTTGTTTTTATATAATCAAGTTCAGCAGGCTCAAAAGTTTTATGTTCCTTTTTTAACTCTTTAATATATTGATCAATATCAGAACCTTTTTTAAAGACTACGAATATACTAGCGAGGTTATTTTTAGTTGTTTGCCCCCATTGTGCATCTTCTGCGCTAGATCCCATTCGTAAAATAACGTCTGTTATATCTGAATTAGAAAGTAATTTCTTTTCAAAATCAAATGCTTTTTGTTTTTGAGATTCAGCATTATAATCGGCTGGAAATGTCATGTTAATAGATAACATTGTGTCGTCTTCAGATTTTATGTTTGCTTTCGGTAGTAATATATAAGCTGCAATTGATCCTACAAATAATAAAAATGCAGTAAGTAGAATAATGAATTTATGAGAAAGAGCCCACTTTAACGTAGCGACATATCGTGATGAAGAACTTGGCTTTCGATGCTTTGTTTTTTTGAGTAGTAAAAAAGCCATAAGTGGAACAACTGTTAGTGCAACGATTAAGGATGATAATATAGAATATACAACTGCTAATACCATAGGTAACATTAATTTTCCGATTGCTCCTGATACGAGGCCGATAGGTAAAAAAACAGCGACCGTCGTTAAAGTAGAAGAAGTAATTGCGACTGCGACCTCTTTCGTTGCATCGAGAATGATATCTTTAGAGAAAGAATCTTTTTGTAAACGGCGGAAAATATTCTCGATGACAACGATACTATCATCGACGAGACGTCCAACTGCAACAGCTAAACCACCGAGTGTTAAAATGTTAAGCGTAATGTTAGATTGATGTAGTAAAAAGAGAGTTAATAAAATAGATAATGGAATACTGACAACAGCGATGAGTGTTGTTCGGAAGTTACGTAAAAAGATTAAGATAATTAGAGTTGCAGCGATTGCTCCAAGTATTACTTCTTTTCCCATGCTAGTAACAGCATTTTCAACTTGTTCATGGGTTGAAGCCAAAAGTTTAATAGAAAATTGATCTTTATATTCCTTATCTATCGCTTTAACTTTTTTATCAATCTCTTTTCCAATGGCAACTGCATTTTTACTCGGTTCTTTCATGATGATTAATCCTGTGCCTTCTTCTCCGTTTATATGTGAGATTGTATCGTAGTGTTGTTTAATTTCAATTTGAGCAATGTCTTGCAATTTCACCTGGGGTGCCACAGTGATGTTTTTAATGTCATTTACATTTTTTATGTCCCCAATGACGCGGAGGTTGTATTCTTCCTGATTAACAGTAATTGCCCCAGCTGGAGTAGAAGTTTCTTTTCCTTGTAAAACAGTTAGTGCCTGCTGTGATGTTACGTTTTTGTTTTTTAATTGGTTCGGATCAAGTACGATAGATAATTCAGAGGTGGATTTTCCGAAAAACATAACGTTGGCAACACCATCAATGTTTTCGAGTTGTGGTACGATTTCTTTTTCAATTTGTTTTTCATCCGCTTTTGAAAAACCGTTTTGTTTCTGGATAGTAATTTGGGCGAGTGGAATCATAGAAGTGTTTAATTGACTAACTACGGGCTTGGTTACATCTTTAGGTAATTTAATTGTATTGACGGCTTTTTCGACTTCGCGTGCTGCATCTTTCATGTTTGCTTTTGATGTATACGCAATGTCGATCCGTGATAATCCCTCGTGTGTAGAAGAAGTAATGGTGTCGACGTGTTCTAAATTGCGAAATTGTTTTTCGAGAGGATCAGTTACATCCTTTGTCATCGTTTCAGCATCGAGTCCTTGAGATAAGGTTGTGACGGTGATTGCTGGATTGTCGATACTTGGTAAAAATTCCATAGGTAATTTAGAGCCGGAATACAAACCGAGTATGGAAATGAGAAAAATCATGATGATAATGGCAGCTCGGTTTTTTAATGAAAACTTTGTTAACCTATCCATAAAATAATTCCTCCATTGGTTTATTTGTAGTTGAGTACGTCCTTTCTTACTATATAACAAAAAATGGATATTTTTCATTAATTAAATGTAAAAAAATTCTAACAATAATTTTAAGTTCATATTTGTGTTGGAATGTTGTTATTTGTAGGGATTTAAATTTTTGAATGAGAAGGAAGGATTAATGCGCGTGAGTGGTTGTTTAATGTAGATGGAATTTTTTCTTAATGCTAAGTTATATCGTTATTCTATAGAAGGATAATTATTATAAATTTTAATATAGAAGAGAATGAAAATCTGGGAAGGTATTGTGAAATGCAATTTGGTTGAATGAAGTGTAGTATTATGCAATCAGAATAACTATTTTTAGTAGAGAGGATAATAGTTATTTCTATAGAAGAAAGTAGGATAGATAATTTTTTTGTATTTTTTATAAAAAACACTTGTTATTTAAAAAGTGTGATGGTATATTAATAAACGTCGCTGATGCGGAAACGCAGAAAACGACAAAAAGAAATTTTAAAACTTAGTTGACATCGAAAAATGAAGATGTTAATATGATGAAGTCGCTTCTGAAGCGGCGGACAAGTTCTTTGAAAACTGAACGAAACAAACAACGTGAAACGTCAATTTTTATTTTAGATGCTAGACAAACTAACTTTAT
>NZ_JBPWJX010000008.1:0-203001 GCF_051781745.1 Bacillus cereus group sp. Bce019
GTATTGCCGGTAGCACCTGTGTTACCTTGAGGCCCTTGAGGTCCAGTAGCACCAGTAGCACCAGCAGGTCCTTGAGCGCCTGTATTGCCGGTAGCACCTGTGTTACCTTGAGGCCCTTGAGGTCCAGTAGCACCAGTAGCACCAGCAGGTCCTTGAGCACCTGTATTGCCGGTAGCGCCTGTGTTACCTTGAGGCCCCTGAGGTCCAGTAGCGCCGGTAGCACCAGCAGGTCCTTGAGCACCTGTATTGCCGGTAGCGCCCGTGTTACCTTGAGGTCCCTGAGGTCCAGTAGCGCCGGTAGCACCAGCAGGTCCTTGAGCGCCTGTATTACCGGTAGCGCCTGTATTACCTTGAGGTCCTTGAGGTCCAGTGGCACCAGTGTTACCTCGAGGTCCAGTGGCACCAGTAGCGCCTGCTGGTCCAGTAGGTCCGGTAGGTCCTTGAATAAACGAAGCAGAATTAACTAGAGCAGTTTGTAATGCTGCTATTAATTTAAGAAGCTCTTGAAGTGTGCAAGGGTCAATTCGGAATAATTTTGTAATGTATAGTAAATAGTTAATGAGATTTTGAAGCTCAATAAATACAGCGCTTGCTACAAAGGTTGGATTTCTTAATATAGTTATTAAGTTTTTAATAATAGCTAACCCTTGTGCTTTCAGGGAGGAAGTAGCGTCTAGTGAACAAATAAATTTACTCAGTAGGTTCAATGTATCGATTAGATCTTCAATATTTTGGGGAGATGGATTTGCGAAAAGTTTTGGGATTATTTTTGTTAAATCAATAATAATCGCACGAAATGTTCTAAGTTGAGCTTTAGTAATTGGGATTGATGGAGTATTTGGGATTCGTCCGGCGCTACTTGGAAAGCATGGTTTGGAGAATTTGTTTTGATTGTCGTTATAACGAGACATTAAATCTCTCCTTTCTCACGAAAATGTGAACGAAACTCATCATAGTAGATGCAGAAATTAGTTAAATGGTCATAGTAAAATCGTTTGTTTAAAGAAAAAATAGAAAAAACGCCTTACAATAAGGCGTTTTTTCTATTTTCTGCGTATTGATAATATCGCTTTAATGAAATTTTTGATTTGAATCCAGCGAGTTTTATAATTTCTGATTCAGGAGTTTCTTTTTTTATTAAGTTTAAAATATAGGTGTTACGAAAATGTTGTCCTGAAATTCCTTTACGTAAATTGGCTCTAGCCACTTCGAGGCGAATCATTTTTTGTATAGCAATTTCCGTTAATGCCTTTGGTGCATCATTTTCATATACCCATCTGTATGTTCCACGGTTAAAATCGAATGCGACAAATAATGGATCATCACTATGGTATTTGGGGCGAACTGGTTCCGGGATGCTTTTGTAATAATTATATAGTTGTTTTTTGTCTTCTTTTGCTAATGTAATTGTTCTTTCTACACCTGCGGTTGCTGGGATTGATAATGTGTTAGTTTCAAAGTGAACGTGATGCATTGTTAATGCTGTAAGTTCCTGTAAGGATAAACCGTAGTCAATCAATAGATTTAAAATAGCAATATTGCGATCCATTAATAAGGGGCGCACAGGAAGTTGTTTTTCTGAAAGTCCTTCTAATGAAGTGACTATATACTTTAACCTTTTTTCTTCATCAGGTGAAATGAAATCTTCGTTACGAAGTGTACGGTCTGGTTGAATAGATATCTCCATATTTTTCAATGGATTAGGAATGTTTAGAAAATGATGCATTCTATTTAGTACAATAAATACACGATGCATCGTTTTTTCTGAGTAATGTCGATTCGTTTTTAAATCGGAAAAGTAATCTTCGTAGTCTTTTGTACAAAGTGTAGCCCATATATTACTGGAAGGGAGCTTTTTGTTTTTTTCTAACCAATGTCCGAAGTCTTCAACGTCATAAACATAACGTTTAATAGTTGAGGGTTTTCGGCCTTTATTCAATAAAAAAATAGAAAAGGCTTGTATTGTATCATGGAATTCCGTTGTCTCCATAGTCCCACCACCTTAATTATTTCTTATATTATAGCAAACTTTTCTGAAAATAGGCATTTACAAGGGGGACAGGAATAATAATATTTGGTGAGTGGATAAAATGAGGTGATTGTATGGAACAATCGATGCGAAAGAAAAACAATAATCAAATTAATATTGTGTTAAACCATCGAAAGAAAATTTCTTTGCCAGCCGCAGAAAATAAAACGGTAATTTCAAATGAAACTACAATTAAACATGAAATGCTGCAGAGAATTGAAGAAGAGATGGGGAAGCTTGTTGGGATGGATGATATAAAAAAGATAATAAAAGAAATATATGCTTGGATTTATGTGAATAAAAAAAGACAAGAGAAGGGATTGAAGTCAGAGAAGCAAGTACTTCATATGCTGTTTAAAGGGAATCCAGGTACAGGGAAGACAACAGTTGCTAGAATGATAGGAAAATTGCTGTTTGAGATGAATATTCTATCGAAAGGCCACTTGGTTGAAGCTGAACGTGCTGATCTTGTAGGAGAGTACATCGGCCATACAGCCCAAAAAACAAGAGACTTAATAAAAAAAGCAATGGGAGGTATTTTGTTTATTGATGAGGCGTATTCTTTAGCTCGAGGAGGAGAGAAGGACTTTGGAAAAGAAGCAATTGATACGCTTGTAAAACATATGGAAGATAAACAACATGGTTTTGTATTGATTTTAGCTGGATATTCAAGAGAGATGAATCACTTTCTTTCATTAAATCCAGGGCTGCAATCTCGTTTTCCATTTATTATTGAATTTGCGGATTACTCGGTAAATCAGTTGTTGGAAATTGGGAAAAGAATGTATGAAGAGCGTGAATATCAGTTATCGAAAGAGGCTGAATGGAAATTTAGGGATCATTTACATGCTGTAAAGTATTCGTCGCAAATTACATCGTTTAGTAATGGGCGGTATGTACGGAATATTGTTGAAAAATCAATTCGTACACAGGCGATGCGGTTGTTGCAAGAAGATGCCTATGATAAAAATGATTTAATTGGAATATCGAGTATGGATTTGATGCTCGAAGAGGAGACGCACAGTACATAAACTGTGCGTCGATTTTTGTGTATAAGTTCGTTTACTCTTTTTTTGCTTTTTCTTGGTGTGCTTTATGGAAGTGTTCCATTTTAGCGCTCTTTTCGTGTGCTGAATTAGGATCGTGCCCGAATTGATTTACTGAGCTTTTTTGAGCTCCTTTATTAACGTGGTTTGTCATGTGTATTCACCTCACTTTAAAAATTAGTATAAACATTATATAAAGAAAAAATCGTTAGAAAAGAAAAACCTCTTTACGATATGTAAAGAGGTTAGATTGCTATTTATGCATTGAACGTTCTTTCGTTTCGATACGTCTGTGCGGTAAATGCCATTTGTAATGAATAGAAACCATGCGGAAGCAAACAATTAAAATGAATAAAATGTAAAGAGCCCAATCGCTAACAATAATTTGAGCGCCAATTAAGAAACCTGCTAAAATTGTCCAAAAGGCATATACTTCAGCTCGAAGAACGAGAGGTTTTCTGCGGGCTAAAAGATCGCGAATGATACCGCCGCCGATACCAGTTAAAACAGCTGCTACAATTGTGGCGCTAATTGGTAAATTTAATTTTTGGGCATATAATGCTCCTTGTACAGCAAATGCTGATAAGCCGATAGCGTCAGTGATATTTTCCCACTTTTTCCAATGTCTAATTAACTTATTTGGAAAAAGAAAAATAATAGTCATTGATAAAAGTGCGATTTGGAATAACATGTCTTGTTGCCAAAACGCGACAATCGGATAACCGATTAATAAATTACGAAGGGCACCTCCCCCAAATGCGGTTGCCATTCCTAAAATATACACCCCGAAAATATCATAATCCTCTTCCATTGCAACAATGGCTCCGCTTAGTGCGAAAGCGATTGTGCCTATGATGCTAAAAATCTCCCATGCCATGAATTTTCTCCCCCGCTAACTAGATGAAATGTGCTTCCTCTGCTATTATATTAGAAGGTTTAAATTTCGAAAAGGATGAGTGAACATATTTGATGGAAGAAAAAGAAAAAGTCATATTAGTAGGCTGTCAATTGCCACAAGATGATGATGAAAAATTTATGCATTCCATGAAAGAGCTTGCATCACTAGCGAAGACTGCACGAGCAGAATTGTTAGTGTCAACAACGCAAAAACGACCAAAGTTTCATCCGGCAACTTACATAGGTAAAGGGAAATTAGAAGAGCTTACAATGTTAACTGAAGAATTAGAGCCGGATGTTATTGTATTTAATAATGAATTAACGCCGAGTCAAATTCGGAATTTATCCTCAGTATTAGATGCGAGAGTAATTGATCGAACGCAACTAATACTGGATATTTTTGCGCAACGTGCGAAGTCGAGGGAAGGTAAGCTTCAAGTAGAATTAGCTCAGTTGCAATATACAATGCCGCGTCTTATGGGGCAAGGATTGTCCTTATCGCGTCTTGGTGGTGGTATTGGAACGAGAGGACCGGGTGAGACGAAATTAGAGACGGATCGTCGTCATATTCGATCCCGTATTGATGAAATAAAGAAACAACTTGCAGTTGTTGTGGAACATCGAAAAAGATATCGTGAGAGAAGAAAAGATAATAAAGTATTTCAAGTTTCGTTAATAGGGTATACAAATGCAGGGAAATCGACACTGTTTAATAGATTAACGGAAGCTGATACGTTTGAAGAAAACCTTCTGTTTGCAACATTAGACCCAACGACGAGGAAGATGCCGTTACCTTCTGGTTATACAGTATTACTAACCGATACTGTTGGTTTTATACAAGATTTACCCACTTCATTAATCGCTGCTTTTCGTTCGACACTGGAAGAAGCGGGGGAAGCAGATGTCATTTTACATGTAGTTGATTCTGCGGATCCTAACTACATAGGGCATGAAAAAACAGTAAAACGATTATTATCAGAACTTGAAATTAATCATATTCCTATTATTACGTTATATAATAAAAAAGATGAATTACATCAAAACTTTATTCCGTTTCCGAAAAGTGATTTCTTAATGACTAGTGCTTTTGAAGAAAGTGATGTATTGCGTATAAAAGAAGCGATAGAAATGAAAATGAAGAAAGAAATGGATCGTTATCGAGTAGAAATCCCTCCGAGTGAAGGTAAGTTATTAACGCTTTTAAAGACGGAAACGCTATTAGCAAAGATGGAGCTTCTGGAAGATAAATTTGTATATGATTGTGCAGGGTATATTTTTACTCATTCATCGCTTAATGTGCAATTAAAGAGATTTTTAGTGGAAGAAGGAGAAAATAAAAATGTTTGATCGTTTGAAAAATGGAGAAAAAATTGCTCCAATCGTAAAAGAAGTAGAGAGTCAGATTACAGAAGTACATAAACGTGCGGATGAAGTAATTGAAAGTAATCAGTTTCGTGTATTAGAAAGTTTTCGTAAACATAAAATTAGTGACTCGCATTTTATCCCGACGACAGGTTATGGTTATGATGATATTGGCCGTGATACGTTAGAAAAAGTGTATGCTGATGTGTTTGGAGCGGAAGCTGGACTTGTTCGTCCGCAAATTATTTCAGGTACTCACGCTATTTCTACAGCGTTATTCGGTATTTTACGTCCAGGAGATGAGTTATTGTACATCACTGGAAAACCGTATGATACGTTAGAGGAAATCGTTGGCGTGCGTGGGAAAGGTGTAGGTTCATTTAAAGAATATAATATTGGTTACAATGCAGTTCCGCTAACTGAAGGTGGGCTTGTTGATTTTGAAGCTGTTGCAGCAGCGATTCATAATAATACGAAAATGATCGGTATTCAGCGTTCGAAAGGTTATGCTACTCGTCCATCGTTTACTATTTCTCAAATTAAAGAGATGATCGCGTTTGTTAAAGAAATTAAACCTGATGTTGTTGTGTTTGTAGATAACTGTTATGGCGAGTTTATTGAAGAGCAAGAGCCCTGTCATGTTGGTGCAGATTTAATGGCGGGTTCGCTTATTAAAAACCCGGGCGGCGGAATTGTTAAAACTGGTGGTTATATTGTCGGGAAAGAACAGTATGTTGAAGCGTGTGCATATCGTTTAACGTCTCCGGGAATTGGTGCGGAAGCTGGAGCGTCTTTATACAGTCTGCAAGAAATGTATCAAGGGTTCTTCTTAGCGCCACATGTTGCAGGACAAGCGCTGAAAGGTGCAATTTTTACAGCTGCGTTTTTAGAAAAGTTAGGAATGAACACGTCACCAGCGTGGAATGCGCCAAGAACAGACTTAATTCAATCGGTTCAATTTGATGATAAAGACCGTATGATTGCCTTCTGCCAAGCGATTCAATATGCATCTCCAATTAATTCGCATTTTACTCCGTATGCAAATTATATGCCAGGTTATGAAGATGATGTAATCATGGCGGCGGGAACGTTTATTCAAGGTGCAAGTATTGAATTGTCTGCTGATGGTCCAATTAGACCACCGTATGTTGCGTATGTGCAAGGTGGCTTAACGTATTCGCATGTTAAAATTGCGATTTGTTCTGCGATTGACGAATTGATTGAAAAGAATTTATTAATAATTTCTTAATGGGAAGCTGTCGATTTTGGCAGCTTTTTTCGTATAAAAGTAACGATTTATGCGATTAGAAAAAAGAATGAAAAAATTTATAAAAAAATCATGTAAGAAAAGCTAACATCTATTGACACTAAACATAACATGTTATAAAATGAGAAGCAGTTAAGGCGAAGGAGGAACTGAAAAATGAAAGAAGATAGACGTTCTGCCCCGCTGTTTCCAATTGGTATTGTTATGGATTTAACACAATTGTCTGCACGTCAAATTCGCTACTATGAAGAGCATAATCTTGTTTCTCCAACCCGTACAAAGGGGAATCGTAGATTATTTTCATTTAACGATGTAGATAAGTTGTTAGAAATTAAAGATTTGTTAGATCAAGGCCTGAATATGGCTGGTATTAAACAAGTGTTACTAATGAAAGAAAATCAAACAGAAGCAGTGAAAGTAAAAGAAGAAACGAAAGAAATTTCAAAAACTGAGCTTCGCAAAATACTTCGAGATGAACTACAACATACAGGTAGATTCAATCGAACTTCATTGCGACAAGGTGACATTTCAAGATTTTTTCACTAAAGATAACTGATTCTGAAGGCGATTAGAGGGACTAAGGAGGAATTTATAATGTCTAGATACACAAAAGAAGATATTTTCCGTTTGGCGAAAGAAGAGAATGTAAAGTATATCCGTTTACAATTTACGGACCTTTTAGGGGTAATTAAAAACGTAGAGATTCCAGTGAGACAATTAACGAAAGCTCTTGATAACAAAATGATGTTTGATGGATCTTCGATTGAAGGTTTCGTACGTATTGAAGAGTCTGATATGTATTTATATCCTGATTTAGACACTTGGGTAATTTTCCCTTGGACAGCTGAAAAAGGTAAAGTAGCTCGACTAATCTGTGATATTTACAATGCAGATGGCACTCCATTTGATGGAGACCCACGTAACAACTTAAAACGTGTGTTAAAAGAAATGGAAGCTTTAGGATTTTCAGACTTCAATCTTGGACCAGAGCCAGAATTCTTCCTATTTAAGGTTGATGAAAAAGGAAATCCAACATTAGAACTAAACGATAACGGTGGATACTTCGACCTTGCGCCGATGGATCTAGGGGAAAACTGTCGTCGTGATATCGTTCTTGAACTTGAAGAAATGGGATTTGAAATTGAAGCATCTCACCATGAGGTTGCTCCAGGGCAGCACGAAATTGACTTTAAATATGCAAATGCAATTCGCTCATGTGATGACATTCAAACATTCAAACTTGTTGTAAAAACAATTGCTCGTAAACATGGTTTACACGCAACGTTTATGCCAAAACCACTATACGGTGTGAACGGTTCAGGTATGCACTGTAACTTATCATTATTTAAAAATGGTGAGAACGTATTCTTTGATGCAAACGGTGACTTACAATTAAGTGATGATGCTCGTCACTTCATCGCAGGTATTTTAAAACATGCACCAGCATTTACAGCGATAGCAAACCCAACTGTAAACTCATATAAACGTCTAGTACCTGGATATGAAGCGCCTTGTTACGTAGCATGGTCTGCACAAAACCGTAGTCCGTTAGTACGTATCCCTGCATCTCGTGGTATTAGTACACGCGTAGAAGTACGTAGTGTTGACCCAGCTGCAAACCCATATTTAGTAATGGCTACATTATTAGCTGCAGGTCTTGATGGAATTAAAAACAAATTAACTCCACCAGCAGCAGTAGATCGTAACATCTATGTAATGACAAAAGAAGAGCGCGAAGAAGCAGGTATCGTTGACTTACCAGCAACATTAGCGCAAGCATTAGTTACATTACAATCTAATGAAGTAGTATGCGGTGCACTAGGAGAACACTTACTTGAGCACTTCATCGAAGCGAAAGAGATTGAGTGGGATATCTTTAGAACACAAGTTCACCAATGGGAACGCGATCAATATATGTCTCTATACTAAGAGGCTTGAACCCTTGATACAACTCGTATCAAGGGTTTTTTAATTCCCTATTATTACAATTTTATGTGGTTGCAAAATGAAAAACAGTCACATAAAAGCCAATAATTAATAACAAGTAGTGATATCATAGAAAAACATTATCAGATAAACGTAAGTTTTATATAATTTATGAACTAAAAAAGCCTTGATACTACGGTATCAGGGCTTTTTTAGTGAAGTTATTGGATATATTAACTACTAGATAATGGATTGTTTTTGGTTATTTTGAATCATGTTACTAAGAAAATCTTTTCAAAAGAATTGATTTTATCTTTTTTTAAATCACTTGTGCTATAACTTAATAATTCTTTACTGCCTGTACAACGCGACCAATTATTTTTACATCTTCAGCTGAAAGGTCGTAAGTTTTTGGTTCGTGGATAGGGTCATTACTCAATGGTATTAAAGTAATGATGCTTCCGGATTTTGAAATCTTTTTCACGGTAGCATCATAACCATTGACTTTTACAACAGCAATTTGTCCGTTTTCAACATAAGGAGTTTCCTCTACTAAAACATAAGAACCATCAGGGAATTCGAGATTCATGCTAGTGCCTTTTACAGTAAGATAAAAATACTTTTTACGCTTGTTTAAAAATGTACTTAGCATGGGTAAATAGCCTTCGATATTTTCTTCAGCGAGTATGGGTGTACCGGCTGCTACAGAACCAATGATAGGAATGTAAATAATATTTGATTGATCGTTTTGGATGGTTTCATAAATAGAAACTTCTTCTTTAACAGTATTGTCCTCTTGAGTTGCGAGTCTTTCTAAATCATCAGTAGTGATTCCTAATCCCTTACAAACTTTTATGACATTATCAACAGATGCTTTACCAATCCCTCTTGATAACATGGATTGCAGTGTTGTGGGGGGGAGACCTATTTTTTCGGCGAAGGCTCTTTTACTATAGCCAGCTTCTTTTATTAAGCGTGTTACAACCTCTGCTTTTTTCATTACTTTCACCATCTTTCTTATTAAAATGTATACGATATTGCGTATTTCTGTATATATCATAACCTAACTAAAATTGTTAGTAAATAGAAAAGTATACGAAATTGAGTATTTAAATACGTTTTTTTGTTGACTAAATACGAAATTGAGTTTATATTTAAATGGAAATGAACGCAATATCGTACAAAAAACAGGTGGTGAGTAAATGTATCCGAATTTGCGTGCAGAGATGGCGAGAAAAAGAATTATGATTACACAAATTTCTTCGCATCTGAAACTTCGCCACGCAACAGTGAGCGACAAAATAAATGGTAAATTTCGTTTTTATTATGATGAAGCTTTTGAAATTAAGAAAACTTTTTTTCCAGAACATAGTTTGGAATATCTTTTTGAATTTGAAGAAAATGAAGCGAATTGAAATCGGAGGAAATTTACTTAAAATGTAACCCTATAATCGAATTATTGAATGATGATTTAATAAGAGGGTTCATATCAAAGTATTTAATTTAAATTCTGATAACTAGTTAATTTGTAAAAAGAAAGTAAAGAATTATGCGTAGTGCGAAATTATCTCAATGCAATAAAGATAGTCCAAAATTAGTAGTGAGGAGGAGATGAGGATGGGGCAATTAATTGACTCATCAGTACATAGTTCATTAGTATTTGAAGTTAATGGCAAAGTAGTAACGGATAGTTTGGTAATTGCGAAGATATTCAAAAAAAATCACTTCGACGTTTTGAAGGAAGTTCGAAAACAAATTGTATATGTAGGTGAAGAGTTTGGAGGAGAAAATTTTCACGAGTCCACTTATTTTAATTCAAAGAATAGGCGAATCCCTAAATATGATTTAACAGAAGAAGCATTCACGTTACTTGTTATGGGATATACCAGTAGAGAAGCGGTTGGAATGAAAATTAAATTTATGAAAGAGTTCAAACGAATGAAGCAATATATACAAAATCAACAAAATGTGCCAAAGGACCCAATGGGGGTTTTAAAGTTAACATTTGCTGCGTTAGAAGGACATACTCAGCAGATACAAGAGATAAAGTCTGAGGTGAAGGGTTTGCGAGAAAATACGCCGCTTTATGCTATCGAGTGTGAAGAGATAACAAGGGCTGTAAAAAGCTTAGGTGTTATGTTGTTGGGAGGTAAAAATTCAAATTCTTATCAGGATATCGGCCTTAGAAGGAAGTTATATAGAGATATTTATAGTCAGTTACATCGGGAATTTGGTGTGAATAGTTATAAAGCTATTAAACGTTATCATTTGGATAGAGCAATACAAATGATTAATGAAGAATATTCAATTCCAACTGTTTTAAATGAAGAAATTACAGTTAAAAACTCACAAATAAATATGGCAGACATTCAGTAGGAGGAAAGAACATGCAAAGAAAGATTTTAGTAATTACTAGCAGTTTAGCAGGGTTACCAACTGTCAGTGAATTTAAAACAAAAGAAGATGCAAAAGAGCAGGTTAGAAAGCTTATTCAAAAAGGAATGAGTCAAAATGTGATTCGTATAACACAAGAAATTCCAATGAATATCGAAATTCAAGTGGATGTTGAACTTGAGGAATAAGAGAGGTTTAGAAGAAAATAGATATGGATAGCATGATTGTTTTGAATGAATGCATAAGAAAAGAATCCGTTGCAGCGGATTCTATAAGAAAAAATATCTCTAGATAAGTATAACATTGAATACCGTTTTTGAGAATTTATGAGGTGGCTAGTATGGGGATTATTCGAGTGAAAAAAGATAGTAATTATTCCGTTATAAATAATACTGGTTTAAAAGATGAAAGGTTGTCATGGAAAGCGAAAGGAATCTTAGCCTATGCGCTTACATTACCAGACGATTGGACTTTTCATATTAGTGAATTAGCTCGACATGCTAAGGATGGAGAAGATTCGCTCCGTACAGGTTTTAAGGAATTAAAAGAATTAGGTTATGTAAAACGTTATCCTGTTCGTGATGGGAATACGAAAAAAATTACAAGGTGGGATACGGAAATTTACGAAACGCCACAAAGGGACATGCCACAAATGGAAAACCAAGATGTGGTAAAGCCATATGAGGAAAATCAGAAACTACTAAATACTAATAGACTAAATACTAATAGACTAAATACTAATAAACGAAATAATAATGATTATGATGATATGGATAAATTAGAATCTCGTGTATTCATCAATGAGAGGGTTAAAGTAAGTTGTAACTTTATTAAGGGGATGGGCATTCCGTTAAGTGAAATTGCAATTGCAGAGTTGGGGAGCTTTTGTAATTTGTTTAGTGGGGAGTTAATTCAGCATGCAATTAATAAAGCTGTTGATGAGAATGCGCCAAGATGGAACTACATTAAGGCTATATTGAGGAATTGGAAGGAGCAAGAAGTTAAAACATTAGTTGATGTGGCTATACTAGATAGACGTTTCGAAATGAGCAAGAAAAAGAAATATAACGGGACAGGTAGGAAGTATTCAAATAGAAAAGAGATTGTACCCGATTGGTTATATAAAGATGATGAATCAACAAATCTAGAAGAGGAAAGAAAAACCGTGCAGTCTACTGATGAAGAGCGTGAGAGATTACAAGAAGTGTTAAATAAATATAGGTCATAAGAAAAAATGCTAGATGATTTACAAGCAATAAAGATTGAAAAGGCTAATAAGCATATTCATGCTATTAAATTAGTATTAAGAGACTTTGTAAAAAGAACGGAAGTGGGTGAATCAGTAAGTGTTCGAATGGCTCAAAGATTATAAGAAGTTAGAAGAAGAAATTGCTTATTTAGAATACAACTTAGATAAATCAAAAGCCGAATTGAAGCGTTGGATTAGCGGTGATTTGCAAAATGTACGATTAACCGCTGAATCGGAAGGGACTAAGGTAGAAGGGCGGATTGAAGCAATTGAATATGAATTAGCTCATAAAATGAATGAAGAGTATGATTTAAAGCTTTTGATTAATAAGTTTACAGGACTGGATCATCAAATACTTAAAATGAAATATGTTGATGGAATGACTTTAGAGCAAATTGCGTTTGAATTACATTATAGTACAGGCTATATACGCCGAAAACATGCTGAAATAAGGAAGATTGTCAAGTTTTTAGATGGATTTTAGTGTTACCTTTTTGTAGGATACATGCAGTGTACAGAAAGTATTGAAAAAGTGATTTATAGTAGTAATATAAGATTTCGACGAAAGGGCAACTATTTTTATGGTTGCTCTTTTTGGTGTGAAAGAAGGTGAGTAATATGAAGTGATTTGATGGATTAATAGGTCTTTAGCTTCTAGTTATATTTAGTAAAGTAGTAGTTTTACAGGCGAAAATAATAGAAAAATAAGGAGATGTTTAATGATGAGTTTATTAGCTGCTTCAGTCAAAACAAAGAATTTGCCACAACAGGTGTTACGTTGGCAATCAATGGTAGAAAGCGAATGTTCTGCACAAGGTGTACCTGAGTTAGTTCCTTACGTGCTTGGAATTATTATGGTGGAAAGTGGAGGGAATTCTGAAACGACACCTGATATTATGCAATCCAGTGAATCACAAGGGTGGGCAATGAATACAATTAAAAACCCGAAAGATTCAATTTATTACGGAGTGAAGCATTTAAAGGGTGCTTTTGATGATGCGAAGAAAAATGGCATTACAGATTTAAGTGCCATTGTTCAATCATATAATTTTGGACGAGCTTACCTTCGCTGGTTAGCATCTAACAATAAACAGCATTCATTACCGGTGGCAGATCTGTATTCTAAAACGGTTGTTGCGCCATCACTTGGAAATACGACCGGTGCTATGGTGAAATATAGTAACCCTATCGCTGTTGCCTACAATGGTGGTTATCGATATAAAAACGGGGGGAATTTCTTCTACTCTGAAATTGTTAAACAATATGTAGATTTTGATGGAGGAACTGGTGGCGGTGACAATAAACCGCTACAACCAAAAGGGCTGGGAATTGCAACGTCTAAATACCCAGAAGGATGGGGCATTAATTTATATAGTGGTCCTGGAAAAGATGCTTGGTTTACAGGTCATGTCATTAATACAAAAATGCCATATTTAATTATAGATGCTGCTTGGTATGGCGGGAATGAAAATATGTTATGTCTAGGTTGGGAAGCCTGGGCAAAAGAAGAACACTTTGAAGTGCAGTGGTTCCATGCTTACTCAAAATATCCAGCAGGTTATGGTATTAACACATATGATGGTCCAAATGGAAATTATAAAGGAAATGTGGATGGATCTTATCCATATGGTGTTTTTGCGAGAAAAGATGGTTACATTGATATTGGACAAAACACATGGGTAAAAGAAGAGCATTTTAATGTAAGGTAATAACAAAGTTTTTTATTATTTGATTTAAAATTATAAATTTTAATATATAGAAAAAATATAAAAGGGTGCTTTTTTAAGTGCCTTTTTATATTACGTATGAATAGAAAGGAAGATTATTATGGCAAAATTTATTTATCCAACAGATACAACGAGAGTAACAAGTGGATTTCGGGGGAGCAGACCAGATCATCATGGGATAGATCTTGCTGAATCGGGCTATCATCCAATTTATGCAGCAGCTAGCGGACGAGTTAGTCGTTCTTATATTTCATCCAGTTATGGTGAATGTATTATGATTGTGCACACTATTGATGGGGTTACATGGGAAACAGTATATGCCCATATGCGTAGCGGTTCTCGAACAGTAAAAGAAGGTGATTATGTTACACAAGGACAAACTATTGGGGTTATGGGGAACACAGGGGATTCTAGTGGTCAACACTTGCATTTTGAATTGCATAAAGGGTCTTGGAACATCAATAAGAGTAATGCTGTGAATCCATTAGACTACTTAGGAAAAGGAGACGGTGGTGGTACAACTGAACCTTCTGATAAACCGCTACAACCAAAAGGGCTGGGAATTGCAACGTCTAAATACCCAGAAGGATGGGGCATCAATTTATATAGTGGTCCTGGAAAAGATGCTTGGTTTACAGGTCATGTCATTAATACAAAAATGCCATATTTAATTATAGATGCTGCTTGGTATGGCGGGAATGAAAATATGTTATGTCTAGGTTGGGAAGCCTGGGCAAAAGAAGAACACTTTGAAGTGCAGTGGTTCCATGCTTACTCAAAATATCCAGCAGGTTATGGTATTAACACATATGATGGTCCAAATGGAAATTATAAAGGAAATGTGGATGGATCTTATCCATATGGTGTTTTTGCGAGAAAAGATGGTTACATTGATATTGGACAAAACACATGGGTAAAAGAAGAGCATTTTAATGTAAGATAATATCTTTAAATCAGCATGTATTAAGTAGGATGAAAAAACTTGTTATCATACCTCTTGAGATGAGAGTAATATCTGTAAAATGCTGGGCGGAATATAGAGTGCGATTTTTGAAAGAGCAACTGATGTAAAAAGTTGCTCTTTTTCTTTTTTTGAATGTGAGGACCATAACCCATTATATAGAATATGGCCTGTCTGAGGATTTAGTTTCTAGATGTACTTAATAATTCAGTGGAATTTTAAATGATAAAAAATAAAAAAGGAGATAATCAGTAATGGAAATTAGAAAAAAATTAGTGGATCCAAGTAAATATGGTATAAAGTGTCCCAATACAATGACACCAGAATTCATCACAGTACATAATACGTACAATGATGCATCAGCAGAAAATGAGATATCGTATATGATTGGGAATAATAATTCAGTGTCGTTTCATGTTGCAGTAGATGACAAAGAAGCAGTACAAGGTATTCCGTTTGATCGTAATGCTTGGCATGCAGGTGATGGTAACGGAAATGGTAATCGTAAATCTATCGGAGTGGAAATTTGCTATTCTCTAAGTGGTGGGGATAGATATTACAAGGCGGAGGATAATGCAGCAATTGTTATTGCTCAGTTAATGAAACAATTCAATATACCGATTAGTAATGTACGTACACATAAATCGTGGAGTGGAAAGCATTGCCCACATCGAATGCTCGATGAAGGAAGAGTGGATCAATTCATTGAGAAGATAAACAAAGCATTTAATGAAGATAATAATAAACCACTACAACCAAAAGGACTGGGAATTGCAACGTCTAAATACCCAGAAGGATGGGGCATCAATTTATATAGTGGTCCTGGAAAAGATGCTTGGTTTACAGGTCATGTCATTAATACAAAAATGCCATATTTAATTATAGATGCTGCTTGGTATGGCGGGAATGAAAATATGTTATGTCTAGGTTGGGAAGCCTGGGCGAAAGAAGAACACTTTGAAGTAGAGTGGTTCCATGCTTACTCAAAATATCCCGCAGGTTATGGCATTAACACATATGATGGTCCAAATGGAAATTATAAAGGAAATGTGGATGGATCTTATCCATATGGGATTTTTGCAAGAAAAGATGGTTATATCGATATTGGGCAAAACACATGGGTAAAAGAAGAACATTTTAATGTGAGATAAGGATATGAGAGTAGGATCACTCGTATGATTCTCTTTAATTTTTGAAAAGGAGATGAGAACGATGGAAGAACAAATCTTCAATTCAATGATTCAACAAGGAGCATTCGCAGCTTTATTTGTATGGATGCTGTTTACTACGCAAAAAAAGAATGAACAGCGCGAAGAACAATATCAAAAAGTTATTGAAAAAAATCAACAGGTCATTGAAGAACAAGCAAAAGCATTTAGTTCGTTGTCGAAGGATTTATCAGATGTTAAGCGAAAAATCTTGGGGAACGATGATGAGAAATAAAATATGGTATTAAAGTATTTGTCGCATATGCAGGTTCTCAAATAGGAATTCGATTAATATATAGCTAATGAGAAAAAGCCCCAATACCGATAAGTATTGGGGCTTTTTCTCATTAGCTATAGTGAATAAGGTTGTGGTGGATTTTTCAAGAGGAAAGAGTGAATGAAGTCTAATATTAATGTAAATGAAATGAAACTTTGAATGCTGCTTAGTTATAACATAGTCTTATTCAGGATTTTGTTAGTTCATTTTCTAAATTTAGGGAATAAATATAGTTTAGTACCTTGCAATAAATAATACTAAGTGGTATATTATGGATAAAACAGGTACCGTGTATTGAACAGTACTAAGATAGGAAAGGAGGATGGCACTTGAACGTTCAGTTTAAAAAAGGTGTGCTTGAACTTTGTGTATTAGCACTTGTAAAACGTAAAGATAGTTACGGTTATGAACTTGTTCAGCAAATTTCTAATAAATTTTTAATATCGGAAGGGTCAGTATACCCTTTATTACGTCGTTTGACGAAAGAAGGGTATTTTCAAACGTATTTAAAGGAATCTACGGAAGGGCCACCTCGTAAATATTATCAATTAACAGAGCAAGGGGAGACGCAATTTCATTTGTTAGTAACAGAATGGCGTGATTTTGCGAAAGGGGTACAAGAAATTATTGAAGGGGTGGAATGGGATGAGTAAAGAAGGGTTTCTTAAAGAATTATCAAGTTATCTTAGAAAGTTACCAGAGGAAGAGAGGCAAGATATTTTATTGGATTATGAAGAGCACTTTCAGTTTGGACTAGAAGAGGGGAAAACTGAATCGGAAATAATACAGGGCCTTGGTTCTCCGAAAGTAATCGCGAAAGAATTACTTGCGATGTATCGCTTCGATGAAATGAAAAAAAATCCATCGACTTCAAATGTGACAAGAGCTGTTATGGCAGCGATTGGACTTAGTTTGTTTAATTTTATTATTGTGTTAGGCCCGTTAGTCGCAATTATTGCTTTTATATTTTCTTTTTGGATCGGTGGTATTGCTAGTGTAGTAACACCATTTTTCGTTATTGGAAAAGTATTTATGGGTACTTTTATATGGTTGGATCTTTTCGTTAGTATAACGTTTGTTGGAGTAGGTTTATTGTTATGTATTATCGCTTTTTATAGTACAAAGTGGTTTAAGAGATTGTGTGTACGATATGTAATATGGAACTTCAAAATGATAAAAGGAGAGTAAATGATGAAAAAACTATTTTTAATCGCTATCGCTTGTATCATTATTGGAGTAATAGGAATTTCCCAAACATATGAAAAAGCAGTACAAACTGCTGAAAAAGGCGATAAAGAAAATGTAATTAAAAACGAAACATTAAAAAATATAGAAGTTAAGTTAGATGCCGGGGATATTATTGTCCAAAAATCTCCTGACTCTTCTTTTTATGTAAAGCAATCGGGAGATGTACGTAAACAAGAGATTCGTATCGCAGAAGATGGTGACACATTAAAAATTATTGGGGAAAGAGAAAAAGGTGCTTCATTTGATTTTTCTTTTTACGATTTTAGGTTTCAAACGTCTAAATTGACTCTCCTTGTGCCCGAACGCTCTTACCAAGATGTAAAAGTAAATTTATCTGCTGGACAAATCGAAATGAGTGATGTGAAAAGTGATAGCGTAAGTGTTAGAACACTTGCTGGAGAAGTAGAGTTGAAACAAGTAACGGCTAAGAATGTGGAGGGATCGACAAAAGCTGGTGAGGTGAACTTTAAGAAGGTATTAGGGAAAGTGACCGCAAAAACAACAAGTGGGGAAATAAATATTCAAGATCATGATTCTAAGTATAATCTAGAAGCAAGTTCAACTGCGGGAGATATAGATATTACTTTATCGGAAAAACCACAAGATGCGGTAATTACTGGGCAAAGTGCTGCTGGAGATGTAACAATTTTTAATGAAGAAAATAAAAATGTAACAATTGGAAATGGTAGTAAAAAGATTAGCGGTAAAACGGCTGCGGGAGATGTGACGATTGAAACTCGTTAATAAGAAATAGAATGCATGGAAATCTATCAAAATACAAAAAGAAGATAATTACCGTATATAAATAAGGTAATTATCTTCTTTTTGTTATTTTTAATGTAAATCACGATATACGCCAATTACTTTCCCGATAACTGACACTTGTTTTAAAATGATAGGTTCTAATGAAGAGTTTTCTGGTTGTAGACGGAAATGGTCTTTTTCTTTATAGAAACGTTTAACTGTTGCTTCGTTATCCTCTGTTAAAGCGACTACAATTTCACCATTATATGCAGACTGCTGTTGGCGAACAACAACTAAATCTCCATCGAAAATACCAGCTTCAATCATACTATCTCCAGAAATACGTAACATGAACACTTGGTCTGCTCCAGCAACAATACTAGCTGGAAGTGGGAAATGTTCTTCTACGCTTTCGACCGCTGTAATTGGTAAACCAGCAGTGACTTTTCCGACAATTGGAACTTGAATAACAGATTGTGTTTCCGTATCCATTCGGTCTTCACCTAAAATTTCAATGGCACGTGGTTTTGTTGGATCGCGTCGAATGTATCCTTTTTCTTCTAATCGTGATAAATGTCCGTGCACTGTAGAACTAGAAGCGAGGCCGACTGCTTGACCAATTTCACGTACGGAAGGTGGATATCCTTTTTCTTGTACTTTTAGCTTAATAAAGTCGAGAATGTCTTGCTGGCGTTTCGTTAACTTTTCCATGTTTTCTAACACCTCGTTTTCTTTCATTTTTCTTATTAATAAGTATAACATGTGAAAAAACATTCTACAAACATAAGTTCGAACAAATGGCGGATTTATGTTACACTATAGGGAAATAATAGGGAGAAAGAGGGGTTCAAAATGAATGCAATTATTTATGCACGTGTGAGTACAACGAAAGAAGCGCAAGAAACATCATTATTACGTCAAAAAGATGAATTATTGCATTTAGCTGAGCGCTATCAAATGAATGTTACTAAGGTGATTGAAGAGCAGGCTAGTGGATATACAATTGAACGTGACGGTATATTAGAGGTGTTGGATACAATTCGAGACGAACAAATTGATGTGTTACTTATACAAGATGAAACGCGTCTTGGTAGAGGAAATGCGAAGATCGCGTTAATGCATTGTTTACATAAAGAAGGCATAAAAGTATATACGCATACACATAATGGTGAATTACAATTGTCGGATTCTGATTCAATGGTATTAGATATTATTGGTATTGTTGAAGAATATCAAAGAAAGATTCATAATTTGAAAATTAAACGAGGTATGCAACGTGCAGTAGAAAAAGGTTATCGTCCAGAAAAAAATTTAAAAAATCGTCATTTAAGTGTAGGAAGAGAGAAAAAAGAAGTGCCAATTGAGGAAATTGTACGTTTGCGAAAAAGTGAACTCACGTTTGAAGAAATTGCAGCAACATTACGTGGATTTGGTCATAATGTTTCAAAGGCGACTGTACATCGTAGATATGTAGAGTATACGAAGCAATTGCTTGATAAAGAAGAGTAACTATTGTATGATAATAATCAGTTTTGATTAGAAGGGGGATTCGAGATGATTAATCACGAACTCGTTGAACGCATTAACTTCTTAGCGAAAAAAGCAAAAGCTGAAGGTTTAACTGAAGAAGAGCAACGTGAGCGTCAATCGCTACGTGAACAATATTTAAAAGGATTTCGTCAAAATATGTTAAACGAACTTAAAGGTATTAAAGTTGTTAACGAAGAAGGTACAGATGTTACACCGACGAAATTAAAAGCTTTAAAAAAGCAAGATAATGCAAGATTAAATTAAAAGATGGGCGAAGCCCATCTTTTTTATATGTAAAAATCGTTATTTAATAACTTTCCAGTTGTTATTAACTGTTGCTTCTATCGTTTTATGTTCCAATATATAATTAGCGATAAGTTCAGACATATCTGTGGGGATATCTTTTACTACCGGTTTGTTTTGAAACATAAAGAAATTTCCCCCGCCACTTGCACGATAATTATTCATTACAACGTCATATTCTTCATTCATATTAAGAGGAGCACTGTTATGCTGTAAAGATTCTACTCTTTCACCAATTGGTTTTGAAATGTTTAATACGTATGAAATCCCTTCCCACATATCATAATTATAATGTTGTGGCTTTGGTTCTATGTAGGTAGGACTTACGGTGATGGATCCATCTGTTTTTAATGTGAAATAAGAAGCAGAGAGTTCAAGAGCATTTTTTATGTCCGCTCCAGTTAGTCTAATTACTTTTAATGTGTTCGGATAAATATAATTAGAAACGATGTCACGCATTGTTACATGTTCCGGGAAACCTGGAGATGTATTATGGAACAAACTTGTACAAGAAATTGATACATTAGCTATATCCATCTGTATTTTATTTATGAATTCGATAAAAGGATGATCATGCAAACGAGTTTGCATAGCATCTGAAATTTGCATATCCCCCTGAATGATTCCAATAGGTTGATCAAGCCACTTTTGTGTTTTCTCTTCGTAATCGGCTACCAATGAAAGTGCATCTTGGTCAGCCTCAACTCCTTGTACAGATAATAATTCAGAAAAACTCTCTTTTTTAACCCATTTATGTTTTGTTTTTTCGAATGTTATTTTTACTTTTCCAACTAAGTTTCCATTACATCCAGTCTGTAAAATTGTTACACCGTTAGCCATTGTGTGAGCAATTTCCCGGTGTTGGTGGCCTGTTAATAAAATATCTATGTCTTCAATTTCATGGCACATTGCATATCCTTGGTTTTCTCCTGTTAAAACTTCAGTCGGTACCCCGGTTTGTAAATCTCGTTCAACTCCCCCGTGATACGCTACGACTAGTAAATCTGGTTTCTCATGTTTGCGAATGTAAGAAACCCACTTTTTCGTTGTTTCTAATGCATCTTCAAATTGTAAGTCTTTAATGTGATGGGGTTGTTCCCAATTGGTAATGTAGTGCGTTGTCACCCCTAAAATAGCAATTTTTATATTGGATTCAATCTGTTTGATTATATAAGGTTTTCCGAAATAAGGTTTCTTTATGTTTTTATCTAAAATGTTTGCTGATAGGTACGGGAAGTTCGCAGTAGTCACAGCATTATTTAATATACCCATCCCGTAATTAAACTCATGATTGCCGATAATTGCAGCGTCATACTGTAAGTAATTCGCTAATAAGGACATTGGGTTTTTTTTGTTTTTTTCGTATGTAACATAATGATAGGTAAATGGTGTTCCTTGAATAAAGTCGCCATTATCAATTAAAAGAACGTTTGTATTTTGGGAACGTTCTTTTTTTATAAGAGTAGAAATTTTAGCTAAACCAAGTTCTGCTGGGGAGTTATCTTGGTAGTGAATAGGATAAACAGTGCCATGTATATCGCTTGTTAATAAGATGTTTAAAGTTACAGTTTGATTTTGTTCCAATATGACTCACCTTTTCTATTGTTATCTTCCAATTCATCATATCAAATATGTGAAGAGAATTTTAATGTGAGTGTATAGAATGTGTAAAGATTCTGTAAATAATCAATTATTTGTAAAAATATGTGATATATTTCTTCATGTTTATGAAAGGTTATTTTATAACAATGAAAAATGGAGGCATTAATATGTTGAAAAAAGCTTTTGCAATGAGCACAACAGTTGTACTAGCAGCGGGATTATTAAGTGGCTGTGGAACGAAGGAATCAAGTGCAAGTAAAAATGAAGATACGAAAAAAGGGTATGTACCGAAGACTTTAAATGTTCAATTTGTTCCTTCTCAAAATGCAGATACGTTAGAGGCGAAGGCAAAACCGCTTGAGAAGCTATTAAGTGATAAGTTAAATATTCCAGTAAAAGTTAGTATTTCAACGAACTACAATACAATTGTAGAAGCGATGGCATCTAAACAAGTAGATGTAGGATTTTTACCGCCAACAGCGTACGTATTAGCACATGAAAAGAAGGCTGCAAATGTAATTTTACAAGCACAACGTTTTGGAGTAGAGGATGAAACAGGAGCTCCTACAAAAGATTTAGTAGATTATTATAAATCTGAGTTTGTTGTTAAAAAAGACTCTAATATAAATAGTGTAAAAGATTTAAAAGGTAAAAAGATTGGTTATCAAGATGTAACATCATCAGCAGGGTATGTATGGCCTGCAGCTGTTCTATTAAAAGAGGGAATTGATCCGTTAAAAGATGTGAAACCTGTTACATTAAAAGGTCACGATCAGTCGCTTATTGCTCTTTTAAATGGTGACGTAGATGCAGCTGTTGTATTCCAAGATGCTCGTAATATTGTAAAAAAAGATTATCCGAATATATTCGAGCAAACGAAAATAGTGAAATTTACGGAGAAAATTCCAAACGATACGATTTCGGTACGTTCTGATTTAGATGAAGAGTGGAGCAAGAAATTACAAGATGCTTTCATTGAAATTGGAAAAAATGAGGAAGGTCACAAAATCATTAAAGAAGTATATTCACATGAAGGATATGTTAAATCTGATGATAGTAAATTTGACATCGTTCGTGAATATGGAAAGAAAGTAAAAACGCAATAATACATATGGAAATGGCAGCTAGCTGAAAGGGAATATTTTCAGTTAGTTTGCCGTTTTGAATATATAGAAGGTAGGTAAGATGTGTGATAGAGTTTCGAAATGTCTCCAAAGTGTATCCAAATGGTACAAAAGGATTGAAGAATATAAACTTGAAAATTCAAAAAGGTGAGTTTGTTGTAATGGTAGGGCTGTCCGGAGCTGGAAAGTCTACACTTCTAAGATCGGTAAATCGTCTTCATGAGATTACAGCAGGCGAAATCATGATTGAAGGTGAGTCTATTACTGCTGCAAAAGGAAAAGATTTACGACGTATGCGCCGGGATATTGGTATGATCTTTCAAAGTTTTAACCTTGTAAAGCGATCAACAGTATTGAAGAATGTATTAGCTGGCCGTGTTGGATATCATTCGACATTGCGTACAACGTTAGGTTTGTTTCCGAAAGAGGATGTGGAGCTCGCATTTCAAGCGTTAAAAAGAGTGAATATTTTAGAAAAAGCATATGCACGTGCTGATGAATTATCAGGAGGACAACAACAACGTGTATCGATAGCTAGAGCATTGGCGCAAGAAGCAAAAATCATATTGGCAGATGAACCTGTTGCGTCGTTAGATCCGCTAACAACAAAGCAAGTATTAGATGATTTAAAGAAAATTAATGAAGATTTTGGAATTACAACAATTGTAAACTTACATTCTATTGCTTTAGCTAGGCAATATGCGACGCGTATTATTGGATTACATGCAGGCGAAATTGTTTTTGATGGTTTAGTAGAAGCAGCAACGGATGAAAAGTTTGCTGAAATTTATGGTGACGTAGCACAGAAAAGTGAATTGTTAGAGGTGGCAGCTAAATGAATGATGTGACGATATATTCGAAGTCGATACCGAAGCCGCCGAGTAAGTTAAAACATATGTTAACGTTTATTCTATTCATTTTACTGTTGTGGGGAAGTAGTATACAGGTCGACGCATCATTTTCAAAGCTAGTAGTTGGTTTTCCTAATATAATGGATTTGTTAAAAGAAATGGTGCCGCCAGATTGGAGTTATTTTCAAGTTATTACAACAGCAATGTTAGATACAATACGTATGGCGATTATTGGGACGACTTTAGGAGCGATTTTAGCTATTCCACTTGCACTGTTTGCGGCAAGTAATGTGTTTACTAGTACATTTTTATACAGTCCAGCTCGATTGATTTTAAATTTTATTCGAACGATACCAGATTTATTATTAGCGGCAATTTTCGTAGCTATTTTTGGAATAGGACCACTTCCGGGTATTTTAGCTCTTACTTTTTTCTCAATTGGGCTCGTGGCGAAATTGTTGTATGAATCAATTGAATCAATTGACCCTGGCCCACTAGAAGCGATGACAGCTGTAGGGGCTAATAAGGTGCAATGGATTGTTTATGGAGTCATTCCACAAGTAAAAGCACACTTTGTTTCCTATGTACTATATACATTTGAGGTGAATGTACGGGCAGCGGCTGTCCTAGGTTTAGTAGGAGCAGGTGGTATTGGACTATATTATGATCGTACACTTGGATTTTTACAATATCAACAAACTGCATCTATTATCATCTATACTCTTGTTGTTGTATTGGTAATTGATTATGTAAGTACATTGTTGCGGGAGAAATTATAATGAGTAAAACGACGATAATCGTACCAAAACCGAAGAAACCGAGTGTGTATCGCTCGTTTATTTTTATAGCACTTACATTTGTTTATATATGGGCTTTTTCAGGAGTACCGCTAGAGGGAATAAAGGAAACGGCGGGAGAAATTACAAAAGCAATTATGACAGGGATATTGACTCCAGACTGGTCGTATGTATCTTTGCCAGATGGTGAAGATTTATTACATGGATTAATTGATACGTTGGCAATTGCGATATTAGGTACATTTATTTCTGCATTTTTATCTGTTCCGTTTGCTTTTTGGGCGGCAACGAATATGAGTAGTGGAAAATTAACTTCAGGATTTGGGAAATTTGTACTTAGTTTTGTTCGTACGTTTCCTGAATTAGTTATGGCTCTTTTATTTATAAAAGCTGTTGGTCCAGGTTCTTTTGCAGGAGTATTAGCCTTAGGATTGCATTCTATTGGAATGTTAGGAAAACTATATTCAGAAGGAATTGAAAACATAGATAAAGGACCGACGGAAGCGTTACTAGCAACAGGAGCAAATCGTTTTCAAATACTTTGGTATGCGGTGTTACCGCAAGTGTTACCAGATTTTCTATCGTATACGTTATACAGATTTGAAATTAATGTACGATCCGCTGCGATTTTAGGAGTTATCGGAGCAGGAGGGATTGGTACACCT
Organism: Bacillus cereus group sp. Bce019; assembly: GCF_051781745.1. Taxonomy (NCBI): domain Bacteria; kingdom Bacillati; phylum Bacillota; class Bacilli; order Caryophanales; family Bacillaceae; genus Bacillus; species Bacillus cereus group sp. Bce019. The sequence continues at coordinate 25,208 of NZ_JBPWJX010000008.1, forward strand.
TTAATTTTTGCGCTGAGTTCACGGAATTGGTCTCGTGTTGGTATTATTTTATTAGGTATTATTTTAATGGTAATTATAATTGATTTGATTTCAAGCTCGATTCGGAAACGGATTGTTTAACTTATTTGAAAAGCATCGAAGTTAGATGCTTTTTTTATGTTTTTAAAAACTTATTTAAAAAAGTAAGTATAGAAGAAATTTGTATAAATATACAGATAATTCCCTTTCTTTTTAAAATAAAAATAATGAAAAAGTATGTCATATTGAATGCCCATACATTCCCGGAAACATTGATTTTTTTATAAAAAATCAAAAAAATATCAACATATTTGTCGATACATGTTGTATAATCTTGCGTGGGAAGCTATCATATAAATGTATAAAACGTTTACTAATATAAGCGAAGGGAAGAATAGCATGTCACATTCAATCGAACAACTTTCTATCAACACGATTCGCACATTATCCATCGATGCGATTGAAAAAGCAAACTCTGGTCACCCAGGAATGCCAATGGGTGCAGCACCAATGGCTTATACATTATGGACTCAATTTATGAAACACAATCCAAATAACCCAACGTGGTTTAACCGTGATCGTTTCGTATTATCTGCAGGTCATGGTTCAATGTTATTATACAGCCTACTTCACCTATCTGGTTATGATGTAACAATGGATGACTTAAAGAACTTCCGTCAATGGGGAAGCAAAACTCCAGGACATCCTGAGTACGGTCATACAGCTGGTGTAGATGCAACGACTGGTCCACTTGGACAAGGTATTGCAACTGCTGTAGGTATGGCAATGGCTGAAAGACATTTAGCTGCTAAATATAACCGTGATGCGTATAATGTAGTAGATCATTATACATACGCTATTTGTGGTGATGGAGATTTAATGGAGGGCGTTTCTGCTGAAGCATCTTCATTAGCTGCTCATTTACAATTAGGTCGTCTTGTTGTGCTTTACGATTCAAACGATATTTCATTAGATGGCGATTTAAATCGTTCATTCTCTGAAAGTGTAGAAGATCGTTACAAAGCATACGGATGGCAAGTAATCCGTGTTGAGGATGGAAACGATATTGAAGCAATCGCGAAAGCAATTGAAGAAGCGAAAGCTGACGAAAAACGCCCAACGCTAATTGAAGTAAGAACGACAATTGGTTTCGGTTCTCCAAACAAATCAGGAAAATCAGCTTCACATGGTTCTCCACTTGGTGTAGAAGAAACAAAATTAACGAAAGAAGCATATGCTTGGACTGCTGAGCAAGACTTCCACGTAGCAGAAGAAGTATATGACAACTTCCGTAAAACAGTACAAGATGTTGGTGAAACTGCGCAAGCTGAGTGGAACACGATGCTAGGTGAATATGCACAAGCATACCCAGAATTAGCAAACGAATTCCAAGCAGCAATGAACGGTCAACTTCCAGAAGGTTGGGAGCAAAACTTACCAACTTATGAATTAGGATCAAAAGCAGCAACTCGTAATTCTTCTGGTGCTGTAATTAATGCAATTGCAGAGTCTGTACCATCATTCTTCGGTGGATCTGCTGACCTTGCTGGTTCTAACAAAACATACATGAATAACGAAAAAGACTTTACAAGAGATGATTACAGCGGTAAAAACATTTGGTACGGTGTACGTGAGTTCGCAATGGGTGCAGCAATGAACGGTATTGCACTACATGGTGGTTTAAAAACTTACGGTGGTACGTTCTTCGTATTCTCTGATTACTTACGTCCAGCAATTCGCCTTGCAGCATTAATGCAATTGCCAGTAACGTATGTATTCACACATGACAGTATCGCTGTTGGTGAAGATGGTCCAACACATGAACCAATCGAGCAATTAGCAGCGCTTCGTGCAATGCCAAACGTTTCTGTTATCCGTCCTGCTGATGGTAACGAATCTGTTGCAGCTTGGAGACTAGCTTTAGAATCTACAAACAAACCAACTGCTTTAGTATTAACTCGTCAAGACCTTCCAACATTAGAAGGTGCAAAAGATGATACGTATGAAAAAGTAGCAAAAGGTGCATATGTAGTTTCTGCAAGCAAGAAAGAAACGGCTGACGTAATCTTACTTGCAACTGGATCTGAAGTAAGCCTAGCTGTTGAAGCTCAAAAAGCATTAGCGGTAGACGGCGTTGACGCAGCTGTTGTCAGCATGCCATCTATGGATCGCTTCGAAGCTCAAACTGCAGAGTACAAAGAATCTGTATTACCAAAAGCAGTAACAAAACGTTTCGCAATCGAAATGGGTGCTACATTCGGATGGCACCGTTACGTAGGTCTTGAAGGAGATGTGTTAGGTATCGATACATTCGGTGCTTCTGCTCCTGGTGAGAAGATTATGGAAGAGTATGGATTTACTGTAGAGAACGTTGTTCGTAAAGTAAAAGAAATGCTTTAATGATTTCAGAAAAATCTCTCCGGCATGGAGAGGTTTTTCTATGTAAATGAGTTTTTTCGACAGAAAAAGTTTTTTATCTCTCCGCAGTCAGACAATCATTGCAAATTTTCTTATATATAATGAAGAGAAAAGGTTGTCCAGATTGGGAGTGGAAAAATGAAAACGTATGAATTGTATTTAATTCAAGAGGATATTGCGAAAGCTTATTTTGGTCGTGAATATTTGTTTTTTGATTTATTTGCTCGATTTTCAGAATCTGGGTCCCTTTCGGAGAAAAAAGTGTTATATAAGCAAATGATGTATATAACGATGCCATTGCAAGTAATGAAAATTCATCATAAATTAGAACAAGCTTTGCGCGTTCTTGGTAAATATGATAGAACACATCATACACATACACTTTATACGGGAGCGGAGTACGGCGAAATAATGGTGAAACCGCACTATATTCGTATGAATACCTCTGGAAATGTCTCTATGGAAACGACGTTCTTTGAGGTGTTAAGAAAGTGTGAATTAACATTTTTAGCTATGGATTATGAAAATACAAAGTACGGATGGCTGAATCCTCTAAAACAAGTACGAACATATGTGTAAAAAATGTCGAATTGTATCTTGTCTTATTGAAAAGGTTTTAGTACACTGTAAGGTAGACAACATGAAGGAGGAAAATATATGCCAATTTGGTTAGGTATTCTAGTGGGCGTAGTAGCACTAGTAGCAGGCGTGGCGTTAGGATTTTTCATTGCCCGCAAATACATGATGAATTACTTACAAAAAAATCCACCAATTAACGAACAAATGTTAAAAATGATGATGATGCAAATGGGACAAAAACCTTCCCAAAAGAAAATCAATCAAATGATGAGCGCAATGAACAAGCAACAAATGAAATAAGCGCTAAAAGACACTCGCTAAGAGTGTCTTTCTTTTTGTTAGTTATAGTTTTTAAAACTTTTAAAAATTCTGTATTTTTGGTAAACTGAAAACATCGCTCATTTTAAGGGAGGAGGAAAAAAATGAAAGTGTTTATGAATTTAGCGTGGTTTTTTAAACAAGAAAAACGAGCGTACATAACTGGAATTATTTTATTGTTTGGCGTTGCACTTTTAGAACTTGTAGCACCAAAAGTAATTGGAATCGTTGTAGATGAAATTAATGATGGAACATTGACGACCGATAAGTTACTAAAATGGGTTGTACTATTAGTAATTGTAGGTATTACGATGTACATATTACGTTACATATGGCGTATTATGATTTTCGGGTCTTCATTAAAATTAGCTCGCCAATTACGAAAAAATTTGTATGAACATTTTACAAAGATGAGTCCATCTTTCTATCAGTCAAATCGGACAGGTGATTTAATGGCACATGCGACCAATGATATTCAAGCGATCCAGCAAACTGCTGGAGCAGGTGTTTTGACGCTTGTTGACTCATTAGCTGTCGGAGGATGTGTACTCGTAGCGATGGGTTTTACAATTAGTTGGAAGTTAACATTATTAAGTTTAATTCCAATGCCGATTGTAGCTATTTCGACAAATTATTATGGAACTTTATTACATAAAAGGTTTCATAAAGCACAGCAATCGTTTTCGGAAATCAATGATAAAGTGCAAGAGAGTATGAGTGGAATGAAAGTGATTCGTTCGCTTGGACAAGAGAAAGAAGATTTACAGGCGTTTCGAAGAAAATCAGAAGATGTTGTACATAAAAATGTGTTAGTTGCACGTATTGATTCGTTATTTGATCCGACAATCTCTCTTATCGTTGGATTTTCTTTTTTAATCGCAGTATGTTACGGATCGGTATTAGTTGTAAGAGGTGAATTAACAGTAGGTGATCTCGTTACATTTACGACATATTTAGGTACCCTCGTTTGGCCAATGTTAGCGTTTGGATGGTTATTCAATATTATGGAGCGTGGGCGTGCTTCATATGACCGTGTAGAAAAAATTCTTTCACAAAAATCAGATGTAGTAAATAGCGAAAATGCTGTACATACAATAGCGAGCGGTAATGTTTCGTTTGCCGTTGATTCATTTTCGTATAAGAAAAATGAATTGTTACATTTAAACGATATTCACTTTGATTTGAAGAAGGGCGAAACGCTAGGAGTTGTAGGACGTACAGGCGCAGGGAAAACGACTTTATTAAAATGTTTAATCCGTGAGTATGATCATTTTAATGGTGAATTAAAAATTGGGGAGCGAGATATTCGAGATATAACACTTCATGGTGTCCGTTCTGCCATTTCATACGTGCCGCAAGATCATTTTTTATTTTCAGCAAGTATTGGCGAGAATATTGCCTTTGGAAAGGCGGATGCTACATATAATGAAATTACCCAAGCAGCAGAGATTGCTTGTATTCATAATGACATCCTCCAATTTTCAGAAGGATATGAAACAGTAGTAGGGGAAAGAGGTGTTTCGTTATCTGGTGGTCAAAAACAGCGAATCTCTATTGCTCGTGCTTTATTAACAAATGCTGAAATTTTAATTTTGGATGATTGTTTATCAGCGGTAGATGCAAAAACAGAAGAGACGATTTTAAGTGCCTTAAAGAGGGAGAGAGCAGGGAAAACGACGATTATTACTGCACACCGATTAAGTGCAATTCAGCATGCCAATCTTATTCTTGTTGTTGATGAAGGTAGAATTGTACAAAGAGGTACACATGAGGAATTAATGAAGGAAAACGGCTGGTATAAGGAAATGTATGAAAGCCAGCAATTAGAAGCTTTAGTCGAGAAAGGAGGCGTATGATGGTAGAGAAGAAGCGAAGTGATTTAAGTAGATTGCTTTCCTATATGAAGCCATATAAAGGGTTACTATCTTTAGCATTTATCTTTTTAGTTGGTGCGACAGTAACGGAAATGATGGGTCCTTTTTTAATTAAACAATTCCTCGATGAACACCTAGTACCGCGGGATTTTGAACGATCAGCGCTCGTTACTTTATTTGTAATTTACATAGTTGCTCATTTATTAAAAGTACTATTTACGTATTTAAATCTATTGTACTTTCAGAACATTGCTTTTAAGATTGTTCAAGATATGCGAGTTGAAGTATATGAACATGTTCAAAAGCTGTCATTAAGTTTCTTTGATCGTACGCCGATTGGTACACTTGTATCGCGTATAACAAATGATACGGAAGCGATTAAAGATTTTTATGTCAGTGTATTATCAACATTTGTAAAAAATGTAGTCTTTTTAGTAGGTATTTTAGTAGCGATGTTTTTATTAGATGTAAAATTAGCGCTATTTTCTCTCGTATTAATTCCGATAATGTTTGCGATTATGGTATTATATCGCCGGAAAAGTGCAGCTTTTTATTTAGAAGTACGTAATCAACTAAGCGTGTTAAATGCAAGGTTGAACGAGTCCATACAAGGAATGAATATTGTTCAAGTGTTCAGACAAGAAAAACGTATGAGAAAAGAGTTTGAAGAAGTGAATAATAAACATTATAGTGCAGGGCGACGTACTTTGAAGTTAGACGCATTACTTTTACGACCAGCTACGGATTTAGTACATATTGTAGCTATTGCGTTAGTACTAGGTTTATTTGGGATTGATGCTTTAAAGAGCCCTGTTGAAGTAGGAGTTTTATATGCTTTTGTTAACTATATACATCGTTTCTTCCAACCTGTAAATGAGATGATGATGAAATTGTCCTTCTTCCAACAGGCACTTGTTTCGTCATCACGTGTATTTCATTTAATGGACGAGAAAGATTTAGCACCGGTTCAAAAAGGTAATGAGAATCCTCAAATCGTGGATGGAGATATTGAATTTAAAAATGTTACTTTTTCATATGATGGAAAGCGTGACGTTTTAAAAAATGTATCATTTCACGTGAAACAAGGGCAAACGGTTGCTTTTGTTGGGCATACTGGTAGCGGAAAAAGTACGATTATGAATTTGTTAATGCGATTTTATAATATTAAGTCAGGAAATATTGTAATAGACGGTGTAGATTTAGAAAAATTTGAAGAACGAGAGATTAGAAAGAAAATAGGACTCGTATTGCAAGATGCATTTTTATTTGCTGGAAATGTAAAGCAAAATATTCGTATGTATAATGAAGAAATTACGGATGAAGAAGTAAAAGAAGCTGCTCGATTTGTGCAAGCGAATACGTTTATTGAAAAGTTACCAAAACAGTATGAAACAGAAGTAGTAGAAAGAGGTGCAGCATTTTCAAGCGGTCAACGACAATTAATTGCTTTCGCTAGAACGATAGCAACGAATCCGAAAGTATTAGTATTAGATGAAGCAACAGCTAATATCGATACAGAAACAGAAGAGGCTATTCAAACAGCGTTGCAACAAATGCGAAAAGGTAGAACGACGATAGCCATTGCGCATAGGTTATCTACAATTCAAGATGCGGATCAAATTTTTGTGATGCATGATGGAGAGATAGTAGAGAGAGGGACACATCAAGAATTATTAAGTGAGCAAGGTTTGTATTATAATATGTATTTGCTACAAAATAAAGTGAGTTTGCAAAAGGCCTTGTAATATAAGGTCTTTTTTATTTTGTATACAAAATATGTTTACTCTTTGTTTCTATAGCATAAATGTCGTGTCCTCTTATGAAACTTGTACATATTGTATGTATACGAAGTAAAAAAATGATAGGAGATTTTATATGCAAAACAGATCAAGTTCAAATGTTACGTTTATTGATGTGTCTCATTGGGAAGGGAATATTGATTGGAATGCAGTGAAGGCATCTGGAATTCCAGCAGCGTATGCAAAAGCGACAGAAGGTGTAAACTACATTGATCCTACTTTTACTAAGAATGTACAAGCAGCACGAAATGCGAATGTATTAATTGGTGCATACCATTTTGCGCGCCCAGAACAAAATGATGCAATTTCAGAGGCAAAATATTTTGTGAGTATATTACAAAATAACCAGACAGACTTAATGCCAGTTCTGGATTTAGAATCACCAATAGATCCGAGTAACAGTAATTTAACTGGTAACGCTATATCGAATTGGGCAAGAAGCTTCATAAATTATGTGAAACAGGCTACTGGAAAAGATGTAATGTTATATACAGGAGTTTGGTATATTAATGAGTTCGGAATTAGCGGATTAAGTGATATACCGCTTTGGATTGCTAAATACTCGAGTACACCGCCTGCTGATGCTGGTGGATGGACAACGTGGACAGCGTGGCAGTACACAGATTCTGGACAAATTTCAGGCGTAGGAAATTGTGATGTATCAGCTGCAGTTTCATTAGAAGCTTTAAAAGGGAATGGAGCAAGTGGTGGAGGTAATGTTTCCCCGCCTAATAATGCAACTCCAGTGTACGGGGTTGCTATAATTAATGGAGATAATGTGAATTTGAGAAGTGGACCATCTTTGCAGTCTAGTGTAATTCGCCAATTGAATCGTGGCGAAACATATGAAGTTTGGGGAGAACAAGATGGATGGCTTTGTTTAGGGACAAATCAGTGGGTATATAATGATCCGAGTTATATTCAGTATAAACATTATGTGGCGACTATTACTGGTGATAATGTAAATTTGCGTGATGCTCCATCATTAAATGGAAATGTTATAAGACAGTTACATCATGGTGAATCGTATCGAGTATGGAGTAAGCAAGATGGATGGCTTTGCTTAGGGACAAATCAATGGATATACTATGATCCAAGTTATATTCAGTATGGTGTACAATAGAGTGAAAATAAAAGGTGCCCCGTCAGAGGTGCCTTTTATTAAAAATATACAACTTTTACAAAGTCTATATCGAAACCATAGTATACTATAATAGATATATTTATAAAAAAATAATCGAAAATGAAATAAAGGGGTAAAAATATGAATTATGTGCTAATAGGTGCGGTTTTAATATTATTAGCTGTAGTATTTGTGCTGTTTTATAAAAATAAACAGTTAGAATCAGAGAGTCAGCAAGTAGAATTTGAAAAGAAACAAGCGATTGAAACGTATAAAAATGAAATTGCAGCTACGGTGATAGAGCATAAAGAACAACAAAATAATTTAAAAAATATGGAACAGAAAAAATACAATGATTTACAAGTAAGTGCAAATAGAGAAATTGAAAATATGCGTATGATGAAAAATCAATTAGCTGTGCAGCATAGTAAAGAACGTAGTGAAATGCAAAATAAACATAATAACGAAATACATATGTTTCAAAAACTAATTGCAAATCTACGAGAATATACTAAAAACGGCGCTGAAATGAATACGTACGAAACATTACATTATATGAAACGAGGATTCATAGAGCAAGGCACCATATTAGATGCTGAAATTCAAATCATGCCGAATGTTTTTATTAAAAATAATAGTGAAATAAACGATAATCGAATCCATCATCTCATCTTGTGCAAAACTGGTATTTATCTACTTGAGACGAAAGAATGGGAAGAGAAATTAATTCATGGTTTAACGAAAGAAAATGCTGGTATATATTCATTTATGATTGATGAAATGGGTAAGTATCAACAAGAAGTTGAAAAAGAAGAGACATTTGAATATATAGTAGGTAAAGATTCGTCAACTATACAAGTGAAAAATGAAGGGAATCCAGTATATAGGGCGAAGAAACTATCTCAAATTTTATACAGTGGTTTGAAAGAAATGCAGGCTAATAGTATAAAAGAAAAAGTAAAACCAGTTGTATATTTTTATAATAAAAATGGAAAAGAAATAGTAGACCTTTCTAGTGAGGAAACACCTAGATTAAAAGATCGGGAGCAAATTGTAACGTTCTTTAGAAATGAAATATTAGCAGGGGAAGTAGTATATACAGTGCAAGAATTAGAACAGATTCAAGAAATGATTAGCCGGATGAATTATATAGTGAGTTAAAAGGGGAGATCTTTCTGAACGCTATGCTACGTGGCATTTTGTATGTCTCTTTTTGTTTATATATAGTAATGTACATTGTATTTATATTCGTCATTGATATGGTCCATATACCCTTAAGTGTAAGGAGCATTTTTGTAGTATTCATACCATTTGTTTTATTAGTCATGATTCAAAGGGCTATTTTATATGTTTCTAAAAATCGTAATGAAGAAAAGAAGCAAATGTTGGGGGGGTTAATAGTAGCACTCATACCATTAATAGTGTGCACTGTACAACTAAGTGTAAATGAATATACATCAAAGTTTAATCAAAATAGATGGTTAAATCATGCAGATAAGCGGGTACATATGGTAGATGATCTATTACAAAAATATAAATTAAAAGGGAAATCAAATGAAGAAATTACACAATTGTTAGGAGCCCCAACGGAAACGAGAAGTGGGGGAGAAGGAGTTATCACTTTGTATTATCTTGGGACTGAACGTGGCTTTATCCCAATAGATAGCGAACAGCTTATTTTACAATTTGATAGAGATGGTAAAGTCATGGAATATACGGTGCATAAAGATTAAAGAAACGTGGAGGGAAGCTATATGTTATAGCTTCTTTTTTATTTTTCAATATGTCAAGGAAGGGGGAGAAGGTTTTTGAGTGGAATAAGGAATGAAAGCGGAGGTGATGCATATATATAGATGCATTGGGCGATTATTCGCCCGATTGGTGAGGGTTAATAATCAATAAGTACGGACAAAAACCCCACTGATGAAAGTTTCACTTTATCATATTGTATAAATGAAAAGGAGGTAAGACGGTGAAAGCAATCCCGACTGATGTCCTGAGTAAAGAATTGATGGAAAGAGAAGGAGTTATATCTATTACAGTAAAGGAATTTGAAAAAATAGAAGTAGCTGGAGTAGTAGTAGCTGGTCCAGCGGTCATTTTGATTAATCAAGATTAAGTACATATCATTGAAATAAAAAGCATCCATCTAGGATGCTTTTTATTTGTATGTAAGGATAAATATGATGGATAATTGTGTTACTGGAGGGAAAGTCTGTGGCAATTATTATAACAATGTTAGTAATGGGTATTTTATTAGGATTTGTTGGAGCTGGAGGAGCTGGGTTTATTATCGCGATACTCACTTTAGTATTTCATATTCCTATTCATGTTGCTCTTGCAACATCTTTAACTGCAATGGCGTTTACGACATTATCAGGTGTTGTCAGTCATTACCGTGAAGGTAATGTAGCACTTATTATAGGCGGGATTGTTGGGGGATTTGGCGCAATTGGCTCTTATATTGGTTCTAAATTTGGTTCACTTATACCAGCACATCTTCTTCATTGGTTTACAGCTGGGATGTTATTTTTATCGGCAATTTTTATGTTTATTAAATTAATTATGTTCCAAAACAAAGAACAGTCATCTTTATATAAGCATAAAGAGTTTTCCATGAACTACTTGTTGAAATGTATATGCCTTGGATTAGTTACTGGAATGATGGCTGGTTCATTTGGGATTGGTTCTGCACCGTTTATTCAGCTTGGATTAATGGTTCTATTGGGATTAACGATTCAGCAATCTGTAGGGACAACAATGCTTGTTATATTACCGATTGCAATTGGAGGCGGTCTAGGATATAGTTCGGAAGGATATTTAGATTATATATTGTTATTGCAAGTATTAATTGGGACCATGTTAGGGGCATATATTGGCGCGAAGTTTACAAATTATGCACCGCGAATGCTTTTGAGGTTTTCGATGATTATGACACCGGTTTTAGCTGGATGTATGCTATTGATAGAGTAAGGTGAAATTATAATAAGTAGGGGGTTACTGCTTACAAATAGCGGGATAAAATTAATATAGCAAACTATTAATATATTTTACGAATGAATTATGTAGGTAATTCATATTTCCCATATAAAAGGATTTGTTTTAATATTATGAGTGTAAAGTTCGAGTATTCGAAGTACTACTTGAATTATATCCCTATCCCTTTTCTAAAAATGCGAACAAGTTTTGCCCTATTCTATTCAATAGTTAATTGCATAGAAATATATTGTTCGATGACCATTATGGAACGTACATAATGGGAAAATCCCGATCCTTAAAGAGGATGCCCCTAATCTTCATGTGAAAATATGATCGGATAAGAAAGCTGACCAATTTATGGTCGGCTTTCTTTTTGTTCAAAAACAATTTTTTCTTTAATTTCTGTTTGTAATAATACAGTTTTTCCGAAGCGACGTTTGCATTCCGCACGCACTTTTTCAATGGCTAGTAGCTGAGTAGTCGCGGGAACTGTGACAATAGCTTGGCGAGCCTTTCGATTTTCTTCACAAAAGACACATTCCACAACATAATTAGAAATCATATTTTCATCCTTCCAGTTTTAATTTCTAAACAAGGATTGTCTATGAAGTTGATGTAATTTTTCGTCATTGTTTTATTATTTTCCTCTTTTTTCAAGGGGAAAATAATAAAGAGGGCGAATTTTAGTAGGGGAGGGATGTTTATGGAGAGATGGATAGGTAGTGCAGCGGTATGTGTAAATGAAAGAAATGAAGTTTTAATGGTACTGCAGGGCAAAGAGGGAGAAGAAAAAAGATGGTCTGTCCCAAGTGGAGGACTTGAAAAGGGAGAGACACTAGAAGAATCTTGTATCAGGGAAGTTTGGGAAGAAACAGGTTACAATGTGGAAGTGGTAAATAAAATATATGAAAAAGAGGGTATTACATACGGTGTTCCAGTGTATGTCCATTATTATTTTGTTAAACAAATAGGCGGTAATATGAAAATCCAAGATCCTGATGAGTTAATACATGAAATTGCTTGGAAAGGGATACATGAAGTTGAACAATTGTGTTTAGCTTTTCCAGAGGATTATGAATTGCTGTGCCAATATATAGATAAAGAAGCAAGTATGTAAATACTTGCTTCTTTAATGTATCCAAGACAAGAAAAGCGGAACGATAACTAAACTAGCGCCTGCTGTTAAAAGCATGGATAAACTTGCAATTGTTCCTTCCACAGGACCGATTTCGAATGCTTTTGATGTACCGGTTCCATTTGCGCTTGTTCCTAACATAATACCTTTTGCGATTGCTGTTTTAATACGGCAAATACGTATGAGAGAAGGACCGAGCAATGCTCCTGTTAAGGCAGTTAAAACGACAAATACAGCAGTTAATTGTGACATACCACCAATCATTTCTGAAATAGCCATTGCGATTGGTGTTGTTACGATATGTGGTGCTAAACTATGTTCTAGTGATGAATCAATTTGAAAATAATTTGCTAGTAGTGCTGAAGTAATAACTGATAAAAACGAACCGACAATGACATTAAGTAAGATAGCCATTCCATGTTTCTTTAATAAATCAAAATATTTATAGATTGGCCATGCAAAAGCAACTGTTGCGGGCTTTAATAATTCAGTTAACCAGTGACCACCAGATTCATATGTTTCATAAGGTGTATCTAATCCGAGCAATAAAGCAATTAAAATAATGGGACAGACGAGAAGAGGAGAAAGTAGACTCCAATTCCAACGTTGATACATTTTTTTTGATATCCAATATGTGAATAGTGTTAATAATAAACAAAGAAATCCGATCATTGCGTTGATCCTTTCCGCTTTAGTAGCAATTCTGTTAAAAGTCCTGTAACTAAGGTAACGCAAAGAGTGCTAATCATAATAATTAAAATGAGATCGATTCCATATTGTGTTAATGTATCTCTGTAACGTATGACAGCGACTGCAGAAGGGATGAAAAATAAAATAAGTTCTTTTAATAAAAAATCTGCTCCGTCCTGTATCCATTCTTTCTTAACTATGTTAAATTTTAACGAAATTAATAATAAAAAAATACCGATTATACTTCCTGGAACTGGGAGGTGTGCCTGTTTTGCAATCCATTCACCTGTCCAAGCGAAACAAAATAGTAACAAAATTTGTCCGCTTAACTTCCACCATTTCATACAGTAACCACCTCTTTCTTTTTTTACATAAAAATTGTAAAAAAGAATTAACAATTTCTACTATACGTTCATTCAAAATATTTGTCTAATATATAAATTATATGTTATTAATATATTAGACATATTAATCGAAAGTGAAAAGGGTGTCCAAAAATGGAATTACGGCATTTGCAATATTTTGTTGTTGTGGCAGAAGAGTTACACTTTGGACGGGCAGCTGCTCGTTTACAAATGACACAACCACCACTTAGTCAACAAATACAGCAATTAGAAAAAGAAATGGGAGTTACATTATTTTCAAGAACGAAAAGAAAGGTTGAACTAACAGAAGCAGGAGAAATGTTTTTAAAAGAAGTAAAAAAAGCGTTTGAACAAATTGAAAAAGCAGTAGAAGTTGCACAAAGTGCGCAAAGGGGAGAAGTAGGATCACTTTCAATTGGTTTTGTAGGTGCGGCGATATATGATATTTTACCATCAATTGTTAGGGAATATAGAAAGAAATTTCCGAGAGTGTCTGTTGCATTACATGAATTGTCAACACCAGATCAAGTTCATGCACTTCATGATAACCGTATTGATATTGGCTTTTTACGTCCACCAATTCCAACACAATTATTAGAATTAGAGCCAATTCAAAGGTTATCTTGTACCTTATGTTTACCAAAGGCACATCCACTTGCAGAGAAAGATGAAATACATATAGAAGATTTACGAGATGAGCCGTTTGTATTTATTACGAGACCAGTATGGCCAGCTTTGTATGATACAATTTTATCTCTTTGCAGAGAAGTTGGATTTAGTCCACGTATTGTACAAGAAGCAACAGAGTATCAAACAGTTATGGGGCTTGTAGCGGCAGGGATTGGAATTACAGTAATACCCGTATCGGCAAATAAGTTATATAAAACAGAAGTTGTATATAAAGAATTATATGATTCTAATTTTGTGGCAGAAATGTCAGTGGCTTACAAAAAAATGAATAGTAATCCAGAGTTGCTAGAGTTTTTAAAAATTGCAAGAGAGAAGAAAAGAATAGAAGTAGAAGATGAGTAATAGTAGTAACAGAAAATGAAGTTAATTCAGATTTATAAAAGTACACCTTGTTAAACAATAAAGCGGAAATGCAACTTAAGTTGCATTTCCGCTTTATTGTTCTTTTTTTAGCTCGATACTAAATAGATAAACGTGTTCATTCTCTTTTAAGAGTAAATCAATACCTTTGTCTTCGTCAATTGTAGGGACGCTTACAGTTTCTTTACTTGTTTGGATTACAGCAGCTAAAATTGTTTTTTGATTGTATTTTAAATTTTTTATAGATTGGATTGTAGTAGTTGCGGAGCTATTTACGCTTGGTGGTGCTTCTTCATGAACAAGCGTTGAAGCACCTTCAATATTCATATACCACTGCCTTTTTTCTTGTATATCTTTATCGAATTGGAAATGTGGTGGTAAAAAAGAAAGCTTTACTTTCTTTTTTGAAAAATGTGAGGTAGCTATATTAGCAATTTCTTTTGTTTTTTTACCATTGTTATAATAATCAATTGTAGCATTTATTTCATCTTTATCATTTTTAAGCGTAACGTTATAAAACATGCTATTTCCTTCTTGAAAAGGAGTCATTTGTAAAATAGAAGCTTGCTCTTTTGTTAATTTGTATGGCTCAACAATGGCAACTTCATTGTTTTTTATTTGGCTACAACTTGTGAGTAATAATAAAAACAAGATTGATAGTAATTTTATACGCATGCAATCTCCTCCTTTTTACAATTATATTCTAAATGTGATTTTTTATCATTTCGTTTTCTAGGACTAAAGACTTAGAAGAAATTCCGATTGTAGTGCGATGTTTAAAATGTCATATTTTTATACACTAGTAGTATAGAATGCGTATGTAATAAGGTAGGGGAAGAATTTTATGTCTTTATGTCGGTTAGCGAGAAAAAATATTAGAACATTTGCTACCAAAAGGATGAAGCAATTTATGTGGATTGCTATGAGTATTATGATTTTGTTTTTTATGATATCGTTACAATTTAATGAAGGAGCTATTTTGAAAGTAGGGGATGCATTTGTATTTCAAATGTATTTTTACACACTGTTTATTGTACTAATTTTCATATGTATTTTTACTACATATAAAATGATGTACTCCCTTTTGCTAGTGAGGAGAGAGGAGTTTACATCTTATGTAGCAGAAAATATAAAAAGAAAAGAAGTACTATGTTTATTATGTCAGGAGCAATTATTCATTTATGGAGCAGCGTTTGTTTTTGGATTAGTTAATGGGATGTTATTTTTAAAATTATTTACGATTATCTTTATAAGAATAGCAGGAATACAAGGGATAAATAGTGCACCGATTACAATATATGCAATAGTAGTAGTGAGTATAATTATGATTGTTATCCTTCTATTATCGATGGTGCAATGTTTTCGATTTGTTCAAAGTTTACAAGATAAAAATTCGTTGCATTTCAAGAAAAAGGCATGAGAAATCATGCCTTTTTCCATTTTACACATAAAAATAATCATGTTACAGTGAAAAGACCTGACAAAGAATGGGAAGGAAAGGTTGTATAGAATGACAAATGAACAATCAATTGTAAAAGTCGATCGGTTAACGAAGCGAATCGGATCAAAGACACTTGTACAAAATATTAGTTTTGAAGTGAAAAAAGGCGAGGTTGTCGGTTTACTCGGACCAAACGGTGCTGGAAAAACGACTTTAATGAGAATGATGGTTGGTATGATCCGTATGACAGAAGGTGAAGTATGGATTGATGGTCAATCTGTGAAACAGCAATTCGAAAAAACAGCTGCGAAAATTGGAGCGGTAATTGAGACACCTGAATTTTATCCTTTTTTGAGCGGCTATGAAAATTTAACATATTTCGGACGAATGAATGGTAATGTGACCGAAGAACGTATCGATGAAGTAGTGAAATTGTTAGGGATGGGACAAGTAATTGATCGCAAAGTAAAAGCGTATTCACTCGGCATGAGACAACGTTTAGGAATCGCTCAGGCACTTATTCACGATCCAGACGTGTTGATACTAGATGAACCGACAAATGGATTAGACCCTAGTGGAATACATGAAATGAGAATGTACATAAAAAAAATTGCACATGAACAAGGAAAAGCTGTACTTGTATCAAGTCACTTACTTTCAGAAGTTGAATTAATGTGTGACAGAGTTATCATTATTCAGCACGGGGAATATGTGGCTACGCAAAATATTCAGCATAGCCAAAGCGAAGAGATGGAGACGATCCGTATACGTGTAGATGATGCGAATAAAGCAGCAGAAATATTAGGGCATGATGTTTTAGTAAAAGATAATGAATTACTTATTAATGTAAAAGATGAAGAAATCCCAAATGTTATTCGTACATTGCTTGAGAAAAATATTCAAGTGTATCGTGTATATGAAGAAAGAAAAACGTTAGAAGAGCAATTTTTAGAATTAACAGGGGGAAAAGATATTGTTTAATTTAGTATATAACGAACTGTATAAAATATTTAAGCGGAAGCGAACGATTATTCCATTTGCAGTTATTGCAGTATTAATAATCGGATTAGGATGGGTTACGGTAAAGTATTTTGAACCGGAAACAAAAGGATGGAAAGTAGATTATACAGAACGAACTGTAGAAATTGAGAAAAAGCTTGGCATGAAAAAAGAAGCTATTTTAGCAGAAAAATCAGGGGATGAGCTTGTAAAAGAATACCAGCTTAAGATGAAGCATTTAGATACGGATACAGCACCGGCAAGCAGTTCTCCACTTTCTTTCATGAGAGATACAGGTTTTATCGTATTTCCAATTTTGCTCCCATTTATCCTCGTGTATGCAAGTACAATTTTTGCGAATGAATATAGCTGGGGAACATATAAATTTTTAACGATACGACCAGCGAGTCGCTTTAAAATTTTAACAGCAAAATTTTTAGCAATCGTTATATTTGCAGCTTTATTATTTATATTTAATATGATCTTCTCCGCTTTATGTGGACTTGTTATTTATAAATTCCAACAGCCTGCATGGAGTGAGTTTATTTTCCAAGATGGAAATATAATAAAACAAAACATTTTTGTAGAAGCAAGTAAATATTATGTTTTATCGTGGTTACCAACGGTTGTGTACGCATCGTTTGCATTTATGATTTCTGTGTTAACGAGATCTAGTGGAGGTGCAATTGGTATTTCACTATTCCTTGCTTTATCAGGCAATATTGCGTTATTAGCAGCCACTAGATATAACTGGGCGAAATATTTATTGCCAGCAAACACAGATTTATATAGTATTTCAAAGAACGGAAGTTTTATTGATGGAGTAACATTCCCGTTTGCATCATGTATGTTGCTACTTTATTTGTTCGTATTTTTATGTATTTCATATACTGTGTTTTTAAAACGTGATTTAACTTAATAAGAAAAGCCGTTCAGGGTGCTGAGATGCACTTTGAACGGCTTTTTTTATGAGAATTGTTTAAGTGCTCTTTCGGCTAGTAAAGCAAAGTATTCTGCACTTATAGGCAGTGCCTCTTCATTAATTGTAAAAGCAGGATGATGCCATTCATGTGTACCGCTCGTTCCCATAAAGACGAATGAACCTGGTATTTCCTGTTGGTAAAATGAGAAATCTTCTCCAGCCATTGATAGACTAGGCGAGATGATATTAAGATTCATCTTTGTGGCAACTTGAGTAGATAAGTCTGTAAGAGCTTTATCGTTGTGAACAGCAGGAGGACCTGAATAAAAACGGAATTTCGTTTTTACACCTAATGCATCAGATACACCTTTAATAATACGCTCCATGAGTGCTGGAATCTTTTCACGTGTTTCAGCTTGGAACGTGCGAATCGTTCCTTCTAACGTAGCTTTTTCAGGAATTACGTTCCACGTATTTCCTGCGTGAATATTTGTAACACTAACAACCGCATTATGAGATGAACTTATATTTCGGCTTACAATTGTTTGCAGTGCCATCACAATTTGAGAGGATGCGACAATAGGATCTACGCCAGCATCTGGTACAGCCGCGTGTGTACCAACTCCGTGAATTTCAATTTCAAATCGATCAACTCCAGCCATCAGTGGACCATCTTTAATGCCAATTGTACCTACTGGTAAATCAGGTTTATTATGCATGCCGAAAATCGCTTGCACATTACGTAAATGTCCAGCATCAATAACTTTGCAAGCGCCATTACTACTTTCTTCAGCTGGTTGGAATATGAAGCGAACCGTTCCATTTAGGGAAGATTCTCTTTCTTTTAATAAGAAAGCAGTACCTAAAATGGCAGCTGTATGAAAATCGTGTCCACAAGCATGCATTTTTCCTCGTACTTTAGATGCATAGGACAAATGTGTTTCTTCTTGAATAGGAAGGGCATCAATATCAGCACGAACTGCTACAATTGGCCCGTTTTTATTACCAGACACTTCAGCGATAATTCCTGTTTCTAAATTGGAGTCAATGATAGTAATGTTTTTTTCTTCTAACCAATTTTTTATTGCTTTTGTTGTTTCGAACTCTTCATACGATAGTTCTGGATACTCATGTAAATGTCGACGGATGGAAATAAGTTTTTCTTTTAGTTGATTTGAAATAGATACCATGTAGTATGCCTTCTTTCTTCAGCAAAATATTTATCATAAGTATACAACAATAAAAGAGAGGATTCTCAAATGAAAATCCTCTCTCGTTTATCCCGTATTAATGGGCAGTCCGATTGGTTCAACTAATTAAAGTTTCGCTTTATGCTGCGACTTTTTTATGCGTATGATGTTTACGATAACGTCCACGCATTGCGTATGCAATTTGCGGGATTGCAATCCCGATTAAAATAAGTGATACACCGAACCATTGTGAAGATAGTACAGCCTCTTTTAAAACGAATACGGACATAATTGTTGTAACTGGTAGTTCCGCTGCACCAAGAATAGTTGCTAAGCCAGAACCGATTTTTGGAATACCGATTGTAAAGGCAATAGATGGAATTACGATACTAAATGTTCCTAATCCTAAACCGTATTTCCAAAGACCTTGAGAAATGGCACCATTAAAAATAAATGTTGGTGGGAATACAATCATGACTAAAGTTAAAGCACCAGTCATTAAGAGAACACCGCGCGGTAATGAAGGTACTTCAACAGCAACTTTTCCGCTCACGAAAATGTATGTTGCGAATGTAACAGCAGATAATAAACCTAAAATGATCCCAGTCGTATTGAAAGCACCTGCTGATTGTTCAAGTAAACCACTTGATAAAAATGTCCCTACAAGTAAGAAAATAACAGAAATAACTTTTTCTCTTGAAGGTAATGTTTTTGTTGCGACTGCTTCAATGATAATTCCGACCCAAACAAATTGGAATAAAAGAATAATTGCAATAGAAGCTGGTACAGTTTTTAATGAAGCATAATAAAAAATTCCGGTAAAACTTGCAGATGTTCCTGCAACGAATAAAAGTAATGCTTGCTTTAAAGGAACGCGATGTCTAGAAAATAGAAGTGTAATAGCAAGCAAAATAATCCAACCGAACAAATATTGGCTGCCAATTACCTCTCCAAGTGAAAATCCTTCTGCATATGCAAGCTTAACAAAAATAGCTAAAATTCCATAACTACACGCTCCTAATAAAACTAAAAGAGAATAACGAAGCATGAAAAATTCCTCCCATCTATATGAAGTTGTTCCGTATCGAAAATATATAACTAGAGGGAAGTATACAAAATTAGAAATAAAGGGTCAAATGAAAGAAAAGTATGACATTTTATAGAATAATAATAAAAGTATGATATTTATGCATAATCTTGAAATTATTAATAGTAGAAGTATTATAAAATCAACTTTGCATTGTATAGAGCCAGCATTTGAAAAAAATATTTTTTAAACCAATATGTATATAGACGTACTAGTAACGTGCTAATTATTTGAGAAACTATGTTACCTTTGTTATGGTAATGACAATTAAAGGAGTTTTCATAATCCATTTGAGTTTTTTCTATATAATAGAAGGAAATGAAACCGTTTTATTAGAAACTGTGAGGAAGTACGGTTTTTCTTATTGCCACGTTGTAAAAGTGATTTCACGAATTGTTCATAGTATTTTTATGTGTTTTTGTTACAATATTTAGGGAGAGGAGTGGAATGATGCAAGATATTAGTATTTTTTTAGCGTTTGGCGCCGGGTTCTTATCATTTATTTCCCCATGTTGCTTACCGCTTTATCCGGCGTTTTTATCGTACATAACAGGTATGTCGGTTTCTGAATTGAAAGAAGAAAATGCAATGCTTCGCAAAAGAAGTATGATACATACAGCGTTTTTCTTACTTGGATTTTCAATTATATTTATTGCAATTGGATTTGGTACAAGTTTTATTGGAGGAATCTTTACTGACTATAAAGATTTAATCAGACAGTTAGGTGGTATATTTATCATCGTGTTCGGCTTAATTATTGTCGGGGTGTTTAAGCCAAAATTTTTAATGCAAGACCGTAAATTTACATTTAAAAATCGTCCAAGTGGCTATTTTGGATCAGTACTAATTGGATTAGCCTTTGCAGCAGGGTGGACGCCATGTACCGGACCAATTCTAGTGTCCGTAATTGGATTAGCAGCAACAAACCCAGAATCAGCAATGATTTACATGATTGCTTACATACTTGGATTTGCTATCCCGTTTTTCGTACTGTCATTCTTTATTACGAAAATGTCTTGGATTAAAAGAAATAGTATGGCCTTCATGAAAGTCGGAGGATATATTATGATTGTTATGGGGGTCTTCCTATACTTTAACTGGATGACGAAAATTATCGTATATTTCTCAAGTTTATTTGGTGGTTTTACCGGTTTTTAGTATTATTCTGCGAAAATGTTGGAAATACTAACGGAAAAGCATATAATGAAAGTATATTTTGCATATAGCCACAAAAAAGGATGAGAAAATATGAACATAGTTCTTTTATCAAGTATCGTTGCTGTTTGTATGGCTGTCGGTGCGATGTTTATTCGTTTAAAAGCAGCTAAGAAACCTGCAACATTGAAAAAAATTATACTTCCGCCATTTTTTATGAGTACGGGCGCATTGATGTATGTTTTTCCTGAATTTCGATTAACTCCAGCGGAAATGTTAGAAGCAATTGGTGTCGGTTTGATTTTCTCTATTTTTCTTATTAAAACATCTAAATTTGAAATTAGAGGACAAGAGATTTATTTGAAGCGTTCAAAAGCCTTTGTTTTTATATTAATTGGATTACTTGTAGTGCGGATTGTATTTAAAACATACTTAAGTCAATCTCTTGATTTAGGACAACTTAGTGGCATGTTCTTCTTACTTGCGTTTGCTATGATTGTGTCATGGAGAATTGCCATGTACCGTTCCTTTACGAAATTACAAAAGGAAATGGAAAAAGAAGATGGTTTTTATAATGAAAAAGATATGAAACTAACTTAAAAACTGTATATGTACCAAATAAAAAAGACAGCGTCAAAGGCGCTGTCTTTTTTATCGAAAATAATATGAAGTTACTTTGCGAGTAAAGATCGATAGTTAGAATAATCAATCTTTTTTTCTTGTAGTTTTTTAATTAAAAATTTATGATCACGCTTTGGTGTGGCAATGATATATCCTTTAATAATTAAGTCTTGTGTAATTTGAGAGGCATTTTCTTGTAATGCAAGTTCCCCGATTTTTCCAGCAATCTTTGATTTTGCAACATCGCGAAATAGTTCTGGAACAGGACTTACAAGCTCTTCTAACAATTGTTTTTGTTCGTCAGCCCATAAATGTCTCGTTTTATTTATGTAGTGTTCTTCCCAATCCAAAATGGACATGCCGTCTTCTTTTGGTAAACGTTTTAAAAATTTTCTGAACATAAAGTATCCACCGATAGACATAAGCCCTAATAAAATAACCGTCCATAATACAATGAACCAACTGAACCATCCTTCGAGCAAGCATATCCCCCCTTAATGATAGCGGTTTTCTTTTATTCATATTATATACAGTGAGATTCATAGAAAGCAAGAACGCTTGGTCATTTTGACCAAGCGTTATCATTTAAACAAAGTATAGTTGTTCCACATGTAAATTATTATTATCATCTTCTACATATTCAATGATTAATGTGCCAACTTTACGATCTTTATCTTCAGTTGTGAAAATAGAGTAAGAAGTAAAACGTGTTTTTGATAGGCCGCTTATGTGTGTAGGTAAAGAAATGTAGTCGTTATCGCGGAAGAATTCCATCAGTTCAATATCCTCAAATTCTTTTCGGTCAACTTGTTTGTTTGTATAGCGGCGTTGAAGTTGTTTTAAAGATTCATTCCAAGAAATTGCTTTTGTGTCGTATACCATTGTTCTATCTCCTTACTGTATGTAATTATTAAGAACATACGTTCTAATCTAGTATACTCTTTTTATTAGAAAAGGGAAAGCAAAAAATAATGTAAGCTTGGATTTCCAAGCTTACATTATTGATGCGTCCGTCATAATCTCTATTTTTCATTATAAGTTAGATAAGAATAAGAAACAAGATGATATATATAATGTTGAGAGTTTTCAAGATTCTGTATATTATAGGTGTACTAAAGTGTAAGGGAATGAGAGGTGTGACATACGTAATTTCACTGCAAGGGCCGATGGTTAGCGGAAAAACAACATTAGCAAAAAGGTTAGAAAAGAGAGGGTTTCGAGTTATATATGAAAATCCATATCCAATTGTAGAGAAGCGAAAAAAATTGAATTTAGATATGAATTCAAAAGTAGGGTTTATTATGAATCAAAAAATGTTTATGGAAGCAAAAATAAAGGAGTTTCAAAATGTGAAAGATTCAGTCGTAATTTTTGATCGTGGGCCAGAAGACATCGAATTTTATACACTTTTTTACCCGATGGTTATAGGGAAAGAGTGGGATATAGAAATTGAATTGAAAGATGAATTATATAAATTAAGAGAATGCCGTTCGGATGCTATTTTTTATTTGGATGTATCGGAAAGTAATTTATATGATAGAAAAAATAATGATAGAACAAGAAACAGAAGTACATTTGAGGAGCAATTTAAATTAGTAGAAACGGAAAAAGATTGGTATAAACAATTTCCTGTAACTTATTTGGATACGAATAGATTAACAGTGGACGATCTAGAGGTATATTTTATGTACTGGTTAAAGGAGAGAGGGCTATGAAAAAAATACTTTTATTTGTATACCCAACATTTGCAGAGTTTGAAATAACAGTAGCAACGGCATTGCTGAAGAATAAATTTGAAATCATTACAGCGGGCTTAACAAAAGAATTGATTATAAGTGAAACAGGTTTGCAAGTGCAACCGCATATAGAAGTAAGTGAAGTACGTGTAGATGAGTATGAGGGGATACTTATTCCAGGTGGAGAAGAAGTACAGTTGAAAGATGCAAAATCTCTTTTTTCAATCATTCGTCAATTTCATGAACAAGAAAAATTAGTGGCGGCAATTTGCGCTGGACCGTATGCGCTAGCAAAAGCGGGCTTATTTAAGGGGATTTCTTATACTGCGACTATAGATTATCAAAAGTTCGATTGTTTTCCAATAGAAAATTTAGTGTATAAAGAAGTTGTGCAACACTCAAATATCATTACAGCACAAGGGCATGCATTTGTGCCATTCGGAATAGCAATTGCCTCTTATTTTGGAGTGGCAGACGAACATAATACCAATTTTTATGGTGGTAAAGGCAATGTAGTAATGGAGAAACTTTTACGAGAAAACGTGTAAAAGCTAGCAAATGCTAGCTTTTTTCTTTTTGACATCGATAAATTGCTAACGTTTTCGGATCGCGCCATATACCGTTATGAAGTGATAATTCATTTTCTACTTCTTCTTTTAGCCATTCCTTCATTTCCGCGTGAAGATATGTATTATCAGGTATATTTAGCGACGGAAACATGCTAGAAATATAGTTTACTATTGGAGTAGCATGATGAAAAACGAGCGCATTATGAATAACTGTTTCTTCAACCGTTGGAAAAGCAGATGCTACTATCTCTTTACCATTTTCTAAACAAAATGGAGAGACTGCTGGTGATGTTTTCGGTAGATCAAATGCGTCAAGCATGTTGTTACACATTTCAACTATACGAGGTAATGAAACTTTAGAATTTGTTGTAGCTAAAAGTATTCCGCCAGGACGAATGACTTTATAAAAGCCTTGAATTGTTTTTTTAACATCTTTCACATGGTATAACATATGTCTTGCAATTATTAGGTCATAACAATTTGTTTCGAAAGGGAGTTTACTAGCATCCCCTCGTTTCCATTCTATTAAGTTATTTGTCTTAGCAGCTTCAGCAAGCATAGCTTCGGATTGATCAAACCCGGTTAATGGGCCTTTATGACCATTTGTTTGTAAAAGGGAAAGAAATTTTCCATTAGCGCACCCAACCTCTAATATATTTTCATCCCCTTGAAGGTGTAAATGTTCAATGACGATCTTATCTAAATCTACGTGTTTTTCTTCGTAATGTGTATGTGTGTCGATGCGTGTTTGTAAATGGTTGCTAACGTTATATTGACGTTTTACATCATTCATTTTGTCACATTCTACCTTTGTACAAAATTGTTGGATTGCATGTGTTAATACATCTGTTTTCTTTAAACCTTCGTAATGGAGTGCTGATTCAAACCTTTCAAGTAATTTCTCTTCAATTCGAAAATGAATATCTTTTCGTTTTGTCACTGAAATTTCGCCCCTTTGCATCTGTTAGTGAGACTATAGCACGTCTGGAAATTTTGTGTAAATCATTTGTGTACACAAAATTAGGGGGATGAAAAAAATGTTTGAATATGATTTTAAACTATTGACGATTTAACCGTTTTCATATATTCTTAAATTAAGTAATATTCAAATAATTCAAAAGAAATGAGAGAGTCACATGCTTCTTCAAGGAACACATCGAATTGGTCGTATGGCCATGCTGTTGGCACTTGCGGATGAGAATGAAAGTCCTGTATTATCCATTCCAAAAGGTTGGAAGTATTGTACGGGGAAAGTGGGTTCGATGAATTCGCAAAAGGTTGTCGCAGCAATGGAAACAGCGGCTAAAAGCAACCAAGTTATTGAAACAGACGTTTACAGAGAAACACATGCACTTTATCATGCAATTATGGAAGCTTTGTACGGAGTGACGAGAGGTCAAATTCAGTTAGCAGACGTTCTTCGTACAGTAGGACTTCGTTTTGCGATTGTGCGCGGTACACCATACGACGGGAAAAAAGAAGGCGAATGGGTTGCTGTTGCATTATATGGAACGATTGGTGCACCTGTAAAAGGATCTGAGCATGAGGCGATTGGTTTAGGAATTAATCACATATGATTTGCCCATAGTCTATTAGTTAGAAGGGGGCCTTACTTTTTTAGGACAGAAGTCTGTCTTAAAAAGATAAGGTCCCCTTTTGCCTTTTTAAGGAGGAAAAATGATGATTACGTTAACAGGACATACATTGACAGTTGAAGAAATGAAGAGGTTATTACTGGAAGGAGAAGGTGTAACAGCTTGTCCAACTAGTATGCAAAAGGTAGCGGAGTGCCGCGAAGTAGTTGAGAAAATTGTAGAGGACGGAAAAGTCGTTTACGGTATTACAACTGGATTTGGAAAGTTTAGTGATGTGCTTATCCAAAAAGATGATGTAAAGGCACTTCAACATAATTTAATTCAGTCACATGCATGTGGGATAGGTGATCCATTCCCGGAAGAAGTATCGCGCGGAATGTTAATTTTACGAGCGAACACGATGCTTAAAGGAGTATCAGGCGTAAGGCCGCTTGTTGTAAATATGCTTCTTGAGTTTGTAAATCGTAAAATTCATCCAGTCGTTCCGCAACAAGGTTCACTTGGTGCAAGTGGAGATTTAGCACCTTTATCTCATCTTGCGCTCGTATTATTAGGCGAAGGTGAAGTGTTCTATAAAGGGAAACGCGTTCATGCAATGGTTGCTCTTACAGAAGAAGGGCTTGAGCCAATTGAACTTGAAGCGAAAGAAGGTCTTGCGTTAATTAATGGTACGCAGGCGATGACAGCACAAGGAGTTCTTTCTTATATAGAAGCAGAAGCAACGGCGTATCAAGCTGAACTAATTGCTTCGATGACAATTGAAGGGTTACAAGGCATTATTGATGCATTTGATGAAAATGTTCATAAAGCACGTGGTTATAAAGAGCAAGTGGATGTAGCAAGCAGAATTCGTGACATTCTTCATGATAGTAAGTTAACAACAAAACAAGGAGAACTACGTGTACAGGATGCCTATTCACTTCGTTGTATCCCGCAAGTACACGGTGCTTCTTGGCAAGTTTTGAATTATGTGAAAGAAAAATTAGAAATTGAAATGAATGCCGCAACAGATAATCCGCTAATCTTTGATGGCGGTGAAAAAGTAATTTCAGGTGGTAATTTCCATGGTCAACCGATTGCGTTTGCGATGGACTTCTTAAAAGTAGGAATGGCGGAACTTGCAAACATTTCAGAGCGTCGTATTGAGCGTTTAGTAAATCCGCAGTTAAACGATTTACCACCATTTTTAAGTCCAGAACCAGGACTTCAGTCTGGTGCAATGATTATGCAATATGCTGCAGCGTCGCTTGTTTCTGAAAATAAAACGTTAGCACATCCGGCGAGTGTTGATTCAATCCCGTCATCAGCTAACCAAGAAGATCACGTAAGTATGGGAACAATCGCTTCACGTCATGCACATCAAATTATTCAAAATGTAAGACGTGTTCTTTCAATTGAAATGATTTGTGCGATGCAAGCGGCAGAATATCGCGGAATTGAAAACATGAGTACAGTGACGAAGAGCTTCTACCATCAAGGTCGTCAGCAGGTGCCATCTATTAAAAATGACCGTATATTCTCAACGGATATTGAAAATATTGCGCACTGGTTAAAAACGAATTATTCAATAAAAGAAAGATTAGACGTAAACGCAGCACTATAAAATGAGAAAAGGGAGAGATTGAAATGGAAAAAGTACAACAAACAATTCGCGCGCCAAGAGGTACAGAGTTACAAACGAAAGGGTGGGTGCAAGAAGCTGCACTTCGTATGTTAATGAACAATTTAGATCCGGAAGTTGCTGAAAAACCAGAAGAATTAGTTGTGTATGGCGGAATTGGCCGTGCAGCTCGTAACTGGGAAAGCTATCAGGCGATTGTAGATTCATTAAAAACGTTAGAAAGCGATGAAACGTTACTTGTTCAATCAGGAAAACCAGTTGCCATTTTTAAATCACATGAAGATGCACCTCGCGTTCTGTTAGCGAACTCAAACTTAGTACCAAAATGGGCAAACTGGGATCACTTCCGAGAACTAGAGAAAAAAGGTCTTATGATGTACGGACAAATGACAGCTGGTAGCTGGATTTACATTGGAACACAAGGGATTCTACAAGGAACATATGAAACATTTGGTGAAGCAGCTCGTCAACATTTCGACGGTTCATTAAAAGGTACATTAACACTTACTGCTGGTTTAGGTGGTATGGGTGGTGCACAACCTCTTGCTGTAACGATGAACGGCGGTGTTGTCATTGCTATTGATGTTGATAAGCGTAGCATCGATCGTCGTATTGAAAAGAGATATTGTGACATGTATACAGAATCATTAGAAGAAGCATTAACTGTTGCGAACGAGTATAAAGAGAAGAAAGAACCAATTTCAATTGGCTTGCTAGGAAATGCGGCAGAGATTTTACCAGAACTAGTGAAGCGTGATATTACGCCAGATTTAGTTACAGATCAAACATCTGCTCATGATCCATTAAACGGTTATATTCCAGTAGGTTACACATTAGAAGAAGCAGCGAAACTTCGTGAAAAAGATCCAGAACGTTACGTACAATTATCAAAAGAAAGTATGACAAAACATGTGGAAGCGATGCTTGCGATGCAAGAAAAAGGTGCAATTACATTTGATTATGGAAATAACATTCGCCAAGTTGCTTTCGATGAAGGTTTGAAAAATGCTTTCGATTTCCCAGGATTCGTTCCAGCATTTATCCGTCCATTATTCTGCGAAGGAAAAGGACCATTCCGCTGGGTAGCACTTTCTGGTGACCCAGAAGATATTTATAAAACAGACGAAGTAATTTTACGTGAGTTCGCGGATAATGAACATTTATGTAACTGGATTCGTATGGCAGGTCAACAAGTTGAGTTCCAAGGACTTCCATCACGTATTTGTTGGTTAGGTTACGGTGAGCGTGCGAAATTTGGTCGCATCATTAATGAAATGGTTGCAAATGGTGAATTATCAGCACCGATTGTTATTGGTCGTGACCATTTAGATTGCGGATCAGTAGCATCTCCAAACCGTGAAACAGAAGCGATGAAAGACGGTAGTGATGCAGTAGCTGACTGGCCAATTTTAAATGCATTAATTAATAGTGTAAACGGTGCGAGCTGGGTATCTGTTCACCACGGTGGTGGCGTTGGTATGGGTTATTCACTTCATGCGGGAATGGTTATCGTTGCAGATGGAACAGAAGCAGCAGCAAAACGAATTGAGCGCGTATTAACTTCTGATCCTGGTATGGGTGTTGTTCGTCACGTGGATGCAGGGTATGACTTAGCTGTGGAAACTGCGAAAGAAAAAGGCGTTAACATTCCGATGATGAAATAAGGAGGAGAAAACATGCTGGACACTTTACTAATAAATATCGGTCAATTACTAACAATGGATCAAGAAGATGGCTTGTTAAGACGGGAAGCGATGAACACGCTTCCTGTTATCGAAAACGGTGCGGTTGGAATTGAAAATGGTGTAATTACTTTCGTTGGAACAGCGGAAGAAGCGAAAGGATTACAAGCGAGAGAAGTTATTGATTGCGGCGGGAAAATGGTTTCTCCTGGTCTTGTTGACCCGCATACTCACCTTGTATTTGGTGGATCTCGTGAAAATGAAATCGCACTAAAACTACAAGGAGTTCCGTACTTAGAAATTTTAGAACAAGGCGGAGGCATACTTGCAACTGTAAATGCAACGAAAAAGGCGTCGAAAGAAGAACTTGTTCAAAAAGCGAAATTCCATTTAGACCGTATGCTATCTTTCGGAGTTACTACTGTAGAAGCGAAGAGTGGTTATGGATTAGATGATGAGACGGAATGGAAACAATTAGAGGCAACAGCACAATTACAAAAAGAGCATCCAGTCGATTTAGTTTCCACATTTTTAGGTGCTCATGCAGTTCCGAAAGAATATAAAGGTAGATCGAAAGAGTTTTTACAATGGATGTTAGATTTATTACCAGAAATGAAAGAGAAACAATTAGCGGAGTTCGTTGATATTTTCTGTGAAACAGGTGTGTTCTCTGTGGAAGAATCAAAAGAATTTTTATTAAAAGCGAAAGAGCTTGGCTTTGATGTGAAAATTCATGCAGATGAAATCGACCCTCTTGGTGGTGCGGAAGCAGCGGCAGAAATCGGTGCAGCATCAGCGGACCATTTAGTTGGAGCTTCTGATAAAGGGATTGAAATGCTTGCAAACTCGAATACAGTAGCAACATTATTACCAGGAACAACTTTCTATTTAAATAAAGAAAGCTTTGCTCGTGGTCGTAAAATGATTGATGAAGGTGTTGCAGTTGCGTTAGCTACAGACTTTAACCCAGGTAGCTGTCCAACTGAAAATATTCAGCTTATTATGAGCATTGCGATGCTAAAACTGAAAATGACACCAGAAGAAGTTTGGAATGCCGTAACGGTTAACTCATCATATGCTATTAACCGTGGTGATGTAGCTGGGAAAATTAGAGTTGGTCGTAAGGCAGATTTAGTTTTATGGGATGCTTACAATTATGCTTACGTACCGTATCATTACGGCGTAAGTCATGTGAATACAGTATGGAAGAATGGTAATATTGCATATACAAGAGGTGAACAATCGTGGAGCACG
This sequence comes from Bacillus cereus group sp. Bce019, assembly GCF_051781745.1. Taxonomy (NCBI): domain Bacteria; kingdom Bacillati; phylum Bacillota; class Bacilli; order Caryophanales; family Bacillaceae; genus Bacillus; species Bacillus cereus group sp. Bce019. The sequence continues at coordinate 55,428 of NZ_JBPWJX010000008.1, forward strand.
GCCACTATTTAAAGAAAAATGCAAAGTTTATTGATCGTGAAGTGACAAAATGGAGTGAGATGATTAAAGATTGGGAGGAAGGCGTAGAAATATTCGGTGCTGCCTTAATTGGAGCACCCCTTTCTAAACCATCTATTAGTCATTCAGGAGCAAGTTTTGCTCCAAAGACAATTCGTGCGATGTTAGATGCATATAGCACATATGCAATTACAGAAAAACACGATATGAAAGAAAGTGTCTTATATGATTGCGGCGATATTACGATGCATGTGACGGATATAAAAGAAAGTCATAAACGAATTGCGAAAACAGTTGGTCATGTAACGAAAATAAACCCGAACATGATACCAATCGTTCTTGGCGGTGACCACTCGATTAGTTTTCCGAGTATAACAGGTTTTGCAAACAGTAAAGGAAAGGTCGGAATTATTCAATTTGATGCTCATCATGATTTACGTAATTTAGATGATGGAGGCCCGTCAAATGGTACACCATTCCGTAGTTTACTAGAAAATGATGTCATTACAGGGAAACAACTTGTTCAAATTGGAATTCGTAATTTTTCTAATGCACGTGCGTACCATGAATATGCAATAGAGCATGGTGTAACAGTGTATACAATGAAAGACGTACGAGAGCGAGAAATAAAAGATATTATCACGGAAAGTATTGAAGTGTTAAGAAAACAAGGTGTGACTTCTATTTATATTTCTCTTGATATGGATGTACTAGACCAAGCGTTTGCACCAGGTTGTCCAGCAATTGGGCCAGGTGGAATGGATAGTACGACTTTACTAGATGCGATTGAATTCCTTGGTAAAGAACCGCTCGTTCAAGGGATGGATATAGTAGAGATTGATCCAACTCTTGATTTCAGGGATATGACGAGTAGAGTAGCGGCGCAAGTGATTATGAGTTTTCTTTTAGCGAGGGAAATAGTTAGTAAGCAGGTTAGTATATAGACGGAAAAGTAGATCTTTATTTATGCCTTAACAAAAACACATCACTACTTAAATGTAGTGATGTGTTTTTGTATTAAAAGAGAATGAATGTGTGTGGAACCGTTAATGGAATTGCGATTTTTATAGTGTATTGTGTAAATTTAATTTCTTGCTTCTGAAGTGTTGACGTGTAAAATAATTTTATGATAAAATAAAAATTTTGCTAAAAAACTAAAAGTGTGTTAACCTTGAGAAGGTTACCATATATGGAGGTGGATTATTTGTTTCAAATTGGCGATAACATTGTTTATCCAATGCAGGGAGCAGGTATAATTAAAGCCATAGAAGAGAAGGAAATCTCAGGAGAAAAACAACAGTATTATGTTATAAAAATGTCGGCTAGTAATATGGAACTAATGATTCCAGCAGGGAGAATATTGAATTCGAATATACGTCCAGTTACGGATATAACCGCATTAGCACACATAATGGATATTTTTCAACATGGGGAATCAGATAGATTACTTACATGGAAACAAAGGTATAAATTGAACACTGATAAAATAAAGACGGGTAAAATGCAAGAAGGTGCTGAAGTTGTGCGTGATTTAATGCGTATACAGAAAGAAAAAGCACTTAATGCAAGCGAAAAGAAGATGTTAGATAACGCATATGAATTTTTGATTAGTGAACTGGGATTAATTGAAGGTATCACAGAAAATCAGATAAAAAGCTTTTGTTAAGGTTCATTACAAATAATGTATTATATCCCAAAAAAGATCTTGAATTTTTTGGGAACATAATTATAGAAAATTTATCATTTCAAAGACATTCAACTCTTTCAAACCACTTTTAGAGCATTACCTCTATTGTTATTACTACAATCAAATCCATTTTTATTTTTTAATTTCATTTATGAATGTTCGAAGTTTAATTGAATACTTCGATAAAATAGTTACTTGATTTTTGCAATCCTGATTCACACTGGCACGGACGAGGAGCCGTAAGGATGAAAGAGAGGTAGGGCTTTCATTGTTTTAGGTATATAAGTTATTATTTTTAGAAGAATACTGAACCATTTTCACTTCTATTGATAAGGTGTTTTTTTTATTAAAGAGATAAACGAATTGACAGCCATATATGGTCAACAAAAAAGGTTTCCTCCTAAGGAAACCTTTTTAATATTATTTATAGCATTTTATTTTTTAGATATTCGAATTTTTTATTGTAAAGTCGTAAAAATTGACGTTACTATCTAAAAGTAAGTATGATGCGATTATAGTAAGATTTTTTAGGGGGAAGAAAAATGACAAGTTCAAGTAATAAAGCAGCGAGTATTTATGAAGGAACAAATGTAAATGCTGGGGGATTTTTTGAAAACGTTGAAGAAACAAAGTTGTTTGATCCAATTCAAGTTGGAGCTTGGTCTCTTCGTAATCGTATAGCGATGGCACCGATGACAAGATGCTTTGCAGATAATGAGACTGGAGTAGTTGGTGCGGATGTAGTGGAGTACTACAGAAAACGTGCTGCGGATGGAATTGGACTAATTATTACAGAAGGAATTGTCATTAGTCCGAGAGCAAAAGGAAACCCAGGAGTACCAGGTATTTATACACAAGAACAAATCGATTCTTGGAAACCTGTTACAGAGGCAGTACATAAAGAAGGCGGGACGATTATTGCTCAAATATGGCATGTTGGGCGTATGAGTCATCATGAAATAATTGGTGGTAAAATGCCACAAGCACCGTCGGCTATCGCTGCAGAGGGAAATGTTCCACGCTTTCGTAAACCGTTTGATACGCCAGAAGCAATGACGTTAGAAGAAATACAAGAAGTGATCGGTCAATACGCACAAGCTGCGAAAAATGCAATCGAAGCTGGATTTGATGGAGTAGAAATTCACGGTGCACACGGATATTTAATCGATCAATTTACGTATGAGTTTGCGAATAAGCGAACAGATAAATATGGCGGTGATTTAAAACAAAGGTTAACGTTTATGAAAGAAGTAACGGCGGCTGTAATAGAAGCTGTTGGAGCTAATAAAACACTTCTTCGTTTCTCTGCTTTCAAAGGTGATAATCCTACTTATATGTGGGAAAACCCTGAGTTTGCAATTGAAACGTTCATAAATATGTTTAAAGAGGTTGGATTAACGATGATCCATCCTTCAACGATGAATTATACCCAAGAGATTGCTGACGGAAAGAATTTTCATCAACTAGTAAGAAAATATTGGGATGGTACGATTGTTGGGGTTGGTAATTTAAATCCGAAAGAGGCCGAAGAAGCGTTGCAAGAAGGAACGATTGATGTAGCGGCATTCGGAAGACCGTTAATTGCTAATCCAGACTTTGTTTATCGAATTAAACACGCTGAAAGTTTAGTTGAATATGACGCGAAAGAGCATCTTGCTACGTTAGTATGAATAAAGATAAAAGGAGAACACATCTAGTGTTCTCCTTTTATTATGGAATTTCATAGGGGGAAGCGGGATGAGTGAAACGCTACTCGTTATTATTAGTATATTACTATTTTTAATGTTGCTTTTAATCGTCTTTTTTATCATTACATTTTTTATAAAAAAACGAACACATCATTCTATTTTAAAATTACATCCGTACTTAGGAAGAATGCGCTACTTACTGGAAAAGATAGGGCCTGAATTTCGACAATATTGGTTTGATCATGATACGGATGGAAAGCCTTTCTCACGTTATGATTTTCAAAGTGTTATGTTTTTAGCGAAATATCGCTCTGAAATACTTGGTTTTGGATCAAAACGAGATTTTGAAGCTTCTGGATATTATATTGCTAATACATTATTTCCGATATTAACGGAGGAATTAAGTGTGAATCTCACGCAAGAGCGAGAAGGTAAAAAGTACGTGATTCATAAAGAAGGGTTATTTTCAAGAAGAGAAAAATTGACAGCGGATACAACGAATCTTTGGCTGTACGAAGAAGATGATGCAATTATAGTCGGTGAGAACCGTAAATATCCGTGGAAGCTACATGGCATGTTTGGTGCATCTGCGACTTCTTATGGTGCGATTGGAGAAAATTATATTTTAGCGAGTGGTCTTGGAGCAAAAATGGCAGGCGGATCGTGGATTAATACGGGTGAAGGTGGCGTTATTCCAGAACATTTACATACAGGAGCGAATATCGTTGCGCAAATTGGTCCAGGGTTATTTGGATACCGTGATGAAGACGGTAATTTTTCAATGGGAAAATTCATGGAGAAAGTGAAAGAAAGTAATATTAGAGCATTCGAATTGAAATTTGGGCAAGGTGCTAAAATACGTGGTGGTCATTTAGAGGGGCAAAAAGTAAATGAGAAAATTGCGTTTGTTCGCAACGTCCGAAAGGGAGAGACGATTAATTCACCGAATCGATTTTCATTTTTAAAGAATGCAGCGGATACACTTTATTTTATTCAACAGTTGCAAGAAAGCGGCGGTAAACCAGTTGGAATGAAAATTGTAATTGGTCAGCAGAAGCCTTTGGAAGAGTTAATAAAAACAATGAAAGAACTAAACATTTATCCAGATTTTATTACAATAGACGGCTCAGAAGGCGGGTCAGGGGCAACGTATAAATCGATGGCAGATTGTATGGGACTGCCGCTTATTCCAGCATTACTTACATTTATTGATACAGCAAACCATTATGGTGTTCGTAACAAGTTTAAAGTATTTGCATCGGGTAAATTAATCACACCAGATAAAGTAGCGATTGCTTTAGCGATTGGGGCGGATGCTGTAAGTTCAGCCCGCGGATTTATGATGGCAAGCGGCTGTATTATGGCCCTTCAATGTAATTCTGGCCAATGTCCATCTGGTGTAGCCACGACGAATCCGCATTATCAAAAAGCGTTAGATCCGTATGAGAAGAAGTGGCGAGTCATGAATTATATTATTAGTATGAGATATAGTTTATTTTCATTAGCGGCAGCGGTGGGAGTGAAGAGCCCGCGTCATTTAAAGAGAGAGCATATTGTATTTAAAGACGAGATGGGGCGGGTAGTTCCTCTCTCAGAATTGTTTCCTACGAGTAAATAGTAAGATATGTTTAATAGATTAAAAGTCATACATTTGTATGGCTTATTTTTATTAAAAAATAAGGCGTTTAATTATCTGAATATTTTTACTTTAATTTCTTTTGAAAACAGGGTAATCCACTGGGATAAAGGCGTTTATAAAGGTTTTCACATGTAATGAAAAGTGCTCGTTCACTTGAAAGAACAAAAAATGTTTGTTAAGGTAGGGAACCATAAGCGAAAACAAGAAAATAGAAAAAGTCATTTTTCGAAATTTTGAATGGCTTATGGACTAAGGGAGAGATTTGGTGAAGATTGAAATTATGGTTTCGCTTGCTATTTATATGGCAGGTATGTTGTATATCGGATATTGGTCTTATAAGAAGACATCCGATTTATCAGATTATATGTTAGGTGGAAGGGGACTTGGTCCAGCAGTTACAGCTTTATCAGCTGGTGCTTCTGACATGAGTGGCTGGATGCTAATGGGATTACCTGGTGCGATGTATGCAACAGGATTATCAAGTGTATGGATTGCGATAGGTTTATTAATAGGTGCGTATGCAAACTATTTAATCATTGCCCCGCGTTTACGAACGTATACAGAAGTGGCAAATGATTCAATTACGATTCCAGACTTTTTAGAGAATCGGTTTAAAGATCGTACGAAAATACTTCGTTTTGTCTCCGCTATCGTCATTTTAGTATTTTTCACATTTTATGCGTCGGCTGGTTTAGTTTCAGGTGGACGTTTGTTTGAAAATTCTTTTAACCTTGATTATAAAATTGGTTTATTTGTAACAGTAGGTGTCGTTGTTGCGTATACACTATTTGGTGGCTTTCTAGCCGTAAGTTGGACGGACTTTGTGCAAGGTTGTATTATGTTTATTGCGCTTGTACTAGTGCCAATTGTTGCTTTTACGGATGTCGGTGGTGTAACAGAAACATTTAATACGATTAAGCAAGTCGATGCATCGCATTTAGATATGTTTAAAGGGACCACAATACTTGGTATTATTTCATTTTTAGCATGGGGCCTTGGATATTTTGGTCAACCACATATTATTGTCCGCTTTATGGCAATTACCTCTATTAAAGATTTAAAAACTTCTCGTAGAATCGGTATCGGTTGGATGACGATTTCAATTATAGGTGCAATGCTTACTGGTCTAATTGGTATCGCCTATTATGCTAAAAATAATGCGACATTACAAGACCCAGAAATGGTCTTTGTAACATTCTCAAATATTTTATTCCATCCGTATATTACAGGATTTTTATTATCAGCTATTTTGGCTTCGATTATGAGTAGTATTTCCTCACAATTACTTGTTATTTCAAGTGCAGTAACGGAAGATTTCTATAAAACATTTTTCCGTCGTAATGCAAGTGATAAAGAACTTGTATTTATCGGTAGGCTGTCAGTATTAGTTGTAGCGATGATTGCAGTTGTTTTAGCGTATCATCCGAGTGATACAATTTTAACGCTTGTTGGATATGCTTGGGCAGGATTTGGATCAGCATTTGGACCAGCAATTTTATTAAGTTTATATTGGAAGAGAACGAACAAATGGGGCGTTCTTGCTGGGATGATTGTCGGTGCATTAGTTGTTATCACTTGGGTACAAATTCCAAGTTTAAAAGCGACTATGTATGAAATGGTACCTGGATTCTTCTGTAGTTTATTAACTGTTATCGTTGTAAGTTTATTAACGAAAGAACCCGTTAAGGCAGTTCATCGTGAATTTAATGAGATGGAAGCAGTACTGGAAGAAGAAAAGAAATGATTTGCAAAAAGAGTAAACGATGAATAGCGTTTACTCTTTTTACATGTAAAATGAAAGTAAGGACTTATTGACAATAAAAAATAAGTAACTTATAATAAATCTCGAGTTCGAGATAAATAACATGCATAATGAAGAAATATTATGGTTATAAATCGAACGAATATTTTTTGTAAATTATCTTGAGTTCAAGATAATTTGATAGGTTAGACACCAATAGGTATTTTTGTAATTAATATCTCGAATTCGAGATAAAATTATTATAACGGATTTTACTTTGCAGCATGGACAAAATGAATAATGAATTTAAATGTAAAAGAATTTTTATAATGAAATAAAAAAGGAGTGGAAGAAATGGAAAAGAAAACAATGGGAATCCATCACATTACAGCGATTGTAGGGCATCCACAAGAAAATGTAGACTTTTATGCTGGTGTATTAGGGTTACGTTTAGTGAAACAAACAGTGAATTTTGATGATCCAGGTACGTACCATCTTTATTTTGGAAATGAAGGAGGAAAGCCCGGAACAATTATTACGTTTTTCCCATGGGCAGGTGCTCGTCAAGGTATTATTGGGGACGGTCAAGTGGGAATTACGTCTTACGTTGTACCAAAAGGTACAATGGAGTTTTGGGAAAATAGATTAGAAAAATTCGATGTTTCGTATACAAAAATGACTCGTTTTGGAGAGCAGTATTTAGAATTTGATGATCCGCATGGTTTGCATATAGAATTAGTTGAAAGAGAAGCAGGCGAATTAAACAATTGGAGTTTTGGAGAAGTTACACCAGAAGTAGCAATTAAAGGGTTTGGAGGTGCTGTTCTTTTATCTGCACAGCCTCAAAAAACAGCTGAATTGTTAGAACATATTATGGGTCTTGAAAAAATTGGAGAAGAGGGCGAATTTGTTCGATTCCGTTCTTCTGCTGACATTGGAAATATTATTGATTTGAAATTATCAACAATCGGTCGTGGCCAAATGGGCGTTGGCACAGTTCATCATATTGCCTGGAGAGCGAGTGATGATGCTGATCAGCTAGACTGGAAAGAGTATGTGTCGCGTTTTGGATATCACGTAACTCCTGTACAAGATCGAAATTATTTTAACGCGATTTATTTTAGAGAACATGGTGAAATCTTATTTGAAATTGCAACAGATCCTCCTGGTTTCGCTCATGATGAATCGTTAGAGACGATGGGGGAGGAATTAAAGTTACCGGAACAATATGAACAACATAGAAAACAGATTGAACAAACGCTTTTACCATTTGAAGTGAGAAATTTAGATTAAAGTGATTGAAGGGGGAAAAGGATTATGATGAAACATGTTTTTCAAAAAGGAAAAGATACGTCAAAACCAGTGCTGTTATTACTTCATGGCACAGGTGGTAATGAATTAGATTTACTACCACTTGCAGAAATAGTTGATCCGGAAGCGTCGGTATTAAGCGTTAGGGGAAATGTGTTAGAGAATGGGATGCCGCGTTTTTTCCGCCGATTAGCAGAGGGCATTTTTGATGAAGAGGATTTAATTTTCCGTACGAAGGAATTAAATGAATTTTTAGATGAAGCGGCTAAAGAATATAAATTCGATAGAAATAACATTGTAGCTATCGGTTATTCGAATGGGGCAAATATCGCAGCAAGCTTATTATTCCATTACGAAAATGCATTGAAAGGTGCTGTGCTTCATCACCCAATGGTACCTAGAAGAGGAATGCAATTAGCAAATTTAGCAGGGAAATCTGTGTTTATTGCTGCTGGGACAAATGACCCAATTTGTTCATCAGCAGAGTCAGAGGAATTGAAGGTACTATTAGAAAATGCAAATGCGAATGTAACAATGCATTGGGAAAATCGAGGGCATCAATTAACGATGGGTGAAGTAGAAAAAGCAAAAGAGTGGTATGACAAAGCATTTTAAAAAAAGAAGCATCTGCTAACGATTAGCAGATGCTTCTTTTTTATTTAAGACTTGATTGCAAGATGAGATGAAGAAAGTGGTAGCTCAATATCAACAATCGTACCTTTATTTAATTCGCTTGAAATGTGTAATTTACCATGATGTTCTTCAATTATTTTGTAACACATCATTAATCCTAGTCCTGTGCCTTTTTCCTTTAAACTATAAAAAGGTTCGCCTAGACGGGAGATACGATCTTCTGGAATGCCACAACCTTCATCGATAATTCGTATTAAGATGAAATTATCCTCTAATGGTTTTGTTTGGATGAAAATATTTCCGCCATTTGGCATCGCTTCTATCGCATTTTTTAATATGTTTATAAAAACTTGTTTTAATTGGTTACCGTCACATTGAATATCATATACGTAATCAAAATGATCCATGATGATATGAACGCTATACATAATTGCAGTCGGTAAAATAAATGTAACTACCTCTTCAATTAAAGTTTGTATGTTACAAGTTTGGATAGATAATACTTGTGGCTTAGACATCGCCATAAATTGACTCGTGATGGATTCCATTTGTGAAATCTCACTTAACATAACATCGATATACCATTTTTGCTCCTCATTTATTTCAGGGAGGAGCAACGTTAGAAAACCTTTTAGAGAAGTGAGTGGATTTCGAATTTCATGGGCAATTCCAGCTGTCAGTTGTCCGACTACTGCGAGCTTCTCAGATTTTCGTAATAACTTTTCAGTTTCTTTTAGCTCAGTAACATCTCTCCCCATCACGATAAGACCTTTGCGAGAACCGTCAGGATGATAAAGCGGGACTTTTGATATACTTAAGATTAGATCGAAATCATCTCTATGTATAATAAATTCCTCGCCATGAAGAATTTGTCTTTGTTGCCATGCTAGTTCATCAATTTCTTCACAATGTAAAAAAGCTTCTCGGTATGCTTCATTATATTGAATGAGTTCGCTATCTTTTTTCCCGTGGTAAGGTACATGATGGAAATTGAAGCAAGAAAGTGCGTAGTCATTTGCCTCAAGCCAGCGCCCTTCATGATCTTTAAAAATAACAAAGGCAGGCATGGAGTTTACTAATGTACGCAATCTCTTCTCACTTTCTTTTAGTATATTCTCAATTCTTTCTGATTTTTCAAGCGGCTTCATAATAGCATATACGCCAGTAAGACGATTTTGAACAAAAATAGGAACTAGTTTTGTCACAACATCTAATAAGAATCCATTTTTATGATAAATAGATAAGATATACTCTTGTTGATTATCCGCTTCAGTATTCTTTATATTTTGTAATACTTGCTCAGAAATATGGGCTTCTAAAATAGAGGTAATATTTTTCTGTTCTAATTCTAAAGAAGTGTAACCTAATATTCTTTCGGCAGAAGGATTTATATGTAGAATAACTCCTTCTAAATTTAATGAAATAATACTATCAGGATTGTGTTCGAACAGAGATGCGTACATTTCTGTTAATGAACGATCTTGTATATGGTTTCGCAAACGTCTAGAAATGTTCGGATGACGTTTTTTTTGAGTTGGTGAATATTTTTTACGACTCATAATAGTTCCTCCGTACAAATAGCATCTAAAAAGATTTGTCTATTCATAACTATAATATAGATGTAATGTGTATTTCTATAAAAAATGGAAGTTATAGAATAAATTTTGTTTTTTTTTATTTTTTGCAAGGTGAATGCAGGATGGTAATAAGGGGAGCTTATATTGTTTTATAAACCTTTTGTAAGTTACAGACGGCTGTTTTCCGTATAACATTAGGGTAGAGGAGGGGGAGAGAAAATGAAAAATTATATTCAAGGGATTGATCACGTGCAAGTAGCTGCACCTGTAGGGTGTGAAGAAGAGGCGCGTGATTTTTATGGGAATACGATTGGTATGGAAGAAATTCCAAAGCCAGAAGAGTTGAAAAAACGAGGTGGATGTTGGTTTAAATGCGGAAATCAAGAAATCCATATTGGTGTCGAGCGGAACTTTACACCAGCTAAAAAGGCTCATCCAGCTTTTTATGTGAATGAAATTAATGAATTTAAGCAAACACTTATAGAGCAAGGTGTTAAAGTGATTGATGATTATGCACGGCCAGATGTAATTCGATTTTACGTGTCAGATCCATTTGGAAACCGAATTGAATTTATGCAAAATAAAGACTAGGTGGATTCCCACCTAGTCTTTAACTTCTTCTGAAAAGTCCTAACACTTCTACAGTTTCTGTAATATTAACGAATGCATTCGGGTCGATTTCAGAAATTGTTAGTTTCATACTTGCTAATTCTTCACGAGAAACGACGGTCATAAGTACACGCTTTTTCTCGCTTGAATAAGCACCTTCGCCATCAAGTAACGTTATTCCACGTACAACAGTTGAAAGAAGTTGTTTTTTCATTTTTTCTGCTTCATTTGTTACAATCATAAGTGTAACTTTACGATGTTTTGTATGAACAGCATCAATTACTTTACCAGTTACATAAATTGAAAGTAAGCTTGTAAGTGCAACATCCCAGGTGAAGAAGAATCCTGCGATTATTACAACGACTGCATTTAAAATAATAAGGAATCCGCCAAGTTTAATGTCTCGCTTGCGGGATAAAAGCATACCGATAATATCAAATCCACCAGTGGATCCATTACAGTTAAAAACAAGACCAATACCAGCTCCGGCGATTACACCTCCGAAGATAGAAGATAACAATGGATCTGTTGCTACGACTTTTACTGGAACGTAGTATAATGCAACAGATAATACAACTACAGAGACAACTGTGTTAAAAATTACTTTTTTTCCAAGACCTATGTACCCTAAAATAAGGATAGGTAAGTTTAATACAAAGTTAATAATGCCTGTGTTTACAGGGGTTACAATCCCTAAAATAATAGCAATTCCGCCAATTCCACTACTTAAAATTTTGTGGGGGATAAGGAAAAGATTAAAGGCAACCGCAATAATAATAGAACCGATAATAACACCAAGGAATCTGACCATTTCTTTCCCGTCCTTCACTGAAAAATTCATATTATTTCAAGATTATATATGATATTGAAAGTTTTGGGTAAAAACAGTTTATTTAGGTAAATTAGATTAATCAAAAGAATTTGAGTATTTTATCATTTGAAAGGGGATACAGTTGTGAAGATAAAAACATATCAACAGAAAAGCCCGTTGAAGCAAGAATGTGAGGATTCTTATTTTTGTAATAAAGAAAAAAAGATTTATGGTGTATGTGACGGTGCAACACCACTTGTCCCGTTTCGTGATGAAAAGGGACATAATGGAGCATACATCGCTTCGCATTTATTTGCAAGTTATTTTACTGCATTACGAGAGAATCATAGTTTACAATTTGCAGTTGCCAAAGCAAATGAAGCATTGCAAAGCAAAATGTTAGAATATGAAGTAGACACGAGAAAAAAAGAGCATTTATGGTGCACATGTATCGCGGCAGTCCAAATAGTTGGTGAGAAAATTGAATATGCGCAGCTTGGGGACTGTATGATTGTCGCAACTTTTCAAAATGGAACGATGCAAGTATTAACGAAAGACACAGTTGAAGGAATTAGTAAAAGAGCAAAAAAGAAGAGGGAAGAAGATCGTAAAAAAGGGTTATCTGTACCAGAAGAATATGTTTTTCAAGATGTTCGAGAACAGTTAAAATACAATCGTTATCTTGCAAATATGCCAAATGGTTATTCAGTTGCAAATGGAATGAAAGAAGCGATACATTATTTACAACATGGTGAATTACATACAGATGAAGTGAGTGGGATTTTCATTTGTTCAGACGGGTTATTTCACCCAGATTGGTCATTAGAACAAACTGTTGCATATATAAGAAAGAATAGTATAAACGAATATATAGCAATTATTGAAGAGCTAGAAGCGGAAAAGAGAATAAGGCCAGATGATAAAACGATTATTATGATTGATTTTTAAGAGGAGGCAGTTCAAATGGAAATTAAACGTGTCAATCTAACATTTCAAGATGAATTAGTTCCTTTAGAAAAAGTAAACAAACTGATTATTCACCATACAGCTGAAGATGGATGGGACGTGTATAAAACGCATGAATTTCATCAAACTGTAAGGGGGTGGAGCGGAATTGGTTACAACTATTTTATCGAAAAGGATGGAACTGTAGTGGAAGGGCGAGGTTTACATATTGGAGCGCACGCGAAAGACCATAACCGTCATACAATTGGAATATGTATGACGGGAAATTTCGATAAATACGATCCCACTCCCCCGCAAGTGAATGCATTATATTCTTTATGCAAAATGTTTATGAAGCAATTTGCTATAAAGAAAGAAAATATACTAGGTCATAGGGAGTTAGAAGGAGTTACAAAAAGCTGTCCTGGTAATCGTTTTTCTATGGTAGAGTTAAGGAAGATATTATCTTAAATATAGAGGAGTAACAACGATGATGAATATAAAAATACCAAATGATAAAAAAGAAGAGCTTGTAGCGCAAATTCAGCAATTTTTCATGGAAGAAGATCTAGATGAAATTGGGCGTTTCCAAGCAGAGCGTTTAATAGAAGAAATGATTAAATTAGTTGGACCATTTGCATACAATCAAGCAATTGGAGATGCAAGAAAGCTTGTAAGTGAGAAATTAACGAATATGGAAGAAGATTTATACGTGTTAGAGAAAAATGAAGGGAAATAAAAAAAGAGCCGATGGGCTCTTTTTTATTTTTCTTTCTTATGTTCCTTATATTCATGTACTTTTTCTTTCACATTACCAACTGTATCTTTAGCAGTGCCTTTCACCTTATCCCATTTTCCTTCAGCTTGTAATTTCTTATTGTCAGTTACTTTCCCAACAACTTCTTTTACTTCACCTTTTACCTTATCAATGGCACCTTCTACTTTTTCTTTTAAACCATGATCATGTTTAGTCATACATTTCTCCTCCTTGTAGTTTGATTAGAATTCTCTTTTCATATTGCAAGTTGAATGATGTATCTAGTAATAGCGTAACAAATCTAGTTTGAATATTCAAATGATTAATAGGATAGAAAAGGAATTGTCATAAAATGTTTAAAAATGTAACGGAAGGAGAAATAAAGTAAATTATAATATGTCTTTTGCGGTCCATATTGATTTTGTATAAGCAATTTTCAGGTGGGCACGTTCCATGTTATTTTGACTGCCGCTACCGAATCTTGCTTGTCCAACTATTAAAGTACAATTGGATTCAATAGCTGTCTTAATTCGTTTTTGAATTAATGCAGTATGACAGCCTTTACACTGAAATTCTGGCAAAGTAGCAGAAGCAGCTAATGATGCGACACCCTTATTTATATACAGGACACCAATACCAGCAGGGATATTTTGAACTTCAGCTATGAAAAAATGCCATCCTGGTTCATTGTAAAGAATTTCATTATTTTGGCGCACGCTATCTTTTGTAAAGGATGGCATATTAAATCCACGTACATAAATGTCTGCAAAAATAACAAACTCATTTTCTTTTAGTTTTCGTATTGTAATATTAGAAGGAGGAAGTGGTGAACCCTCTCTCGGTATACTATACAAAGCAGTATGGAAGCTAGATTGATAAAACCCTTTTTGAGATAAGTATTGAAATAATTCAGTTGTACCTTGTGCTGGGGTAATTTCAAAACGACAAGGGATTTGTAGTGATTCATAATAAGAAATGATTGCATCAATCGCATCTGCATTTGTAATACCTTTTACCGTATTAAAAGCAGGACCAGCAATTATTTTTGATGAAAAGGCAGTGGCGCTACCGAATTTTTTCATTTGCACTTGCATTGGGTTTCCGCTTATTGTTTGTAGTCTCTCTAATCTAGAAGAGAGCATGTCAATTTCTGCATTTTCAATTTCTGTTGCTATATCGAGTGTCATAACAGTAGTCATAAAATTCCTCCGTTAATAAATATATTTCATAGTACATATACGATTTTTGTTTTGAGATTCCTGTTGAAATGTGAGAGAATAAGAGGTTTTTTGGAAGGGAAATGGAAGTGAGCTGTCGAAGGGAGTGGAAACAGATTAAAGGTGGTGCTCTCATGAAACAAAAAACCGTGCAGACATGCTCTAATTGTGGTTCTCAAAACATAGGAGAAGGTGAGTTTGTCGGATATGCACAAATACGGAAAAAGGAAACGATGTTCACATCTTCACCGGTGGATGCTTATATTTGTACAGATTGCGGGAATATCCTTCTATTAAAAGTACGACATTATGAAAAGTTTAAGCAGAAGCCGTTATGATCATTGAGAAATGGTCATATCCAACGTTGTATACGAAACGACTTATGTTAAGGAAAATGAATATGAGTGATAGTTTACATATATATGAGTATGCTACAGATAAAGAGATGACAACTTTTACTGTATGGGATGCTCATCGATCGTTATGTGACACATATAACTATGTAGAAGAAATTGTGGGGCAATATAATGAAGGGCAAGTAGCACCTCTTGGAATTGTATTAAAAGAGGAGAAAAAACTTATAGGCACGTGTGGATTTATAAAATATGATTTGGTCACACATACAGCAGAAATTGCATACGCCTTATCTCGAAAATATTGGGGAAGAGGATTAGCCACGGAGGCTGCATTAGCTTTTTTCTACTATGGTTTTCATGAGTTGCATCTTAATAGTATTGAAGCGGGATGTGATTCAGAAAATGAAGCATCTGAAAAATTAATGAAACGTTTGAATATGGAGTACAAATATACAATTCAGAAGGATATGTTTATTAAAGGTAAGAATCGCGATACAAAAAGATATTGTATATCTAGAGAAGGATATATGAATCAATGAAATATCTTACATTGAAAAACTCCTTTAAATGAATCAAGGAGTTTTTTTATTTTGATAACAATAAATCGGAGTTTATCTTTTTGTTCGTGTGTTAGGAGTATGGAAGATATATCGAATTTTAGTAGAAAATAAGGAATACAGTAATCGTTTTATTTTTAAACTGAAAAAGAAAGTAAGAAAAAAGGTAGATAGTTTATCGTTCTGAATTATTTCCAAAGAAATAATTCAGAAAATACAGAAAAAAGTCGTAATCATTTGTAGAAGTCTGTTATAATAAACGGAAAATGAAAACGTTTTAAAGGGGGACATAACCAATATGATGATGAATGTACCGCTAACAATTAGTTCTATGATGGAAAGAGCAGAGAAACTGTTTTCGAAGAAAGAAATTGTTTCACGGACGTATGATACAGTTACAACGTTAACGTATAAGCAGTTAGGGGAAAGGACGAGAAGACTTTCCAGTGCGTTGAAAGAGCTTGGAATTAAAGAAGGTGAACGTGTAGGAACGTTAGCGTGGAACCATCATCGACATGTGGAAGCGTATTTTGCTATTCCAGGTATTGCTTCTGTTTTGCACACAATTAATATTCGTTTATCTCCTCAACATATTTCATACATTATTCAGCACGCAGAAGACCGAGTTCTACTTATAGATGAAGATCTCGTACCGCTCGTTGAAAATATTCAATCACAATTATCAACTGTACAAGCTTACATTATTATGACGGATAAAGATGAACTCCCAAATACGACGCTGAAGCCTGTATATCATTATGAAAAGCTATTAGAAGAAGGCGATCCAAATTTCCAATTTGTAAAAGATATTGATGAAAATACACCTGCTGGTATGTGTTATACGTCAGCAACTACAGGAAATCCGAAAGGTGTTGTATATACGCATCGTAGTACTGTTTTACACTGTATGGCACTCGGTTTAGCTGATACAGCTGCTTTATCGGAAAGTGATGCAGCAATGGCAATCGTCCCGATGTTTCATGTGAACGCTTGGGGACTTCCTTTTGCGGCGACTTGGTTTGGATCAAAACAAGTTCTTCCTGGACCGATGTTTACTCCGAAAATTTTATTAGAGATGATTCAATCAGAAAAAGTGACGTTAGCTGCGGGTGTGCCGACAATTTGGCTCGGCGTATTACAAGAGTTAGAAAATAATAGTTACGATTTATCTAGTATGACGAGAATACTATGCGGAGGTGCAGCGGCGCCGAAAAGTGTTATTAAAGCATTTGAACAGAAACATAATGTTCCGTTCATACATGCATATGGTATGACTGAAACGAGTCCACTCGTAACACTTGCACGTTTAAAAAGTTATGAAACGGAATTATCGTATGAAGAGCAACTACAAATTCGCTCTAAACAAGGATATCTTGTACCTGGTGTCGAGATGAAAGTAGTCGGGACAAATGGTGAAGTGAAGTGGGATGGTACTGAGATGGGAGAATTATGTTTACGAGCACCGTGGATCGCTGAAAGCTATTATAACGATGATCGTACTGTCGAAGGGTTTCGCGATGGATGGTTGTATACTGGTGATGTTGTCACAGTGGATGAGGAAGGTTGCGTGAAAATTGTTGACCGTACGAAGGATGTTATTAAAAGCGGGGGAGAATGGATTTCTTCGGTCGATCTTGAAAATGCTTTAATGGCACATGATGCTATATTTGAAGCGGCTGTCGTTGCAATTCCTCACCCTCAGTGGCAAGAGCGACCAATTGCCTGCGTTGTTCAAAAGAAAAATAGTACGGTTACAAAAGAAGAAATATATGAGTTTTTAAAACCACAGTTTGCGAAGTGGTGGTTGCCAGACGATATTGTATTTATGGAAGAAATACCAAAAACATCTGTTGGAAAGTTTTTAAAACAGGTGCTTCGGAAAGAACTGGAGCATTTGCATAGAGAGAAATAAGTGAATTCTTATTTGTAAACTTAAACGAATTAATAGTTGACAAAAGAAGGGCGGAAAGATAATATAACTTTTGTAATATGTTATCTAAAAACAATTGTAAGTTTACAAATAGGAGAAGCAAATATGAATACAAAAAACTTAGTTTTCGTCGCTTTATTTAGTTCTATTATGGGAGTGTTAGGGTTAATACCTCCGATTGCTCTTTCTATTACACCAGTTCCGATTACATTGCAATCACTCGGTGTTATGCTTGCGGGTGGGTTGTTAGGATCACGTCTAGGTGCGTTAAGTCAGCTTATTTTCTTACTTATTGTAGGAGTTGGAGCACCATTACTTGCTGGTGGACGCGGTGGCCTTGGTGTATTTGTTGGGCCAAGTGCAGGATATTTACTTGGTTACATCATTGGAGCGTTTGTTATTGGTTATTTAATTGAGCGTTTACGTGAAGTTTCTATTATAAAAGTATTATGTATTAATATAATTGGTGGTATTTTCGTAGTTTATGTATTTGGTATTACTGTACAAGCGTTTTTAATGGATGTTTCTGTATGGGAGACAATGAAAGTGAGTGCTGTGTTTTTACCAGGGGATTGTATAAAAGCAATTATTGCGGCAGTTCTCGTAACAAAATTACATCGTTCATTGAAACATATTATTACACCCGCTTTAAAGAATAGAAAATATACAAATGCGGGATGATAAAGGGAAGAAACACGTACATTGCGTGTTTCTTTTTATTATTTTTGTAAAGAAAGGACGTCTCATATGGGTGTTACAAAAAAATACAAAAAGCAAGCCTCTTTACAACCAAATAAAATAGCGATAAAGGAAAATGATAGAGTTTTAACATATAAAGAGTGGTTCGAATCAGTTTGTAAAGTAGCAAACTGGTTGCACGCAACAGAATCAAAAAATAAAACAATAGCAATCCTATTAGAAAATCGTATAGAGTTTTTACAACTATTTGCTGGTGCCGCTATGGCTGGGTGGGTTTGTGTTCCGTTAGATATAAAGTGGAAACAAGATGAGCGCAGAGAAAGAATTGAAATTAGTAATCCGGATATGATTGTGACAGAACGATATAAGGTGAATAATCTATTGGATGAAGAAGGAAGAGTAATTGAAATTGATGAGTGGAAAAGAATGATAGAGAAATATCTTCCTACATATTCCACTGTAGAAAGTGTACAACATGCTCCTTTTTATATGGGATTTACATCAGGATCAACAGGAACAGCAAAAGCATTTTTACGTGCACAGCAATCGTGGGTTCATAGTTTTGATTGTAATGTACATGACTTTCATATGAAAATGGAGGATTCAATTTTAATAGCTGGGACGCTCGTTCATTCTCTTTTCTTATACGGGGCAATAAGTGCATTATATGTAGGACAAACAGTGCACATTATGAGAAAGTTCATTCCGAATCAAGTATTAGATAAGTTAGAAACTGAAAATATATCGGTTATGTATACAGTTCCGACAATGCTTGAATCTTTATATAAAGAAAATAGATTAATAGAAAATAAAATGAAAATTATTTCATCAGGAGCGAAATGGGAAGCTGAAGCAAAAGAAAAAATAAAGAATATATTTCCTTATGCGAAAAGATATGAATTTTATGGTGCATCAGAGTTAAGTTTTGTAACAGCACTAGTCGATGCAGAAAGCGAAAGAAGGCCAAATTCAGTAGGAAAACCTTGTCATAATGTGCAAGTTCGAATATGTAATGAAGTAGGAAAAGAAGTACCGAAAGGTGAAATAGGAACTGTTTATGTGAAAAGTGATCAGTTTTTTATGGGATACATAATAGATGGGGTTTTAACACGGGAGTTGAATGCAGAAGGCTGGATGACAGTGCGAGATGTAGGCTATGAAGATGAAGAAGGCTTTATATATATTGTTGGTAGAGAGAAGAATATGATTTTATTTGGAGGAATCAATATTTATCCAGAAGAAATAGAAAGTGTATTACATGAACACCCAGCTGTTGATGAAATAGTTGTAATTGGTGTGAAAGATAGTTACTGGGGTGAAAAGCCCGTCGCGATCGTAAAAGGAAGTGCTACAAAACAACAATTAAAAAGTTTTTGCTTACAACGATTATCCTCGTTTAAAATACCGAAAGAATGGCATTTTGTAGATAGAATACCTTATACAAATAGTGGGAAAATCGCTCGTATGGAAGCAAAAAGCATGATTGAAAACCGGGAGAAAACATATGAATAAGGCAGTTATTGTAGAGGCAAAAAGAACACCTATCGGTAAGAAGAATGGGATATTAAAAGAGTATAAAGTTCAGCAATTAGCAGCGCCGCTTCTTACGTTTTTAAGTAAAGGAATTAAGAGAGAGATAGACGATGTTATATTAGGGAATGTTGTTGGACCAGGAGGGAATGTTGCAAGATTATCTGCTTTAGAGGCAGGACTTGGCTATCATATTCCTGGTGTAACGATTGATCGGCAATGTGGTGCTGGTTTAGAAGCCATTCGAACTGCGTGTCATCTCATTCAAGGCGGAGCAGGTAAGTGCTATATCGCCGGAGGAGTAGAGAGTACAAGTACGTCACCTTTTCAAAAAAGAGCACGATTTTCACCTGAAACAATTGGTGATCCTGACATGGGAGTAGCGGCTGAATCTGTTGCGGAGCGTTATAACATAACGAGAGAAATGCAAGACGAGTACGCTTGTCTTAGTTATAAGCGGACACTGCAAGCGTTAGAAAAAGGCTATATACATGATGAAATATTTTCTTTTAATGGATTATTAGATGAATCTATAAAACCAGAAATGAATTATGAACGAATCATTAAAAGAACAAAGCCCGCATTTTTACAAAATGGAACAGTGACGGCAGGTAATTCATGTGGTGTAAATGATGGGGCATGTGCTGTTCTTGTAATGGAAGAGGGACAAGCCCTAAAGTTAGGTTATAAACCTGTCCTTCGTTTCGTTCGTAGTGCTGTAGTAGGAGTGGATCCCAATCTTCCAGGGACTGGTCCGATATTTGTGGTGAACAGATTATTAAACGAAATGAATGTAAAAGTAGAGGACATCGATTATTTTGAAATAAATGAAGCATTCGCCTCAAAAGTTGTTGCTTGCGCAAAAGAGTTACAAATTCCGTATGAAAAATTAAATGTAAATGGTGGGGCAATTGCGCTCGGTCATCCGTACAGTGCATCTGGGGCTATGCTTGTAACACGTTTGTTTTATCAGGCTCAGAGAGAGTCTATGAAATATGGAATTGCTACATTAGGAATTGGAGGCGGGATAGGGGTTGCGCTATTATTTGAGAAAGTAGAAGACTAGCGAGGTAACTAGTTTTCTACTTTTTGAGGAACATAAACATTACTACCAGGCTTCGCTTTCATTTCGTTCCAAGCAGCAATCGCATCAGCTTTTGCTTTTCCTTTATTATTTGGATCTTCGAAAAAGTCACGAGTAAAGCGATTGTATTCAAATTGTGCACTGATAGTTGTTTTGTATGTAGGGTCTTTTTTTCGTTCGTTTTCTTCATGCCAAAAAGCTACCGCGTCTTCATATGTTTTTCCAACATTCTCTTTGAAAAATTTTTGAAGAGCTACTGTAAAGCGGAAGTTTGTTCCGATTTTTTCTTTGAAAAAAGCACGAACATCTTCGCTACAGCGGTGATTTTTAGTAATAATCGTTTGAAGAGAAAGGTCTTTATAAGAGAGGGAAGCTTTACTCACTTTTTGCCCAGAGCTGTTTTTTAAGACTTTCCCTGTAGTTAAATAATGTGAGATACAATCGGTTATTTCAATCTTAGAGCCACTAGCTGGCAACCCATGCTCACGACAAAATGTTTGGAGTTCTGCTTTTAACCAATAATAGTTTTGGAAATCTTCAAGTGATATAGACTTTGTTAAAGGTGGACGCATGAATGTAACAACTACTTTCTTCCATAATTTTCTTTAATTATAAAACATACGTTCTTTTTATGGAAGGATTAATTTGTAAATATAATGGGAAGAGGAGATTACATATGGAAAATGTAATGCAAGTTCGTGTTACGGGAATTTTAATTGAAGGTGAAAAAGTATTGCTAGTAAAGCAAAAAGTTGCTAATAGGAATTGGTCTTTACCTGGAGGAAGAGTGGAGAATGGTGAAATGTTAGAAGAGGCGATGATTAGAGAAATGAGAGAAGAAACGGGATTAGAAGTTAAAATTAAGAAGCTACTCTATGTTTGTGATAAACCGGATGCCAGGCCATCTTTATTACATATTACATTTCTACTTGAAAAGATTACAGGGGAAATTACGTTCCCCTCAAATGAATTTGATCATAATCCGATTCATGATGTACAAATGGTGCCGATTAAAGATTTAAGTCATTATGGTTTTTCGGAAACTTTTATAACTCTTATAAGTGAAGGCTTTTTAAATGCAGGGAGTTACCAAGGATTGAAACAAAATATTGGCCTGTAACTATAGAGGAAGGATAGCTATTAGCTATCCTTCCTAAAAATGTTTTACACCGCCGACTGTAAAGAAGAAACAAGCTGATTTAAAAATTCATCTCCGCTCAAAATTGCTTTCCCGCCACCGCGAGCACTCTTTTTATTTCCGCCACCTTTTCCTTCAATTGTAGGAAGAGCATCTTTTAAAAGAGCATTCATATCGAGTGATACTGATTTTCCGCAAGCGAGAATACATTGTAGTTTGTCATCATTTTCGATGACGAAATACGTAATTGCATGCTCTTGTTGTTCTGTAATAATAGCGGAAAGCTTTGCAATTTCTTGCATAGAACGATTTGTAAATACTTTAGAAATAAGTATGCCGGCATGTATTTCCGTAGGGTGTTGAAGTAGTTCATTTGCCTCTGCAAATAATAATTTTTCATTCATTGTTTGTATTGCTTTTTCGTTTTCTTTTTGAGAAGTAAGCAGTTGCGCCACTTTTGCTGGAATATCAGTTTCGCTACTATTTAATTGTTTGGAAACATTCTTCATAATTTGTTGCTGTTGTCCCATTAATTTAAGTGTGCGCCAGCCAGCGATAAACGTTAGTCGTATGCCACCTTTATTGCGTTCCCAGCTAAGAACTTGAATAGGACCTACTTCACCAGTACGTTTCGGGTGTGTTCCGCCACAGCCGTTATAATCAAAGTTTTCGATCATAACAACGCGTATATTTTCTGTCATAGTTGGTTCTTTACGAAGGGGCAACGTTTTCGCTTCTTTTAAGTTCATCCACTGGATGCGGATTGGATGGTTTTCAAAAACAATTTTGTTTGCAATTTGTATTGCTTTTTCAACCGTTTCTGCATGAAGATTTTCTGTTTCTAAATCAATTGTTACTGTTTCTTTACCAAGATGGAATCCAATTGTAGGCATGTTAAAATGGTCCCAAAAAGCAGCAGATAAAATGTGCTGAGCCGCATGTTGCTGCATATGATCAAAACGGCGCTCCCAATTGATTTTACCTTCTACGTCTTCTGTATGTAATTGTTCTGCAATGTAGTGACGAATTTCTCCGTTTATCTCTTCTACATTGATTACATTGATATCATTTAATGTACCAGTATCATATGGTTGTCCGCCACCTGTCGGATAAAATGCTGTTTCATTCAAAACAACGTATAAGTTACCGTCTTTATCATAATCTTGCTTTATAATTTTAGTAGTAAAGTCTTGCTTATAAGCGTCAGTGTAATATAATTTGTGCTCCAATTTTCTTTCTCCTCTCGCATTAACTAGTTTCATTGTAAAGCAATTGAAATTAGTTTCCTAATATTTCAGAAGAAAGAAACTATTTTTAGAATTTTCTTGCTATAATAAGAAAAAGAAAATGCGGGGGTGGAATGAATATGTTATATGAAAACGGCGTAGATAAACTGCTTAGTTTAAGCAAAAATATTTCTGAATTGTATCGAGAATTAAATGAAATGACCCGGATTTTAACGGACTGTAATCGAGAAAGTGTGAAGTTTGATCGGTTATATGTAAAAGAGGTACTGTGGAAGAAAGAAGATGTAATAGAGAAATATGACCAGCTGCTTGTGCAACTTTGTATAAATGAATGCTTTGATCTAAAAAGTGTCATTACAGGGGAATATAAGTATACATATGAAGAAGTAGAAAACATCGTTTTACAATTTAATGAGAAGTATAATGTCGTAATTTTAATTAAAGATGTTTGTAAAGAATTACAGTTTACATATGGCATAGATATGGATATAACGAGAACAGCTCGAGTATCAACAGCTCAAGTATAAAAAGGGAAAAGAAAGCAGATCCTTTGCTTTCTTTTTTTATGTGATAACAGGGAGAGTAGGTTTTTAAGATGAAGGGGAAGTTACAAAATATTCATCCGTTAGGAATGACAATTATAATAGGGACTTTATTTGCGAGGTTCGCCACGTCAATGAGTATTCCTTTTTTAGCAATTTATTTAACGACTGTTAAAGGCGTATCAGCTGGAATGACGGGTGCTATTATTGGAACGAGTGCACTTGTTGGAGTGTTTGCTAGTTTTATCGGAGGGAATTTATCTGATCGATTCGGTCGAAATATGATTCTAATATGCTCCATGATCGTTTGGGTGTTTGTATTCATAGGATTTTCACTTGCAGATCATGTTTTAAGTTTCTTTTTATTAAATGCTTTAAATGGATTATGTAGGTCCTTTTTTGAACCGACGTCAAGAGCATTATTATCAGATTTAACGAAACCAGAGTATCGTTTACTCGTATATAATTTGCGTTACGGTGCAATCAATGTTGGAGTAGCGATTGGGCCACTTGTCGGATTACAGATTGGAAGCGCAAAATCAACAATTCCTTTTTTAGTAGCAGCTGGAGTATATATTCTATATACAGTTATACTAGCGTTCCAATTCAAGAAATATCCAGTGGAACAAAAGACAATCAATAAAGAAAAGCCTGTTACAATGCTAAATGCGCTGCGTATATTACGAAAGGATGTCGTATTTTTAGTTGCGTTAGTTGGTATTATTTTGAGTAATTGTGGTTTTTCTCACTTAACGACGACAGTATCACAATATTTTGCAAATGCACATATATTTGAGGATGGAGTGAAGCTATTCTCATATATGCTCGCTTTAAATGCAATTGTTGTAGTGATTATCCAATACCCTGTTATTCAAATGTGCAAAAAGTATACACCGTTAACATCAATTATGGTTGGGACTTTATTTGTGAGCGGGGGATTATTTGGCTTTGGAATAGTAGAATCTATGCTAGGTGCTGCCGTTTGTACAATTATTTTTACAATTGGAGAAGTCTTAATGTTTTCGATGACGGATGTATTTATTGATGATATTGCTGTTGCGCATCTAAAAGGAACATACTTCGGTGCGATGGGTTTTTCGGGAATTGGAGCAGTAATAGGTCCGTGGTTTGGAGGAGTACTTCTCGATTACTACGGGTACCAAAATGGGTTTGCAGTATTTTCAGCATTAGCTATATTTTCAACTGTGGCATTTCCTGTGCTTTTAGTTACAAAAGGTTTATCGAAAAAAAGATATGATAGAAATTCTAATATAGAAATACATGCGAAATAACATAAGCCCCAGTAACCAACTGGGGCTTAGTGTGTATTATATTAACTCTTAATTTGAAAAAAGAACTTTCTTTTCATGCTTATCAGCAACTTCATTTTTGGAAATATGAATGGCTAAATATCCATTTTCTAAGCAGGCTAGCATCTTCTTATAAATAATATTATCGGGTAAAGGAATGATCCGCTGTAAAGAAATATTTTTATGAAGTATGCAAATGTTTAGGCCTGTCTCCATCTTTTTAATGGCTACATTTTGTTCAGTTACATTTGGTACATCTGTTTCCAAAATGTATTCTTGTTCTGTTTCACAAAGGTCAATATGAATTTGATTTGGGAAACTAAAGTTGCTACAAGAATCAGAACAAAACTGATCCATCCATTCTTCGAAACCATCAACATGAAAAAGACAATCCTTCTTTTTCTTGCCCATGTAAGACACCCTCCGTAAAATCTCAATTCATACTATGTTATGCATGAATGAATTAGGGGTGAAGAATAAATGGAAAAATATAAACATTGTATGTGGAAAAGATAGCTAGTGTGCACTTTTTGTTTTACATGTCATGATGCGCATGATTTTTTTGGCGTGAATGGTTACGGTTTTTTACTTTATGAGATCCGCTTAATGGTTCAGGTTGTCCTTTTTTTTCTTTCGCTTCACGATTGTTTTTTCCCATTGTATGTGACACCTCCTCTTCCTCTTTAGAATGAGAGAAGTTTGCAAATTTATACGAGAATGTTTTTAGAAAAAAAGGTAAAGATAATTGGGACTAACTATTACAGAAAGGGGATTATATAATGCCATATCATAAAGATAAACAACAAGCGTTTCAAGCAGCTCAGCAAGGTGTTACACAAGCAGAAAATGCATTTAACAACATTATAAAAAATGATCCAAACTACGGTCATGATTTAAAAGAATTACGCCAAGAGGTTCAGGAAGCGTATGAACAAATTCAAAATGCACTAGAAGTAGCTTCAGAAACACAACGCCCACAACTTGAGCAATACGAAAATAACCTTCAAAATATTATGCAGCATGTAGATCAATTAGAAAAGTAAATGAGGTTGTTGTGTATTCGACAACCTCATTACTTTAACGAACATTATGCTAAAACAGAAAAATTTTCTACTCGTTTTTTCTTTATTATGCGCATTACATATATTTCAAGTTGAAAAAGTGGAAGCGAAAATGTTGCTCAGAAAAGAGCTAGAACCAACTGGCTATGTAACATGGGAAGTACCTAATAATGAAAAGATTATTGCTATTACATTTGATGATGGACCGGATCCAACTTATACACCACAAATTTTAAATTTATTACGTCAATATAAAGCAGAAGCGACATTTTTTATGATTGGATTTCGGGTTCAGCGTAATCCATATTTAGTGAAACAAGTGTTAAAAGAGGGACATGAAATTGGAAATCATACGATGAATCATTTGTATGCGAGTAATTCATCAGATGAAAAATTAGAAAATGATATTTTAGATGGAAAGAAATTTTTCGGAAAATGGGTGAAAGAACCTTTGCTATTCCGTCCACCGGGTGGATATATTAACGATGCTGTATTTAAAACAGCGAAAGAAGCTGGTTATCAAACTGTTCTATGGTCGTGGCATCAAGATCCACGTGATTGGGCAAATCCAGGGGTTGAATCCATTGTAAATCATGTAGTGAAAAATGCAAAAAGTGGTGATATTGTATTGTTACATGATGGGGGAAATAATCGTAGTCAAACAGTAGCAGCGCTAGCAAAAATTTTACCTGAACTGAAAAAGCAGGGCTATCGATTTGTAACGGTTTCGGAATTGTTACGTTATAAACATTAGAAAAAATCCCAAAAGGTGAATGCTCCTTTTGGGATTTTTCGTTACTGGTTCTTTTTGCGTTTCTTATTATTTTGTCGTTCTGCAGCAGTTAAGTTTTCATTTGCAAACTCTTCGTTATAACCAGCACCTTGTCCTTGTGCAGATGCCGCATTCATTCCTGAAATAGTATGATTTGCTTTTCTTTTACCCATTTTA
Organism: Bacillus cereus group sp. Bce019; assembly: GCF_051781745.1. NCBI lineage: Bacteria > Bacillati > Bacillota > Bacilli > Caryophanales > Bacillaceae > Bacillus > Bacillus cereus group sp. Bce019. Next base: position 82,464 of record NZ_JBPWJX010000008.1, read on the forward strand.
TTTCACCTCTATAACTTTTTTTGTAAGTTGCATGATGAGCAGTTCATAGTATGTATGAACTGTAAAGAAAGCGCTAATAGAGCACTTTACTTTATGGTAATAGTATTCATAAGGAACATGAACACTATTCAAATTTAGAAACATAAAGAAAACTTATGATAATCTATAAGTTTCTTATTATTTACTTATTTAGAAAGTTGTAATAAGATATTATCGTAAGGTATTGAAAAGTTTGTCTACATTTTATATTCAGACAACTTAGTCACGTTTAACAGGGGGGAAACATAATGGTCAAACATAATCCATTTCAATCACGCGCAACTTTTGAAGTAGATGGAAAAACGTATCATTATTATGATTTGAAAGCGCTTGAAAACGCAGGGGTTGGCAACGTATCTCAATTACCATATTCCGTGAAAGTTTTACTTGAATCAGTACTTCGTCAAGTAGACGGACGTGTAATCACAGAAGAGCATGTTACAAATTTAGCGAAATGGGGAACGAAAGATGTGCAAGATATCGATGTTCCATTTAAACCATCTCGTGTAATTTTACAAGATTTCACTGGTGTTCCAGCTGTTGTTGATTTGGCTTCGCTTCGTAAAGCAATGGCAGACATGGGTGGGGATCCTGATAAAATTAATCCGGAAATTACTGTAGACCTTGTAATCGATCACTCTGTACAGGTTGATAGAGCGGGTACGGCAGACGCGCTTGCATTCAACATGGACTTAGAGTTTAAACGTAATGAAGAACGTTATAAATTTTTAAGCTGGGCACAAAAATCATTTGATAACTACCGCGCAGTTCCACCAGCTACAGGTATTGTACACCAAGTAAACCTTGAATATTTAGCACCAGTTGTTCACGCGGTGAAAAATGCTGAAGGTGACTTAGTTGCATACCCAGATTCATTAGTTGGAACAGACTCACATACAACAATGATTAACGGTATCGGCGTTCTTGGTTGGGGCGTTGGTGGTATTGAAGCAGAAGCAGGAATGCTTGGACAGCCTTCATACTTCCCAGTACCTGAAGTAATCGGTGTAAAATTAACTGGTACACTTCCAAGTGGTACTACAGCGACAGACGTTGCATTAAAAGTAACACAAGTATTACGTCAAAAAGGTGTAGTTGGTAAATTCGTTGAGTTCTTCGGTAATGGACTAAAGAGCATGCCTTTAGCTGACCGTGCAACAATTTCAAACATGGCACCAGAATATGGCGCAACTTGTGGATTCTTCCCAATCGATGATATTTCATTAGAATACTTACGTTTAACAGGTAGAGATGAAGAACAAATTCGCGTTGTTGAAGAATACTGTAAAGCGAACGGCTTATTCTATACAGCAGACAGCAAAGATCCAATTTACACTGATCTTGTTGAAATTGATTTAAATACAATTGAATCTAACCTTTCTGGACCGAAACGCCCACAAGATTTAATTCCACTTTCAGATATGAAAGATGCGTTCCACAAAGCTGTTGTAGCACCAGTTGGAACACAAGGACTTGGATTTAATGAGCAAGAGTTCGATAAAGAAGTGAAGGTTACATTAGAAGATAAAGAAGTAACGATGAAAACAGGTGCAATTGCAATCGCTGCAATTACAAGCTGTACAAATACATCAAACCCATACGTATTAATTGGAGCAGGTTTGGTTGCGAAAAAAGCAATTGAAAAAGGCCTTGTAGTACCTGAGTACGTAAAAACATCATTAGCACCAGGATCTAAAGTTGTTACAGAGTACTTAGATAAGTCTGGTTTAACAACATATTTAGATCAATTAGGTTTCCAAACAGTTGGTTACGGCTGTACGACTTGTATCGGTAACTCTGGTCCATTAGCGCCAGAATTAGAAGAAGCAATCGCAGCAAACGACTTATTAGTAACATCTGTTTTATCTGGTAACCGTAACTTTGAAGGTCGTATTCATCCACTTGTAAAAGCGAACTACTTAGCATCACCACCACTTGTTGTGGCATATGCACTTGCAGGTACTGTTGATATTGACCTGAAAAATGATGAAATCGGTAAAGATGCAAATGGCAATGCTGTTTACTTCAACGATATTTGGCCATCAGCTAAAGAAATTGAAGATGTAGTTCAAAGCGTTGTTACATCTGAACTGTTCAAGAAAGAATATGCACAAGTATTTAACAGCAATGAGCGCTGGAATGAAATCCAAACTTCAAACGAAGCTTTATATACTTGGGATAATGATTCAACATATATTCAAAACCCACCATTCTTTGAAGGTTTATCTAAAGAGCCAGGTGAAGTTGAAACATTATCAGGCCTACGCGTAGTTGGTAAATTTGGTGACTCTGTAACGACAGACCACATTTCACCAGCAGGTTCAATCGGTAAGCATACACCAGCTGGACGCTACTTATTAGAAAACGGCGTACAACCAGTTGACTTTAACTCTTACGGTTCTCGTCGTGGTAACCATGAAGTTATGATGCGTGGTACATTCGCGAACATCCGTATTAAAAACCAAATCGCACCAGGAACAGAAGGCGGATATACAACATATTGGCCAACTGGTGAAGTAACATCTATCTATGATGCTGCTATGAAATATAAGGAAGATGGAACAGGTCTTCTAGTTGTTGCTGGTAAAGATTACGGTATGGGAAGTTCTCGTGACTGGGCTGCGAAAGGTACTAACTTATTAGGTATTAAAGCAGTAATCGCAGAAAGCTTCGAACGTATTCACCGCAGTAACTTAGTGTTAATGGGTGTACTACCACTTCAATTTAAAGATGGCGAAAGTGCTGAAACGTTAGGTCTTGTTGGTAACGAGTCATTTGAAATTCAAATCGACAAAACAGTTAGACCACGCGATCTTGTAAAAGTAGTTGCAACTGATTTAGATGGCAACGAAAAACAATTTGAAGTAGTAGCTCGTTTCGATAGTGAAGTAGAAATTGACTACTACCGTCACGGTGGTATTCTGCAAATGGTTCTTCGTGAGAAAATCGAAGAGTCAAAAGTGTCGAACTAAATAATTGAAATGAACAATAAGGAAGCTAACAATAGTTAGCTTCCTTATTTTATGGAAAGGGATGAAACCATATGGTTTCATCCCTTTTTTTTTACTACGAAAAGTGGAGGGAACGTCATGAAAGAATATAAAAGAATATTGTTGCCGTTACGAAAAGAGAAAATATTAGTAATGGCAGCTGTATGTAGTGGGATAATTGCTGCCATTTTAAATTTATCACGCCCAATTTTCATGGGATTAATTGTAGACAATCTTATTCAAAGGGAGCTAAAAGGTGCGTATTTATATATAGCTTTGTTTGCGGGTATTCGCTTTTTAATGTGGACGAACAATCTTTTATTTGATTATATAAGCTCAAAAGCGAGTCAACGTATATTACAAACGAAACGTATAGAATTATTGCGTCACTATTTCTCATTACCGTTTGAAGAGAGTGAGAAGATTAAGCAAGGGGAGTTAGAAACTTTGGTCGTATCTGATATTCCGAACTGGGTCAGATTATATGGCTCTATATTAATAGAGTATATACACGCTATTGCCCAATTTATTGGAGCTTTCATAGCACTACAACATATAGATTTGCAGTTTATATTGTGGGTAACTCCGTTTTTATTTTTAAGTGCAATTGTTCCAATACTGATGGGAGGAAAGGTAAGGGATATTGCAAGCATTGCTCAAAAAAATCAATCGAGTGTTGTAGAGATGGTGTCACAGTTTGTAAAAGGTATACAAGATTTACGTAGTTTACAAAAAGAAAAATGGGCCATTCGCTTATTTAAAGGAGTAACGGCACAATCTTATAAATCGGAAGTAAAGAAGACGATGATGCAACATTGCATTGGAGTAGTTGAAACAGTGATTGAAACAGGAGCATATATCGTTGTTCTCATTGTAGGTGCACAAAAAATAATGAAAGGGGAAATGGAAGTTGGTTCACTTGTTGCAGTGTTAGCTACAATTGAAATGGTCTTTTTCCCAGTCCGTTACGTGGGCGATTTATTAATGATGACACAAGTTGCAGTCGCTTCGGCAAATAGAGTTTTTTCCTTTTTAGATAAAAGAGTGGCAGATAGTAATGTAGAAAGAGCGATGGGGATCAGGATAACAAATGTTTCATTTCAGGAGAATGATGAAAAGAAATGCAGAATTCATAATATTGATTTGCAAATTCGTCCTGGTGAACTCGTTATTATTGTGGGAGAAAGTGGTGCAGGAAAAACAACGCTTTTAAAGTTAATAACAGGCTTGTATAAACCATCTAACGGTAGCATTGCTTATTATGCTAATGAAGCTCGTATGACTACAGTGTGGCAAGAACCACGTTTTTTCCGAACGACGGTAACAGAGAATATGTATTTCGGGGAAGAGGGTTTAGAAAATCAGTTAGAAAAAAATAGTGAACTTATAAATGCAACGCCGATTATTAGAGGGTTACCTGAAGGGAGTCAAACTGTGCTACATAAAAGCGGTGAAGAGTTTTCAGGAGGCGAAAAAAAACGTCTTGCATTATTACGAGCAATTGGTTCAAATCCGAATCTTATTATTTTAGATGAACCGACTGCGGGGTTAGATCCGAGTAATCAAGAAACTGTTTGGAATATGATTGAAGGACTAGGAAGAGATGTAACGAGAATTGTGGCAACACATGATGTAGAGAAAGTGATACTAGCGGATCGTGTTGTCATAATGAGAGAAGGAAGTATTGTTGCATGTGGAAGTCCTGAAAAATTAATAAATAGTCATTCATTTTGAAAGAGATGTGAATAAAGATAAGAGCAGTGACCTTATCTTTATTCAACATCATTTATTTGATATTGGATAGATTCTGAATGATTTAGATCTACGTTAAAAGTAGCAGTCATAAGGAAAGTTGCAATTCCAAGGATTAAGAAAAGGACGAATGAGACTAGAGAGATGTAAAGACAAATACGCCCTACTTTCTTTTTTTCAAGATCGTTACTAAAGAGTGAAATGATCCATGTAATAATACCGATTGGGTATAAAAGAAAACTAAGAATATATAATGTTATTTTTTCGAATGAATTCATAAAAAATCCCCCTTTTGTTGAAGTTTATATAACTACGAAAGTAAAAAGGTGAATGGGCCCATAAGAAGATAAACAACACTTCATCTGTTTTTCTAATCATATGATAAAAAGGAAAAGATTACACTTCAAATAAGAATATTCTAATTATTTCGACTCTGAATATTTCCAAGCTTGTCCGTATAAGCTAAAATAAGATATATAGTATTTTGATGAATGTGTTAAAAGAAGATAATACGTTAGGGTGATATAAAATGTGGCGGAAGCTTACGATTATTGTAGTGTTACTTTGTTTAGCGGGATATGCAGCTTATGAACAGTTTGGTAATAAAGAGCAGGCGGTAAAAGTGAAGCAAGAAAAAAGTGAAGCTGCGATGAAAGAGATTATCGCAAGGAATGGTATTGAGATAGGGAAGAGCGCACCAGACTTTGAATTAACTAAGTTAGATGGGACAAATGTAAAGTTATCGGATTTAAAAGGAAAGAAAGTAATTTTAAACTTTTGGGCTACGTGGTGTGGACCATGTCAGCAAGAAATGCCTGATATGGAGGCTTTCTATAAAGAACATAAAGAAAACGTAGAAATTTTAGCAATCAATTATACGCCTTCAGAAAAAGGTGGGGGGGAAGAAAAGGTAAGCAATTTTATTAAAGAAAAAGGAATTACTTTTCCTGTCTTATTGGACAAGAACATTGATGTGACAACAGCGTATAAAGTAATTACGATTCCAACTTCGTATTTTATAGATACAAAAGGTGTCATTCAAGATAAGTTTATTGGGCCGATGACGCAAAAAGAGATGGAGAAAAGGGTTGCTAAATTAAAATAATGGTGAAAAGGTAGAGATGGAGAGTTCCCATTTCTGCCTTTTCTTTTTCAAGTAGTAATCACTTCATGATATGATGTAAGAAATATAAACGTTTAGAGATAAAGGAGTGTATGGAGTGGGGAATGTATCCTTACCGTTAGATTATGTTGTAATTGATTTTGAAACAACAGGATTTAACCCTTATAATGATAAAATTATTCAAGTTGCAGCGGTGAAATATCGTAATCATGAACTGGTAGATCAATTTGTTTCATACGTGAATCCAGAGCGGCCAATTCCGGACCGAATAACGAGTTTAACAGGTATTACCAATTATCGCGTTTCAGATGCACCGACGATTGAAGAAGTGTTACCTTTATTTTTAGCATTTTTACATACAAATGTTATTGTGGCTCATAATGCTTCTTTTGATATGCGCTTTTTGAAAAGTAATGTAAATATGCTGGGGCTGCCTGAACCTAAAAATAAAGTAATTGATACTGTATTTTTAGCGAAGAAATACATGAAGCATGCGCCTAATCATAAACTTGAAACGTTAAAACGAATGCTTGGAATTCGTTTAAGCTCTCATAATGCATTTGACGATTGCATTACGTGTGCTGCTGTTTATCAAAAGTGTGCAGCTATTGAAGAAGAAGGACACAGAAAAGTAAATAAGGTCTCACTTGATGAAATTGTAGTATACAAAGCGGTGAAAGAAATGCTTGCACGTAATAAACGTAATGTAGAATGGCTACGTTGTATGAACGTAGGAAGTTATCTAGATATAAAAGCTTTTTATCCAGTTATGAGAGTAAAGGTAAAAGGGCGAAAGAAATATGTATTAACAGACATATTAGAAGAAGATGTGAAAGAAATATGTACAAGCTTAAAATGTGAACCAGCGTTAAAAAGTGAAGTTGGTAATACGCGAATTATGCTTAATAGCTTAGAGGATGTTATGAAATTAGAAAGTTATATTTTAGAGCAGTATGATTTTGTATTACAGGCGCTTCATGATTATAAAGAAAATGAAATGAATGCGGATGAAAAGTTAAAAGAGTATTTGAATATTATGGTATAAAAAACTCCGTGTGCAATATATTGTACACGGAGTTTTTTTAGGAGTACTAAAACATAAAATTTTCTTACAAATCTGATTAAAGAGTTTTTCGTTTGCTCATACTATGTAATAAGAAAGCGAAGGAGAGAGGGTGAACAACATGAGAAGAAGTCGCCGTAAATCGTTTGAAGAACTTGTAAATGAAAATAAACAACAATTATTAAGCGATCGTGATGCAATTGATCGCATTGAAGAGCGCATTGAAAAACGTTATGAAATGAAACTTTTTAAGCAAGCTGAATAATTCTTAACACTAGTACGATACTAGTGTTAAGGAGGCGATAGTAATGGGTAATCCGAAAAAAAATTCAAAAGACTTTGCGCCAAATCATATTGGAACACAATCGAAAAAAGCTGGTGGAAATAAAGGAAAGCAAATGCAAGATCAAACAGGTAAACAACCGATTGTTGATAACGGTTAAAGAAAAGGAGAATATTACATTCTCCTTTTTTATGTATAAATTTGAGGGAAGATAGGTAATTTAAGATGGTGTGTATATACAATATTAGGAGGGAAGTACATGCCAAATCCAGATAATCGAAGTGACAACGCTGAAAAGTTACAAGAAATGGTGCAAAATACAGTTGATAACTTTAATGAAGCAAAAGAAACAGCGGAACTTTCTAATGAAAAAGATCGTGCTGCTATTGAAGCAAAAAATCAAAGACGTTTAGAAAGTATTGACTCATTAAAAAGTGAAATCAAAGATGAATCTTAACAAAATGTACAAAAAGGGCTGACTTTTGTCAGCCCTTTTTCGTAATCGTAAAATTTTCAACGAGTAAACGCCAATTTTGTGGGAATGGTAAACCGATTTTCCAGTAACTAATACCACCTATACCTTGTTCTTTCATTAAATTGAATTTACTTTGAATAGACCGTGAATCTTCAAACCAAACTTCGTGTTGCACGCCGTTTTCATCAAAATAATTAAAATGAGGAGCTTGGGCTGTGAAATCATAACGAATAGGGACATTATATTTACGAGCTAGTGCAACAGCTGCGACAGAGCTAATTGCTTTTGCGGGTGGATTTCCTTGTTTAAATGGAAGCTTCCAATCAAATCCGTATAAATTTTGCCCCATCATAATTTTTTGGGGAGGCATTTGAGATTTTGCATATTGAAGTACTTCTTTCACCGGACCGATAGGAGAAATCGCCATCGGTGGCCCGCCCTGCCATCCCCAGTCATATGTCATAATGACGACGAAATCAACAATTTGCCCTTGCGCTTTATAATCGTGAGCTTCGAAAAATTTTCCCTTTTGATTTGAACTTGTTTTCGGTACGAGAGTTGTGCTCAATGTGTACCCGCTAGGTAAGCGTGTTTTTACATTTCGTAAAAAACGATTATACGCTTCGCGGTCTTCAGGTGCTACACTCTCGAAATCGAAATGAATGTCTCGCATACCATATTTCTCAGCTGTTTGCAAAATGTTTGTAATAAATTTGTTTTGAATCGTTGCGTCGCGTAAAATAACCGATGTTAGATCGGCACTGAAATTACCATTTTCAATATTTGTAATAACGAGCATAGGGATTGTTTTACCCTGCGTTGCAATATTAGCGATTTTAGCTGTTTCAGTAGGTTCTTTTAATGTGCCATCTCTTTTTGCCTCAAAACTAAAATAAGCTAAGTATGTTAAAAATGGATTGATGGCACGTGTAGCATTAACTAAACTCTCTTTAATCGGTATAGTGGAAGGTTGTAAATAAGCGATGGATTCTACAGCTCGTTTTGTACCTTTTGGTACGTATAATTGTTGTCCGACATGGAGAATAGATTTTAAAGATAAATTATTAACTTTAGCTAAACTAGCGAGGGGGACATTATATGTTTGAGAAATTCGATATAGGCTGTCACCAGGCTGTACATAATAATTATTCCCTTTCGTATTAACGATAAGTGCCTGACCAACAACGAGCGTTTCAGCTGGATTTAATCCATTGTCTTTTACTATTTCGTCAGGTGTTGATCCATATTTTGATGCCAAGCTATATACGCTATCACCGCTACGAACCGTTACAATTTGAATCATATGCTTGCTCCTTTCGGTAAAAGATTCACTATTTTTATTTTATTTTTGATGTCACTGTATTATGATTAAATGTATGCAAGGTAGCAGAAGTGAAAGAAGGCGAATACATATGTTTGTAGCAGAACATGAAGTTGAAATCCGTTATGCGGAAACAGATCAAATGGGTGTTGTTTACCATTCAAACTACTTAGTGTGGCTTGAGTTAGGTCGCACGAAACTTATACAAGATTTAGGTTTTTCATATGTTGAAATGGAGAAAGAAGGAATTATTTCTCCTGTGTTAGATTTACAAATTTCATACCGTAAAGCGATGCGTTACGGAGAAAAAGCAATCGTAAAAACATGGGTAGATACTGTGAGCCCACTTCGCGTTGTATATGGATATGAAATATATAATGGTGATGGTGAACTTTGTATTACTGCAAGTACAACGAATATTTGTGCGAAAAAAGAAGGGTTCCGCCCTGTATCATTTAAAAAGTTATATCCTGAGTGGTATGCGAAATATGAGGAAATTAAGAAAAAATAAAAAAGCGTGGCAGAAGCCACGTTTTTTTATTTTTCATAATTAAATTGTGGGAAGTCGTCACCTTCGTTAAGTGTAACAGATAAATTATGTCCATCGAAGAACCATTCATCATCGCCTTCAATAAAGAAGTTAATACCTTCTTCTTGAATTTGAACAGCAGGATGTGCAGGATCATCTTTACGAATACCTAAAGAAAGTCCTTTTTGCACAGTACTGCAACCACCGTATTGTACGAAAAAGCGTAGTGTTTCATTTGATTGTAAGTTTAATTCATTTTTATACCATTGTGCTGCTTCTTTTGTTACGGAAAGATTCATGTATAGTTCCTCCAAATTATGTTGCTTTTTCTTTAGTATAAAAAATAACGCAAAAAGACGCTATTAATATGCTTCACGTTTTCTTTTTGCGTTATGTGGGTTACGATCTTATTTTTGCTTTTTTGAAAAGTTTGCTTTTGGTTCAGTTTTATTTATAATTCGTCCGATATTTGCACGGTGTTTATAAATAACCATACCTGCTAATAAACACATCGCAATAATGAAGATTTTATCCCCGCTAACAATGGATGCAATAACAGCAACAACTGCTGTTACCATAGAAGAAAGTGATACGTATCTTGTTGTAAATAAAAGGGTGAAAAATACAACAGCCAATATTGCAAAAACAACTGGTGAATAGCATAATAGCACCCCAGCAGAAGTTGCAACTGCTTTACCACCGCGGAATTTCGCGAAGATTGGATAGACATGTCCAAGAACAGCCGCTAACCCGAACCATAGTGGATGAATATCTAATCCGAAAATCATTGGTAGACTTGTTGCTAATGTCCCTTTTAAAATGTCAGCAATTGTAACGGTAAAACCTGCTTTTTTCCCTAATGTGCGGAATGTGTTTGTTCCGCCTAGATTACCGCTCCCGTGCTCACGAATATCGATTCCGTAGCCGATTTTTCCAACAACTAGTGCAAATGGAATCGAGCCAAGTAAGTAGGCAACGATAAATAAAAGATATGTAGTAACCATAAGTTCAGTCTCCTTTATTCAAATGTGTTGATAAAGGGTAAAAAGAGTTTTTCCCGTATATTGTACCATACATTTGTAAAGAGCACATTTCTTTTTTGTAAATGAAAAATTCATTATTTCGTGAAAAAAATTTCACAGTAATGTTACATTTCTCACAGAAACAGTAAGACTATATGTAGTAACATTTTAATCAAAAGATAACAACATATTGGTGGAGGGTTATAAATGTTACAAAATAATACACGTGGAGAAGAAGAATTAATGAAAGTGTTTGAGACAATAGTCCACGGCAATGAAAAAGATTTGATGCAAGAAAATGCAAATGTAGACGGCCGCTCTCCAATGGGCGTAATGGGAACGTTCGCATCTGAGAGTGCAAAATATTATGCTGTTGAGAATTTATTGTCAGATCAAGTGAAAAAAGCGATAAATGAAAATATATTATATCCACATGATTTAGATTTTTATGCAACAGGAACGACGACTTGTTCACAAATTCCGTTAGCGCAAATGCTTGCTAATGGTTTTCATACTGGACATGGACATATGAGACAACCGCAAGACATTAAAAGTGCATTGGCTCTTTCGTCTATTATTTTTCAAGCGAATCAAAATATGCAGCATGGTGGTCAATCGTTTGCACTCTTTGATATTGATTTAGCACCTTATGTACGAAAAACAATTGAGAGACATAAAAAACGATTACAATCATATCCGCTTACGAAAGAACAAATAGAAGAATTTTCATGGAAAGAAACGGAAAATGATACGTATCAAGCGTGTGAGGCTTTCGTTCATAATTCGAATAGTATGCATAGTAGGGGCGGAGGACAAGTACCGTTTATTTCTATTAATTATGGAACAGATACATCAAAAGAAGGAAGAATGTTAATTAAACAACTTTTAAAAGCGACACAAGCTGGACTTGGTAAAGGAGAGACACCGATTTTTCCGATTCAAATTTTCAAGATGAAAAAAGGTGTGAATTTTGAAGAAAGTGATCCGAACTACGATTTATTTGAATTAGCATTAGAGACAACCGCAGAGCGATTATTCCCTAACTTTTCATTTTTAGATGCTCCGTTTAATGCAGTGCATTATGATGGAAGACCAGAAAGTGAAGTATGTTACATGGGATGTCGTACCCGTGTTATGTCTAATATACATGGAGAAGAAACAGCGATTGGTAGAGGGAATTTATCATTTACGTCTATTAATTTAGTGAAATTAGCGTTAATTAGTGGTTCAAAAGAAGCGTTTTTTGAAGCGCTAAACTATTATTTAGATTTAGGAATTAAGCAGTTATTAGAAAGATTTGCGTATCAATGTACGAAGCGAGCAAGAGATTTTCAGTTTTTATATTCACAAGGTGTATGGCGTGGTGGAGAAACGTTGCATCCTGAAGACTCCGTAGCCTCAATTTTAAAACAAGGGACGTTAAGTATTGGTTTTATCGGTCTTGCGGAATGTTTAGTAGCTTTAACAGGAAAGCATCATGGGGAAGATGAAGAATCATGGAAACTTGGGTATGAAATTATTTCCTTTATGAGAGATAGAATGGATAAAGCGACAGAAGAACATCAACTGAATTTCTCAGTAATTGCAACTCCAGCAGAAGGATTATCAGGGAAGTTTGTGAAAAAAGATAGAAAAGAATTTGGCGTGATTAGCGGCATAACGAACCATAATTACTATACGAATTCATTCCATATTCCAGTTTATTATAACATTCAAGCGATAAATAAAATTCGTTTAGAAGGTCCGTTCCATGCTCTCTGTAATGGAGGACATATTACTTATATTGAACTAGACGGAGCAGCAATGCATAACAAAAAGGCATTAAAACAAATTGTACAAGCCATGGCAGAACATGGCGTTGGATACGGTTCAATTAATCATCCTGTTGACCGTTGTAAGTGCTGTAGTTATCACGGGGTTATTGGGAATGAATGTCCAAGTTGCGGGAATGAAGATGAGGCTAATATAGAAAGAATTCGCCGTATAACAGGCTATCTTGTAGGAGATATGTCAAAGTGGAATAGTGCGAAACGTAGTGAAGAGATAGATCGGGTGAAACATAAATGAAAGTGATGAATATTATTCATGATAGTGTAGTAGATGGAGAAGGATTGCGGACAGTCGTGTTTTTTGCGGGCTGTCCGCATCGTTGCGTTGGTTGCCACAATCCGAAATCGTGGAATATTTGCAACGGAACGGAAATGACAGTAGAAGAAATTGTGAAAGAGATTGCAAGTAATCCATTAACTGATGTAACATTTTCAGGTGGAGATCCATTTTTTCAAGCTGCTGAAGTGAAAAAGGTAGCAAAAATCGTGAAAGATTTGAAAAAAAACTTATGGATGTATACAGGTTATACGTTAGAAGAGATACAGAGTTCTCAAAATAATGATATGATAGAGTTGTTACATTATGGGGATGTTTTAGTCGATGGAAGGTTTGAAATTGAGGAAAAAGATTTAACACTTCCATTTCGCGGAAGCTCCAATCAACGTATTATTCGATTGAAAGAGTAAAAAGGCGGGATAGATTATATGAACAAAACGGTATTGCTTGTTGAAGATGAAAGAAGATTACGTGAAATTGTTAGTGATTATTTTCGTAATGAAGGCTTTGAAGTAATCGAAGCAGAAGATGGAAAAAAAGCGCTAGAGTTATTTGCAGAGCATGAAATTGATTTAATTATGTTAGATATTATGTTACCGGAAATAGATGGATGGTCTGTTTGTAGAAGAATTAGAAAAGAATCAGCAGTACCAATTATTATGTTGACAGCGCGTTCGGATGAGGATGATACATTGCTAGGTTTCGAATTAGGTGCAGACGAGTATGTAACGAAACCATTTAGCCCGAAAGTATTAGTAGCTCGTGCAAAGACGTTATTGAAACGTGCGGATGGTGCGGTAGGAGTAGCGGAAGAAAATGCTATGTCTTTAGCTGGAATAGAAGTGAATCGTCTATCTAGAACTGTTTTAGTAGATGGAGAAGAAATTATATTGACACATAAAGAATTTGAACTTCTTGTGTATTTAATGGAGAACAAAGGAATTGTGTTATCACGTCAACATTTATTAGACCAGTTATGGGGATATGACTATTACGGGGATGACCGAACGGTTGATACCCATATTAAAAAACTTCGAAATAAGCTAGGAGATAAAGCGAAGCATATCGGTACTGTTATTCGAGTTGGTTATAAATTTGAAGAATAATCTAGAACGATTTGTGTAATTTAGCCTAGGGAAATGGTAATTTTATACTCTCTTTTGAAGGTAAAATGTACAAAAAATACTTTTTTTGTCTACAATGTTAGATAAGTGTATTTTTTTAATTGGATTTCACGATGAGTTCACAAGAAGGACACAAAACGTGACTATACTGAAAATACGAATTCACCAGAGAGGGGAAATAAAACATGGGATATTACGACGGACCAAATTTAAATGAAGAGCATAGTGAAACGAGAGAAGTGAGAAAATCAGGTAGTAAAAAAGGCTATTTCTTCACAGGTTTAGTGGGAGCTGTAGTCGGAGCGGTTTCGATTAGTTTTGCAGCACCATATATGCCATGGGCTCAAAATAATGGAGCGCCAGTATCATCATTTAGTTCGGATTCAAAAGTAGAAGGTACTGTAGTTCCTGTTGTAAATAAAGCGAAAAATGAAACTGATTTACCTGGTATGATTGAAGGGGCGAAAGATGTTGTTGTAGGTGTTATTAATATGCAACAAAGTGTTGATCCATTTGCAATGCAACCGACAGGTCAAGAACAACAAGCTGGTTCAGGATCAGGTGTTATTTATAAAAAAGCAGGGAATAAAGCATATATTGTAACAAACAACCATGTAGTGGATGGAGCAAATAAACTTGCTGTGAAGCTGAGCGACGGAAAGCAAGTTGATGCGAAATTAGTTGGTAAGGACCCTTGGTTAGACTTAGCAGTTGTTGAAATTGATGGATCTAATGTAAATAAAGTTGCCACTTTAGGTGATTCAAGTAAACTTCGTGCGGGTGAAAAAGCCATTGCAATCGGTAACCCACTAGGATTTGATGGAAGTGTAACGGAAGGTATAATCAGTAGTAAAGAACGCGAAATTCCGGTTGATATTGATGGCGATAAACGACCAGATTGGCAAGCGCAAGTTATTCAAACAGATGCAGCGATTAACCCTGGTAACAGTGGTGGTGCATTATTTAACCAAAATGGTGAAATAATTGGGATTAATTCAAGTAAAATTGCACAACAAGAAGTTGAAGGAATTGGATTTGCTATTCCAATTAATATCGCAAAACCAGTTATTGAATCTCTTGAAAAAGATGGAGTAGTAAAACGTCCAGCGCTTGGAGTAGGTGTTGTTTCATTAGAAGATGTGCAAGCTTATGCAGTCAATCAATTGAAAGTACCGAAAGAAGTAACTAATGGTGTTGTATTAGGTAAAATTTATCCAATCTCACCGGCTGAAAAAGCTGGTTTAGAGCAATATGATATTGTAGTAGCATTAGATAATCAAAAAGTAGAGAATGCTCTTCAATTCCGTAAATATTTATATGAAAAGAAAAAAGTAGGCGAGAAAGTAGAAGTTACATTCTACCGTAACGGTCAAAAAATGACGAAATCGGCTACTTTAGCAGATAATTCAGCTACAAAGAATCAATAATCGAAATAAAAGAAAGTCTCTTTCATATTGAAAGAGACTTTCTTTATCGGCTATACTAAAGGAATAGGAGGGATTAATTATGACAATTGAAAACCCAACTCGTACGGAAATTGGTGAAGTGTTAAAGAAAAGCAAAACAATTGCGGTTGTTGGATTATCAGATAAGCCAGAACGTACATCGTATATGGTTTCAAAAGCAATGCAAGATGCTGGATACCGCATTATTCCAGTTAACCCAACAGTAGATGAGGTGCTTGGAGAAAAGGCAGTTTCTTCACTAAAGGATATCAAGGAACACGTTGACATTGTAAATGTATTTCGTCGCTCAGAGTTTTTAATGGATGTTGCAAAAGAATTTGTAGAGATTGATGCAGATGTTTTTTGGGCACAATTAGGAGTACAAGATGAGGATACATATAAACTTTTAAAAGAAAAAGACTATACTGTAATAATGGATCGTTGTATTAAAGTAGAACATGCGATGACAAAATAGTATAGATTTAAAGGTAGAAAGATTGATTCAGCCCTCATTATAGATAAGTAGGGCCGATGAACGAGGTGTTCATCATGAGATTTTTTAAAGGCTGTTTTTGGGGATTGTTATTTGTAATCCCATTTTGGATCTTGATCATTTGGATCATAATAAAGGTTTGGAATGTGTAATCTTGGAATACATATCCATTTCTCGTTGACAAACGATTATTTTTCTGAAATAGTAGCCTAGAGGAATCCTTGTGAGAAAACAAGGATTTTTCTATTGAAAATGGTATATAAAAGAGATAAGATAACTTGCCAAAACGATAGTCGAGGCGTTATTCTATAATAGAAACATATGTTCTGATTTTGGATTAGGAAAGGGGCAAGGAGTTTGGCGAAGCATCAGTTCCAATATAATGAAGATGCGATTCAAGTGTTAGAAGGACTTGAAGCCGTTCGAAAACGCCCGGGTATGTATATCGGGAGCACGGACAGCCGTGGATTGCATCATTTAGTATATGAAATAGTAGATAACTCCGTTGACGAAGCGTTAGCGGGATTTGGCGACGAAATTTCAGTCGTAATACATAAAGATAATAGTATTAGCGTTATAGATAAAGGGCGAGGAATGCCTACGGGAATGCATAAACTTGGGAAACCTACACCTGAAGTTATTTTAACTGTACTTCATGCCGGTGGTAAGTTTGGTCAAGGTGGTTACAAAACGAGTGGTGGTTTGCACGGTGTTGGGGCATCAGTTGTAAATGCCTTATCAGAATGGTTAGTCGTAACGATTAAGCGTGACGGAAATATTTACGAACAACGCTTTGAAAATGGCGGTGTTCCTGTAACGACGCTTGAGAAAATCGGGAAGACGAAAGAGTCTGGTACTACGATGCATTTCAAACCAGATACAACGATTTTCAGCACAACAAATTATAATTATGAAACATTATGTGAGAGATTACGTGAATCTGCATTCTTATTAAAAGGAATGAAAATCTCGATAAAAGATGAACGAAATGATTTAGAGGATGTATTTCATTATGAAACGGGAATTGAAGCTTTTGTTTCATATTTAAACGAAGAAAAAGATTCCATTCATCCAGTTGTATATTTCACTGGTGAACAAAATGGAATTGAAGCAGAACTAGCATTTCAATTTAACGATGGCTACTCAGAAAACATTTTATCGTTTGTAAATAACGTACGTACAAAAGATGGTGGAACACACGAAGCTGGATTTAAAACAGCGATGACGCGTGTGTTTAACGAGTATGCTCGTAAAGTAGCACTATTAAAAGAAAAAGATAAAAACTTAGAAGGCACAGATATTCGTGAAGGTGTAGCGGCTATCGTTTCGGTACGTGTACCAGAAGAAGTGCTTCAGTTTGAAGGGCAAACGAAAGGGAAACTAGGTACAAGTGAAGCGCGTTCTTCAATTGATGCCATTGTATCTGAGCATTTAGCATACTTTTTAGAAGAAAATCCTGATGTAGCTACACTTCTTGTGAGAAAAGCAATTAAAGCAGCACAAGCCCGTGAAGCAGCCCGTAAAGCAAGAGAAGAAGCGCGTAGTGGTAAGAAAAAGAAAAAATCAGAAGGTACGTTAAGCGGGAAATTGACACCTGCACAATCACGTAACCCGCAAAAAAATGAACTATACCTAGTAGAGGGTGACTCTGCCGGTGGTTCTGCAAAACAAGGACGAGACCGACGTTTCCAGGCCGTATTACCGTTACGTGGTAAAGTAATTAATACAGAAAAAGCAAAGCTTGCTGATATCTTTAAAAATGAAGAAATTAATACAATCATTTATGCGATTGGCGGCGGTGTAGGAAATGAATTTGATGTTGAAGATATTAACTACGATAAAGTTGTAATTATGACCGATGCCGATACGGATGGGGCTCATATTCAAGTATTGTTATTAACGTTCTTCTACAGATATATGAAGCCACTTATCGAAGCTGGTAAAGTGTTTATCGCACTTCCTCCTTTATACAAAGTAAGTAAAGGAAAAGGTAAGAGTGAGGTAATTGAATACGCTTGGTCAGATGAGGAATTAGACGATGTAACGAAAAAAGTTGGAAAAGGCTATATGTTACAACGCTATAAAGGACTTGGTGAAATGAATGCGGATCAATTATGGGAAACAACAATGAATCCTGAAACGCGTACATTAATTCGCGTGAAAATTGATGATGCAGCAAGAGCAGAGCGCCGCGTAACAACATTAATGGGTGATAAAGTAGAACCGCGCCGTAAATGGATTGAACGTAATGTACAGTTTGGTATGCAAGAAGAAGGAAATATTTTAGAAAATGAAATGATTATGGAGACGGAGGTGGAATAACATGCAAGCAGAGAAGTTTCATGACCTCCCGCTTGAAGACGTGTTAGGTGATCGCTTTGCACGTTATAGTAAATATATTATTCAAGATCGTGCACTTCCAGATGCGCGTGACGGCTTAAAGCCAGTACAAAGACGTATTTTATATTCTATGTATGTAGAAGGTAATGTACATGATAAAGCGTTCCGTAAGTCAGCTAAAACAGTCGGTAACGTTATTGGTAATTATCATCCACATGGTGATTCCTCTGTATATGAGGCGATGGTACGTTTAAGCCAAACTTGGAAAGTACGTAATGTTTTAGTTGAAATGCATGGTAATAACGGTAGTGTTGACGGGGATCCAGCAGCAGCAATGCGTTATACGGAAGCTCGTTTATCACCAATTGCATCTGAGTTATTACGTGATCTTGATAAAGAAACAGTAGAATTCGTATCAAACTTTGATGATACGAGTGAAGAACCAGTTGTATTACCAGCAGCGTTCCCCAATTTATTAGTGAACGGATCTACAGGGATTTCCGCTGGTTATGCAACAGAAATTCCTCCCCATCATCTTGGAGAAGTTATTGATGCTACAATGATGCGTATCGATAAGCCAAATAGTACTGTTGACGATTTATTAACAGTTATGAAAGGACCAGATTTCCCAACAGGCGGTATTATTCAGGGGATTGATGGTATTAAAAAGGCGTATGAAACAGGTAAAGGTAAAATTATTATTCGCGGAAAAGCAGAAGTTGAAACAGTGCGCGGTGGGAAACAACAAATTGTAATCACTGAAATTCCTTACGAAGTGAATAAGGCAAACCTTGTAAAGAAAATGGATGAATTACGTCTAGATAAAAAGTTAGATGGTATTGCTGAAGTGCGTGATGAGACAGATCGTACTGGTTTACGAATTGTTGTTGAATTAAAGAAAGAAGCAAACGCCGAAGGTATTTTAAATTATTTATATAAAAATACAGATTTACAAATTCCATATAACTTTAATATGGTAGCGATCAATAATCGTCGTCCAACACTTATGACATTACCGAAAATTTTGGATGCTTATATTGGACATCAAAAAGAGGTTATTACGAGACGTTCACAATATGAATTACGAAAAGCAGAAAATCGTCAACATATTGTAGAAGGTTTAAAGAAAGCATTATCGATTTTAGACCAAGTTATTGAAACGATTCGAGCTTCAAAAGATAAGCGTAATGCAAAAGATAATTTAAGTGCAAAATTTGGCTTTACAGAAGCACAGGCAGAAGCAATTGTTTCCTTGCAATTATATCGCTTAACGAATACAGACATTACGGCGTTACAAGAAGAAGCAGATGAGCTTAATAAGAAAATTATTGAGCTACAGGCAATTTTACAAAGTGAAAAAAGATTACTTCAAGTAATTAAAACTGATTTAAAGAGAGTTAAGAAAACGTATAGTGATGATCGACGCGCGATTATTGAAGATCAAATCGAGGAAATTAAAATCGATGTAGAAGTGATGATCCCACAAGAAGATGTCATCGTTACTGTAACGAAAGAAGGATATGTGAAACGTACTGGATGGCGCTCACATAATGCCTCAAACGGCAAAGACTTCGGTATGAAAGAGGGTGACATCTTACTTGAACGATTCGATACGAATACGACAGAGACAGTCCTCTTATTTACGAATAAAGGAAACTATATATATCTGCCAGTATACGAAATGCCAGATATTCGTTGGAAAGATTTAGGTCAGCACGTTGCTAATATCGTTTCACTCGACCGGGATGAAACAATCATTTGGGCAACTGTTGTACCGAACTTTGAGGAAGAAAAACGATTTATCGTATTTGTAACAAGAAATGGTATGATAAAGAAAACAGAATTAAATCAATATAAAGTTCAGCGTTATTCAAGAGCATTCGTTGCTGTAAACTTGAAAAAAGATGATGAAGTTGTCGATATATTTGCGACAGATGGAACGAGTGATATCGTTCTTGCTACACACGGTGCATATGCACTTATTTTCCATGAAGAGGAAGTAAGTCCAGTCGGTGTAAGAGCTGCTGGAGTGAAAGCAATTAATTTAAAAGAAGATGACTATGTCGCTTCTGGTAAACCGTTAAATGGTGACAAAGATCAACTTATTCTCGTAACACAGCGCGGTGCTGTAAAACGCCTAAAAGCATCAGAAATTGAGAAATCAACGAGGGCGAAGCGAGGTCTTGTTATTTTCAAAGAATTAAAACGTAATCCGTACCGCATTGTCGGTATTGAAATCGTTCGGGACGATGAATTAGTTTACATGAAGACAGAGAAAAACATTGTAGAAGAAATTGATCCGAAAGCGTATCGAAATAAAGACCGGTATAGTAATGGTAGCCTTGTGCTAGATGTTAATGATACTGGTGAAGTAGTAGAAACGTGGACGAAGAAAAGACCAGAATAAAGAGGGCATCTTGCTATGAATAGTAGCAAGATGCTTTTTTCTAGGCAATTTATTATGTAAATAATAATAATCTTGTTATAATAACTGAATGAAATCGTTCTCATAAAGTTCAACTAATCGGGCTTTAACAAGCAGTTGATTCCTCACCTAATTCCTTAGCTTTCACTGAATTTTGGGTTAGGAATCTTACTGCTCGTTAAAGCGGCACAAATGGAGGGGCAACATGAAAAAAATAGGTGTAGGGATTGTAGGATTTGGTTTTTCTAGTACGACATTTCATATCCCACTATTACAAACAATAGAAGAATATGATATTCGTGCTGTATTATCCTCAAAAGAAGAGGTAGTAAAAGACACATTACCAAACGCTAATGTTGTTAGTACAATTGATGAATTGGTGAAGCGAGCTGATGTTGACTTAGTTGTTATTACATCACCTAATACAACTCATTTTCCATATGTAAAAGAAGCAATTTTAAATGGTAAGCATGTTGTTGTAGAAAAACCATTTGTTGTCTCAATTGAAGAAGGGGAAGAGCTTATTTCATTAGCAGAGCAGCATAATGTAATGTTAAGCGTATATCATAATCGTCGTTTTGATAATGATTTCTTAACAATTAAGAAATTGTTAGGAGAAAACAGAGTAGGGAATGTATACGCATATGAATCGAATTTTGATCGTTTCCGTCCACATGTACGTGATCGATGGAGAGAAAAAAATCTACCAGGCTCCGGTATATTATACGATTTAGGATCGCATTTAATTGACCAAGCGTTATCAATATTCGGGAAACCAGATGCGATAAGTGCAGATGTAATAAAACAACGACCAGGTGCAGAGGTGGATGATTATTTCCACATAGTACTTCATTACGGAGTTAAACGTGTCATTTTACGTAGTAGCAGTTATGTGAAAAAAGCTGGACCACATTTTATAGTGCATGGAGAGAAAGGTTCTATCGTGAAGTACGGTATGGATTCGCAGGAAGAGCAATTAAAAAATGGAATGAAGCCAGGTGATAACGGTTATGGAGTAGACGATGAAGAGAATTTTGCTACTTTAGAAACAGAAGAAAGCTTAGAGCGTATTCCAACAGAAGTCGGTTGTTATGACAATTATTATAAAGGTGTACGAGATAGTATATTAAATGGTGAGGAACTACCTGTAACAGCAAAAGAAGGTTTAGATGTTATTAAAATGATTCAATTAGCGATTGAAAGTAGTGAAAAGGGTAGAGTCATTTCTATAAAATAAAAAGACACGAAATTCGTGTCTTTTTTATTAGGAATATGTGAATATGATTAATTAATTAGTTTAGTCGTTTATCATACATTAATTGGATTTGTATGCCATAAGGATCTTCAATAATACTATATGCTTCACTAAATATATTTTTTTCTAGCGGAGAGATTATTTTCACATGCTTATCGGAAATTAAATTATTATAAAACCGTTGTATTTCTTCTAAATTAGCGCTTTGAATGCAAAGTGACATGTTATTTCCAACGTTATAACGTTCATTATGCTTCATTGTATCTTCTGCTATCATTAGCTTTGTATTCCCAATTTGTAAAACAGAGTGAGCAATATGATCTTTATTTTCACTTGTAATTTTAAAAGAACTATCTCTTTTCGCCAGTTCTTCATACGTAACAATCATTAATTTTTTGGCTTCTAAATTACGTGTATAAAAGTTAATCGCCTCCTTTGCTTGCCCGTTCATTGAAAGAAAAATAGCTATCTCTAATGTCATAAATATATAACTCCTTTATTAGTTGATAATTATAATATAGATTAAAAAGGTTTCAATACATGATACCTTTTTGGGAGGGAAATATGAAAAAAACTGAACGAATAAATGACATGCTTATTTTCTTAAATAATAAAAGATATTTTAATTTAAAAGATTTAATGGCTAGATATGATATTTCTAAAAGTACTGCGTTGCGAGATATTCAATCATTGGAAGAAATAGGTGTACCCATATATTCTGAATTAGGTAGAAATGGAAGTTATAAAATTATAGAAAATAGTGTGTTATCGCCAATTTATTTTAGTGTGGATGAAATGTATGCGTTATACTTTTCAATTCTTACGCTAAATGGATACAAGACAAAACCATTTAATGTAGAAAGTATTGCGCTTGAAAATAAATTTAAACATGTATTACCTGATAATGTGAGTAAAAATATTTCAATTATGGAACGAACGCTTTCCTTTGAAGTAACAAATCATAGTAATTTTAGTCCGTTCTTAAAAGAAATTTTACAGGGAATTTTTGCTGAGCAAGTTTATCATTTAACATATTTAAAAAAAGGTGAGGAGAAAGCATTGGTTGCCCAATTTATTCGAATAGAATCTAAATTTGGCCAGTGGTATGCTAAAATCTTTAATTTTGAGACAAATCATGTTCAAATAATTAGATGTGATAAAATTCTTTCTATTGTGGAAACAAGCAATGTTCATCCAAAAAATCTTGAAGAATTATTAAGTTATCTTACTACCTTTCACAGAAAGTCTGATGCAATTGATTTTAGCGTCATTGTTAATCAAAAAGGAAAAGACATTTTTGATAAAGAGAATTACCCTTCCATGAGGTTGCAAAAGGAAAATGAAAATTACATTATAACAGGCTATTTTAACAAGCAAGAATCTGATTTTATTTCAAATTATTTTCTGAATTTCGGTGAAACGATTATTTCAATTCAGCCTGTTATGCTAAAAGAGTTAATCTATAATAAGGTGTTATCTATAAAGCAGCATTTAACTTCTTTAAGATAAAGTTAGTTTTAGCTATTTATTTGATATGAAAAAGCCCTTGAGATTTAAATATCCAAAGGGCTTTTTGGTGATTGTATTTGTTTTTTAGAAACAATTATTTTTCTGGGACGGACAGTCCATAAAAGAACATCGTAACGATATCTTTTATATGTTTTTCCCGATCTCCTTCAAGAAGTTGTGCTCCAAATTCATCACCTAATTTTGTAAACATTTGAATGTAAAGTAACATCATTTCTTTAGTAAGGTGTGGATTAATTTCGTTTTTGCGCTGAGCTTGTTCTAATATTTCTAAATACCAGGGTAGGATTTTTTCATTTTGATAACTATAAATAAACTTACGGAGTTCTTCGTCCCTTTGCATCATTTGTAGTAACATATCAGGTTGAAATAATCCGCCAGTATTCATTTTTCTTACAATCATTTTTTGCATCATATCATGAAAAGGTAATTTTTCTTCTGCAAGCTCTTTATAATATTGAAATTCAGATATGATAAATTCTTGTATAAGCTCCCTAAATAACGCATCTTTACTTCCGAAATGATTATAAATTGTAACTTGAGAAACGTTTGCTTCTTTTGCGATATGTTCTATTTTCACTTCATTAAATCCACGTTCTGAAAATAATACGAATGCTGCTTCTTTAATGGCACGCTTTTTCTTTTCTTTTACTCTTTCAAAGCCGTTCAATGCAATCACCTCACTTAAAATATACAAGAAAAAATAATGGAAAACAATAATTTTGAAATATGGACTAATAAATATTTCAAAAAGTTGTTGCGAATATGGAAGATGAGGAGTACAATAATTTTGAAATATCAAACATTAAATATTTCAAAAAATGAGGTGGAATTATGATTTCAGTTCAAGATGTCACAAAACAGTTTTCGAATGGAAAAGGTTTGTTTCATATTACATTTGATGTAAAAGAGGGAGAAGTATTTGGTTATTTAGGACCGAATGGTGCCGGAAAATCAACGACAATTCGTAATTTAATGGGATTTATAAAACCGACAGCTGGTAAAGCGACAATTTTTGGATTAGATTGTTGGAATGAAGCAGCGAAAATTCAAAGGGAAGTTGGTTACTTGCCAGGTGAAATTTCTTTTATTGAAGGAATGAATGGATTAGAGTTTTTAAAATTAATGCAGGGAATGCGTGGATTAAAGGATACGAAAAGACGAGATGAACTGATAGAGCGTCTGCAATTTGATGTGAAAACACCGATTCGCAAAATGTCTAAAGGAATGAAGCAAAAAGTAGGGATAGTCGCTGCATTTATGCACGATCCAGAGGTGTTAATTTTAGATGAACCAACATCTGGACTTGATCCACTTATGCAACAAGTGTTTATAGATTTAATATTAGAGGAAAAGCAAAGAGGAAAAACAATCCTAATGTCATCACATATTTTTACTGAAATTGAGAGAACTTGTGACAGAGTAGCTATTATTAAAGATGGTCGACTCGTAACGGTTGAAAATATTCACAATTTACAAAGTATGAGAAGACAGGTGATAGATGTAACAGTATCATCACAAGAAGAGATTGAGTCCCTTACAAAGTGTAATTTGCAATTTGAAGCGGTAAAAGGTAGAGAGGCATCTATCATTGTACAAGGAAACTATCAAACTGTTTTACAAACACTTTCAAACTATAATGTAACGGCACTTCAAACGAGAGCGATGGATTTAGAACATTTATTTATGCATTATTACGATAAGAAAGAAGGGGTAACGCATGAATAAGCAATTATTTTTAGCTAGTTTGAAAGAAACACAAAAAAGTATTTTGAGTTATGCGTCTGGTGCAGCTTTATATCTGTGGTTATTAATTTGGATATTCCCGTCAATGGTATCAGCGAAAGGGCTAAATGAATTAATAGCTGCCATGCCTGATAGTGTGAAAAAAATCGTTGGTATGGAAAGTCCGATTCAAAACGTAATGGATTTTCTAGCGGGCGAATACTATAGTCTATTGTTTATTATCATTTTAACAATTTTTTGCGTAACAGTTGCGACACATTTAATTGCTCGTCATGTAGATAAAGGAGCAATGGCATACTTGCTAGCAACACCTGTATCTAGAGTGCAAATTGCGATTACACAAGCTGCTGTTCTCATATTGGGACTTCTAATTATTGTATCTGTTACGTATGTAGCTGGGTTAGTAGGTGCAGAATGGTTTTTACAAGATAACAACTTAAATAAAGAATTATTTTTGAAGATAAATGTAGTCGGAGGGCTCATATTTTTAGTCGTTAGTGCGTATTCATTTTTCTTTTCTTGTATATGTAATGACGAAAGAAAAGCACTAAGTTATTCAGCGAGTTTAACTATCTTATTTTTCGTATTGGATATGGTAGGGAAGTTAAGTGATAAGTTAGAATGGATGAAAAACCTATCATTATTTACGCTGTTTCGTCCGAAAGAAATTGCTGAAGGATCATATAATATATGGCCGGTAAGTATAGGGTTAACTACTGTAGCGCTTTGTATTTTTATCGTAGCGATTGTAGTATTTAGGAAGAGGGATTTACCGTTATAGAGTAGAAAGTCCACTGAGAAAGTGGGCTTTTTTTATTTGTAAATTTAAACTAGTATGTTTATCACATAACACTTATAAAGGATATTTCTTTTTTTAATTACAGAAATATTCAAAAAAGTGAACCTTTTTCTAGGTTCATACGTCTAATACATGTAAAGTTAAATTGGAAGTGATGAAGTGAGGATGAAACAGGAGGAGCAATTGTGAAAGTAATCCCTTTATATAAAATGATTGTAAAAGAAGAAACGGATGTTTCTTTAGCGAAAAAAGGTGATCATGAAGCCTTTATAGCGCTTATACATACAGAAAAAGCGAAGATGTATCGAATAGCAAAGGCGATGTTACGTGATGAGACAAATATAGAGGATGCGATACAGACAACAATTTTAAAAGCCTATGAAAATATAAAAAAATTAAGAAAAGAAGAATTTTTTCAAACTTGGTTAATTCGAATACTAATAAATGAGTGTAACAATATTATTAGAGCGTATAAAAATGTAATTGTGACAGAAGAGAATGATTACATTATGAGTGCGTGTGATCAGTATGAAGATATAGATTTGTGTAATGCGATTCAATCGTTACATGAAGAATTAAGAGCTGTTACGGTGCTTTATTACTATGAAGACATGAATCAAGAGAGTATAGCAAAGCTGTTAGAAATACCGAAAGGAACAGTGAAATCAAGATTATCACGTGCGAGGGAACAACTACAAAAACGATTAAAGATGGAATAGGGGGTGTAAAGGATGGATAATGAAAAATTATTTGATGAGAAATTAAAAAAGAGAATAAAAGATGAAAATGTTATAGTACCTCCAGAGTTAAATGAAAAGATTAACGGCACGCTACATAATCTTAAGGTAAAAAAGAAGAGTTACAAAATTCATATGATGATAATTAGTGCAGCGGTTTGTATACTTTCAGTGGTATCTATGTCTGAGTTTTCTATACAAAGTTTTGCGCAAAATGGTGGAGTATTTGAATATGTAAAGAAAAAAGCGTTTTCTGATTATGAAAATGAAGAAGAAATAAAATCGAATGTACATTATCCAGATAAAGAAAAGATTCATCAAAAAATGCTAGATTCTATTGATTATTTTAAAAATATTTCAGGACAATTTGAGGAATATTCTAGCTCATCAAGAATTGCTACAACATATAAGTATGCGATTGATACGGAGAAACAAAGAGGTATCTCTTCGAAAGAAGATAAACTAGCCAAAAAACGAACAATTATATATAACGAGGGGAAGAAAAAA
This sequence comes from Bacillus cereus group sp. Bce019, assembly GCF_051781745.1. Taxonomy (NCBI): domain Bacteria; kingdom Bacillati; phylum Bacillota; class Bacilli; order Caryophanales; family Bacillaceae; genus Bacillus; species Bacillus cereus group sp. Bce019. The sequence goes on from NZ_JBPWJX010000008.1 coordinate 109,565, forward strand.
GAGTTTGATGATGAGAAGTATACTTACAAAGAGACAAAATGGAACCCGAAAGAAAGAAACAATGAACTATTAAAATTAAATCCTACGGAAAGGTTAGTGAGAAAATCAGATGAGAAAAAGAGATATGATGATGAATATGTAGGGCTAGCTAAATATAGTATTCAATCAGAATTCGCAGATTTATTAATTCGATATAAAGATTGGAATTATAAAGAAACGAAATATCTTGGATTAGATTGTTACAAAATTGAAGGAGTTATAAACATAGAGATGGCTGTTAGCACCTCTGAAGATTTAAGAGGGAAATTCGAAATGGTTGTGGAGAAAAATACAGGGATTATGTTGAAATTTCTTAGTTTTCAAGAAGGCTTGATTCAATATTCAGTTACGACTGAATGGATACAAATAGATAAGGGATTGAAAGAAAGTATGTTTCAAAAGGATAGCGCTAAATATGAAAAAATGAAAAACATATTGGATGAATAGAAACAGGAGGAGAGTAAATGGGGAATCATTCATCTTTAAGAGAAGAGAAAAATAAGCAAAAATATAAAAAGAAAAAGATAATAAGTTTACTACTGGCGGTATTACTATTTGGTGGAATTGGCTATGGAGCCTATGTATATATGAAAACTTCTAGTCTTGTACAAAAATCTAATTTGAATTTAGCACGAGGTGAAAAATCCAATTTACGTGAGAAATCTGTAAAGCCAATTGCAAATCATGTTTCACTTTTAATTATGGGAATTGATGAAAATCAAGAACGACAAAAGGAATATAATGGTGCATTTCATACAGATGCATTATTGTTAGCGACTTTTAATAAAGACGATAAAACAGTGAAATTAACGAGCATACCGCGTGATACATATACATATGTTCCAGTTGAAAAGAAAAAAGATAAAATAACCCATGCATATGGAAGTGGTTTCGTTAAAAATGGTAAAGATGGAGGACCGCAAGCTTCTGTGGAAGCGGTAGAAAAATTGTTACAGGTGCCTGTTGATTATTTTGTGAAATTTAATTTTGGTTCCTTTATTAAAATTGTTGATGGGTTAGATGGTATTGAAGTGGATGTCCCAGTTGAATTTACGGAGCAAAATAGTAAAGATGAACCTGATGCGATTCATTTGAAAAAAGGATTACAAAAATTAAATGGGGAAGAAGCACTTGCACTAGCAAGAACGCGCCATATTGATAGTGATGCAATGAGAGGACAGCGCCAACAACTTGTTATTGAAGCGATTTTAAGTAAATTAAAAAGTGTAGGATCGATTACGAAGCTAGAAAAAATAGTTGAGGCGGTTGATGGTGATTTTAAAACAAATTTAGTAATGGATGATATTTTATCTTTTTATAAATACGGTTTAAACGGTTCATTTGAAAAAATACAATTAGCTGGTGATGATTTATACTTACCTAATGGCCCAAACGGGCAACGTGTATATTATTATAATCCTAATAAAAAAGATCTACAGAGTTTGAGTAATACTCTTAGAACACATCTAGGATTAAGTGAAAAAAAGATTGAGGAGAATTAAAGCAGATGTAATGTCTGCTTTTTTATTATGTTAAATAGTATGTCTTTTATCCGTAAATATTATATACTATTTTCAAGTTTAAGATAATAGTGTAACATAAAATTATAGTTTAAGTTAAATAACAGGGGGGCTATTACATAGAATATATCATTAGCAATTATTGAAATAGTATGGGAGAAATGAAAATACAGGGGAGTATCAAAAATGAGAATCGTAAAGAATTTAACATTCCAAGTTATTGTGGCCATTATTTGTGGTATTGCAGTAGGGGCAATTTGGCCGAGTGTTGGACAACAAATGAAGCCAATTGGTGAAACATTCATCAATATGATTAAAATGGTTATTGCACCGATTATCTTTTTAACAATTGTGCTCGGTATTGCAAGTATGGGAAGTATGAAAAAGGTAGGCCGTGTTGGTGGGAAGGCACTATTATATTTTGAAATTGTTACAACAGCGGCTTTAATTATTGGTATCATCGTAGCGAATGTTGTACGTCCAGGAGATGGATTAGATCCCTCAAAACTAAAGGGCGGAGATGTTTCACAATATGTACAAAGCGGACAAGAAATGAAATGGATGGATTTCTTTTTACATATCGTGCCGTCTAACATGTTTGAAGCATTTGCCAAAGGTGATATTTTACAAGTTCTGTTCTTCTCCATTTTATTCGGCGCAGGGTTAACGATGTTAGGGAAAAATGGACAACCGGTTATTGACTTTTTTGAAAGATTATCGAAAGTATTTTTTAACATTTTATCAATTGTAATGAAATTAGCACCGGCTGGAGCATTCGGTGGGATGGCATTTACAATTGGGAAGTATGGTTTAAGCACGCTCATACCACTTGGTAAATTAATGATTTGTGTATATGCGACAATGGTATTATTTGTTTTTATTGTTTTAAATTTTATTTGTAAACTGTACAAATTTAGTTTGTGGAAATATTTAGCGCATATTAAAGAAGAATTACTTATTGTTCTCGGGACATCATCGTCAGAATCAGTACTGCCGCGGATGATGACAAAGATGGAAGACTTCGGGTGTTCGAAACCGGTAGTAGGTTTAGTCATTCCAACAGGCTATTCTTTTAACTTAGATGGAACAACGATTTATTTATCAATGGCAACTATATTTTTAGCGCAAGTTTTTCACGTTGATCTTTCACTAGGTCAACAATTAACTATAATAGCTATTTTGTTAGTTACATCTAAAGGAGCAGCAGCAGTAACCGGCGGGGGATTCATTGTACTAGCATCTACTCTATCTGCAATGAATGTTATCCCATTAGAAGGTTTAGCGTTATTACTTGGTGTAGATCGTTTCATGTCAGAAGCACGTGCTATCGTTAATTTAATTGGTAACGGTATTGCAACTGTAGTTGTTGCGAAAAGTGAAAATGAATTTGATGATGAGAAGTATACGAGAGTAGTAGAGGAAATGAAAAGAGAAAAAATGGTCGGGTAAAAAGTCAGCTTTGCTGACTTTTTTATTTTTGTAGAAAAGATGTTTTTAGATATATGCATTATTTATTAGCAATAATTAACAAGTATTCAAGTGGTAAATGAGATGAAAGTGATTAAAACAACGAATGTGTATGAATGCGAAATAAGGTTTGAACAAAATATGGAATTTTTATGAATATTACTGTAAAAAAATAATTTTTTAAAAATTTTCAATAATAATACTTTACAAAAATTAAAAAATTAGTAGAATAAGAATTAGTAAGAATCGTCTGATAAATATATAGAGAAAAACAGAATTATCAGAAAATTCTTTAATAGCTATCGTTAAGAATTAGGGAGGGTACAAAATGAAAAAGAAACAAATGAAAAAACTAACAGCAGTTGTAGCACCGGTTTTAGCAATGAGCATGGCGTTAACAGCATGTTCTACATCAGGTGGAGATAAGAAGACAAGCACAAACTCAAGTGGAGATAGCAAGTCAGAGGGGAAATTAGCGGCAAAACAAGTGTTGAATCGAACAGTAAACCAAGAGATTCCAACGATGGATTCTTCTAAATCAACAGATACAGTATCTTCACAAATGCTAGGGAATACGATGGAAGGATTATATCGTCTTGATAAAGATAATAAGCCTATTCCAGCTGCAGCAGAATCTAGCACGAAAAGTGAAGATGGTAAAAAATATACATTTAAACTACGTAAAGATGCAAAATGGTCAAATGGAGATCCAGTAACGGCGAAAGATTTCGTATATGCTTGGCAACGTCTATTAGATCCAAAAACAGCTGCTGAGTATGCATTTATCGCATTCCCAATTAAAAATGCAGAAGTGGTTAATAAAGGTGAAAAACCTGTAGCTGAATTAGGAGTGAAAGCAGTAGATGATCTTACGCTTGAAGTTGAATTAGAGCAAGCGGTACCGTACTTCTTAAACTTAGTAGCATTCCCATCGTACTACCCATTAAATGAAAAATTCGTAAAAGAAAAAGGGGAGAAGTTCGGTATAGAGTCTGATACAACAGTTTATAATGGACCGTTCGTTCTTAAAGATTGGAAGCATGAACAAGGATGGCAATTAAAGAAAAATGATCAATATTGGGATAAAAAGACTGTAAAACTTGAAGAAGTTAACTTCAGTGTTGTTAAAGAACCAGCAACTCTTATCAATTTATATGATAGCGGTCAAGTTGACTTTGCTTTATTAACTGGAGAGTTCGTAGATAAATATAGAAGCAAGAAAGATGAATTTGGCACATATTCACAAGTGAGTACGTATTTCATTCGTATGAACCAAAAACGTGATGGACAAGACACGCCATTAAAGAGCAAAAAATTACGTGAAGCAATTGCGCTATCAATTGATAAAAAGAATTTAGCAAATGTAATTTTAAATGATGGATCAAAAGAAGCTGACTTCTTAGTACCAAAAGGATTAGCAACTGGACCGGACGGTAAAGATTTCCAAGAAACATTTAAAAACGGTTTGAAACCAAATCCTAAAAAAGCTGCTGCAGCTTGGGAAGAAGCGAAAAAAGAACTTGGAAAAGATCAAGTTACGATTGAATTCTTAAACTACGATACTGGTAATGCGAAAAAAGTTGGCGAATATATTAAAGATCAGATTGAGAAAAACTTAAAAGGTGTAACAGTTAATATTAAACTTCAACCATTTAAGCAAAAACTAAAATTAGAGACTGAACAACAATATGATATTTCGTATGGCGGATGGAATCCGGATTATGCAGATCCAATGACGTTCTTAGATATGTTTGAGACTGGACATTCTCATAACCAAATGAGCTTCTCTGACCCTAAATATGACGGCATGGTGAAAAAAGCTGGAACGGAATTAATGAGCGATGCGAAAAAACGTTGGGAAGAGTTAGGGAAAGCTGAAAAAACATTACTTGAAGAAGATGTAGCGATTGTACCTTTATATCAACGTGGAGATTCTTATGTTTTACAACCAAATGTAAAGGGAGTAGTAAAACATAATATCAGTCCAGAATTTAGCTTTAAATGGGCATATGTAACTGAAAAATAATAGAGTTAAAAAAGCATTTCAAAGTAGCTTGGCTACTTTGAAATGCTTTTTTTGTGAGCTTAAAATACTAATTTTTAGTATGGTTAAATAGAGGAGAATAAGGTGTATAGTATGTACATATAGTAGATGGGGATAAATCCTACCAAAATAAAAAGTCAGAATATTTAAAATTAAACTATTTACAAATGCGAAAAAAAGAGTAGAATAACATTAGTTGTAAATTTCAGAAAAATGAATCTTTAATAAGGGGTCTCTCAAGGGTTGGTAATGTACATATAATTAGGGAGGGTACAAAAATGAAGAGAAAAAAGCTGAAAAAGTTAACGGCGGTTGTAGTACCAGTTTTAGCGATGAGTGTTGCATTGACAGCATGTTCTGGGTCAGGTGGGGAAAAGAAAACGACTACTACATCAAATAGTGGGGAAGAAAAAAAATCAGATATTAAATATGCAGCGAAACAAGTATTAAATCGTACGGAAAACCAAGAAATTCCGACGATGGATACTTCTAAATCTACTGATACATTAGGTGCGCAAATTTTAGGGAACACGATGGAAGGCCTATATCGCCTTGATAAAGATAATAAGCCAATTCCTGCTGCGGCAGAGTCTAGTACGAAAAGTGAAGATGGTAAAAAGTATACGTTTAAACTGCGAAAAGATGCAAAATGGTCAAATGGTGATCCTGTAACAGCGAAAGATTTCGTTTTCGCATGGCAGCGCTTACTTGATAAGAATACTGCGGCAGAATATGCATTTATTGCTTACTATATTAAAAATGCAGAAGCGATTAATAAAGGGGAAAAACCTGTAACTGAATTAGGAGCGAAGGCGGTAGATGATTACACGCTAGAAGTAGAATTAGAAAAACCGGTACCGTATTTCTTAAATTTATTAGCATTCCCATCATACTATCCATTAAATGAAAAATTCGTAAAAGAAAAAGGTGATAAGTACGGTTTAGAAGCAGATACAACTGTGTATAACGGTCCATTCGTTATGTCTTCATGGAAACATGAACAAGGTTGGCAGCTGAAGAAAAATGATAAGTACTGGGATAAAAAGACTGTGAAATTAGAAGAAATTAACTATAGTGTAGTAAAAGAGGTTGCAACGAAAGTAAACTTATATGATACAGGATCAATTGATTTTACATTACTATCAGGAGAGTTTGTAGATAAATATAAATCGAACAAAGAAGAATATGGTGAGTATGCGGAATCAAGTACATTCTTCTTACGTTTAAATCAAAAACGTAACGGACAAGATACACCTTTAAAGAGCAAAAAACTACGTGAAGCAATTGCATTATCAGTTGATAAAAAAGGATTGGCAAATGTAATTTTAAATAATGGATCAAAAGCAACAGATCAATTGGTTCCAAAAGGACTTGCGACAGGGCCAGATGGTAAAGATTATCAAGATACATTTAAAAATGGTCTGAAATATAATCCGAAAAAAGGAGCAGCAGCGTGGGAAGCGGCGAAAAAAGAACTTGGAAAAGATCAAGTGACAATTGAATTACTAAGTTATGATGATGGAACTGCGAAAAAGATTGCTGACTATGTAAAAGATCAAATTGAGAAAAATTTAAAAGGTGTAACGATTAATACGAAAATTCAGCCATTCAAACAAAAATTAAAATTAGAAACTGCGCAAGATTATGAAATTTCTTATGCAGGTTGGAGTCCAGACTATGCGGATCCAATGACATTTATTGATATGTTTGAATCGAAGAGCCCGTACAACCAAATGAGTTATTCAAATCCAAAATACGATGAAATGGTAGGAAAAGCAGGTAATGAATTAATGAGTGATGCGAAAAAACGTTGGGAAACGTTAGGGAAAGCTGAAAAATTATTCCTTGAAGAAGATGCAGGGTTAGTTCCTTTATATCAAACAGGAAGATCGTACGTAATGAAACCGAATGTAAAAGGAATTGTGAAACATAACATCAGTCCAGAATATAGCTTTAAGTGGGCGTATGTAACTGAGGATGGCGGAAAAAAATAAAGTGAAATGCTTTTTAGTATGTATAAGGGAATAAATCTCTTTAGCCTATTGAGAATCGGATAGGTAATTAGGAAGGTTCTATCTGAGGAAATTAGAGAGGTCAGTAAGTGGTAAGAAAGATGAATGATAGTAAAAGACCTCATGCTAATAAGAAAAATATAGAATGTAGTAATAGAGTGGAATAAGAGAAGGGATGTTTACATATAGTAGATGGGGGATAATTCATATAGTAGTTAAAACAACAAGATACTATAATAAAAAAATAAATATTTAGAAAATTTACAAAAATACTTTACAAAATTTTAAAAAACGGTAGAATATTAATTAATAAGAATTTTCTGATAACGAAAGTTAGTAGAGAATTTCTAAATGTTAATATCGTACATATAATTGGGGAGGGTACAAAAAAATGAAGAGAAAAAAGATGAAAAAATTTACAGCGGTCGTAGCACCAGTTTTAGTAATGAGTATGGCATTAACAGCTTGCTCTGGATCAGGAGATAAAGAGAAGGCAAGCACAACACCAAAAAGCAGTGAAAAAGAAGGCGGAAAGCTAGCGGCGAAGCAAGTGCTTAATTTAACAGAGTCTCAAGAGATTCCATCTATGGACTCTGCTAAAGCGACAGACCAAGTATCTTTTCTAGCTTTAAACAACGTAATGGAAGGTTTATATCGACTTGATAAAGATAATAAAGCAACACCAGGAGTTGCTGAATCATATAAAAAGAGTGATGATGGTAAAAAATACACATTTACATTAAATAAAAATGCAAAATGGTCAAATGGAGAGCCTGTAACAGCGAAGGATTTCGTGTTTGCTTGGAAACGTGCGGTAGATAAAAATACAGCAGCAGAATATGCATACATTATGTTTGATTTGAAAAATGCACAAGCGATTAATGAAGGAAAAGCTGAACTAGATACGTTAGGAGTAAAAGCTGTAGATGACTATACGTTAGAAGTAGAATTAGAAAATCCAGTTCCTTACTTTGTAGAATTAACTTCATTTGGAACATTTTATCCATTAAACGAGAAATTTGTAAAAGAAAAAGGAGAAAAGTACGGTTTAGAATCAGATACGACGTTATACAACGGACCGTTTACATTAACAGACTGGAAACATGAAGAAGGTTGGAAGTTAAAGAAAAATGCACAATATTGGGATAATAAAACAGTTAAGTTAGATGAAATCAACTTTGACGTAGTAAAAGATAGCGGTACACGTGTTAACTTATATGAAAGTGGACAAATCGATCGTTCAGGACTTACATCTGAATTTGTTGACAAATATAAATCAAGCCCCGACTTCTTTACACAAAAAACACCGTCAACATTCTTCTTACGCTTAAACCAAAAACGTGGTGGGCAAGATACAGTGTTAAAGAGCAAAGATCTACGTTTAGCGATTGCAAAAGCGTACGATAAAAAAGGCTTAACGAATGTAATTTTAAATGATGGTTCTACACCTGCAGATTATTTAGTGCCAAAAGAATTTGCTAAGAGCCCAGATGGAAAAGACTTCCGTAAAGAAAATGGAGATATTTTAAAAACAGATGTGAAAAAAGCAAAAGAGCATTGGGAAAAAGCGAAAAAAGAGCTTGGAAAAGATGCAATTACAGTAGAACTATTAAACTATGATGGTGATGGTGCGAAAAAAGTAGGAGAATTCTTAAAAGGAGAACTTGAGAAAAACCTACCAGGTTTAACGGTGAATTTGAAAAACCAGCCATTTAAACAAAAGTTAAAATTAGAATCAGATCTAGATTATGATTTATCTTACGCTGGTTGGGGGCCTGACTACTTAGATCCAATGACATTCATTGATATGTTTGTTACAAATGGCCCTCATAACCAAACAGGATATTCAAATCCTAAATATGATGAGATTGTACAAAAAGGTAAAGGTGAGCTATTAACGAAAACGAAAGAGCGTTGGGATAGCTTACTGAAAGCGGAGAAAATGTTATTGGAAGATGCAGCAATTGCACCATTATATCAACGTGGTGATGCTATCGTTCAAAGACCTAAAGTAAAAGGTATTGTTCACCATCCAGTTGGTGGAGACTACAGCTATAAATGGGCATATATTACAGAGGATAAGTAAGATGAGGGGCGTACAATACGCCCTTTTTTCTATGCACTTTTCTTCCTTACTCGAATATATAAAATAAAAAAGGGAGAATCCCATGAAGCGAAACACATACATCGATTTCCTAGCTTATTACGGAATAGGAAGCGCTCATCCTGGTGGCTTTACGTTAACAAAACAATTGTTAGCACAACTGCCTTTTAAATATGGAGCGAATGTCCTTGAGATAGGTTGCGGTACGGGGAAAACAGCGGCATATATGACAAGGGAATTTGGTTATAAAGTAACAACGGTTGAAAAGAATGAAATTATGATTCAAAAGGCAAAAGATAGATGGTTGTTTGAAGGGTTAGATATACAATTAATTGAAGGAAATGTGGAGCATTTACCGTGTTTGAATAACTCATTTGAGTTCGTACTTGGAGAATCAATCATCGCTTTTACAGACAAAGAAAGGGTTATCTCGGAGTGTTATCGTGTATTACAGCAGGACGGTAAGCTTGTTGTCATTGAAATGATTATTGATAGGCACATTGATAAGGGTGAGGAAGAAAAAATCGCCCAATTATATGGTATGAAAGAATTATTAACGGAGAATGAGTGGGTACAATTATTTCAGAAAGCAAATTTTAAAAGAATTACAATTGCTGGCGGTGGCACGATTGCAGAAACGATCTCTGGCTATGTAGAAGAGCCAGAATGGAATGTATCCTCACATATTCCGAATGAGTTATATGAGGCGTGGGTACAGCATGAAAATATACGGCTTATGTACCAACACATTTTAGGGCATCGTATTTTTATATGTGAAAAATAAAGAAAAAGAGTTGGCTAAAGGTAGCCAACTCTTTACTATGTTAAATGAAAAATAATGCAGCTAATGTAATTCCGAAGATGAAACCAAATCCGAGTTCAACACCCCAGCCACAACCGCCGCCTCCCCAGCCACCGCAACCACAACTACTACAACCACGACCACCACATCCGCAGCTGCTGAATCCACCACCGCATCCGAATCCACAACTATCACACCTGCTAAGGCCTCCACAAAGGTCACAACCACCGTTTGCATAAGCGTCATAGTAGCCGAATCCTGAATCAAAAGATGAGCGCTGTTGCACCGATTCAATCCATACAGAGCTTTGTGTCACATCGATTATTTTCCCTAAATGTATACGGCCATCACGGTCTTCAATCCGAACAACTTTTCCGAAGTAACGTCGGCATGTATCATAACATTTTTGTCTATGCATGTTCTTTCCTCCTTCCGCATTACAGTAATACGATATGTAAGGGGGACAAGTGCGGCTTGTACGAATGCCCTATCTATCATAATTGTTATAGGAAAGGGGAAATATAAGAAGAGGATATATAAGGAGGAAAAGGCATGAAATCTACAGATCAGTTTCAGACATACGAAGTACCGTGGGAAGAATTTATTGAAGCGTTGCGAGAGGAAATGAAGAAGCAAGTAGGGGCAGATATTATTGATACAGTAGTTTGCAATTTAGAAGATGGTTTTGAAGTGTATACATATGTGCAGGGGGATTTAGATTTTGAATATAAGGAAGCGCTTGAGAGAAAATACGGAAGTGATGCGAAGACACCTAATGTGTTAACGATAATGTTATTAGCTAGTATTTATAATACAAGTGAAGAGAATATACGCTTGCATGCGGATCATAAAGAGAATCCGATTGTTGAAGTGTATGTAAAGCAAGGAAACACGCTGTGAAAGGCGTGTTTTTTAATTGTATGATAAAATGTTAGAAAATTAAGAAAGAAGGTGATGAATTGGGAATTAAACATCTTAATTTAACAGTTGCAGATGTAGTAGCTGCAAGAGAGTTTTTAGAAAAGTATTTTGGCTTAACTTGTAGTGGAACAAGGGGGAATACCTTTGCAGTTATGCGTGATAATGATGGATTTATACTAACGTTAATGAAAGGAAAAGAAGTTCAGTATCCAAAAACATTTCATGTAGGATTTCCACAAGAAAGTGAAGAACAAGTAGATAAGATAAATCAAAGATTGAAGGAAGATGGATTTTTGGTCGAGCCTCCTAAGCATGCCCATGCGTATACGTTTTACGTTGAAGCACCTGGTGGATTTACAATAGAAGTGATGTGTTAAGTTAAAAATCAAACTTTTTGTTATGTTTTTTTAAAATAAAAAGTAGGAAAAGTCTGTTTTAAGCGTGGAGCTTAAACAGGCTTTTTTACTTATATAATTGGATAGAGAATGCTAGAAGGAATATTACCAATTGTATGATCTGTTTACATAATAAGGTTATGGTGGGTTAGTTGTCCTAAAATACAAGTCATATATCTTGTTTCCTCTCATAAATTTAAACATAGGAATTTGTCTACAAAGGTGGCGAAGCCTCATCATGAAAATCCGAATTTGTGCCACGTTCATGTTGTTTCTATTTATATGTTTACCTTTATCAGCTTTTGCAAAAGGAGAGGAGGCAAAGGAAAGGGTCGTTTCACTTGTATATGACGATTCGGGCAGCATGAGAAATAACGATCGCTGGAAATATGCCAATTATGCTTTGCAAAGTTTAGTTGCGCTATTGGATGAAAAAGATAAATTTTCTTACGTTCCAATGAGTAAGCCGAATGATCCATTAAACATTTCGTTAACGAAGGATAAAAGGCAAACAGAAATTGAGGGAATTGGAGCGTGGAAAACGTATTTAAATACTCCATTTAGCGCGGTAGAAACGGCGATGCAATCTATAAAAAAGGAAGCCGATATAGATGGAAAACGTGAATTTTGGCTTATTGTATTAACTGACGGGGCATTTAATGATTTAGAGAAAGATAAGGTTGGCGGAAAAGAACAAATTTTGTGGAAATTAGCCCAGTTTAAGAAAGAAATGGATGCAAAAAAGATATCGTTACATCCAGTCTTAATTACGATGGAAGAAGATTTAGGACAACAAGAAAAAGAACAACTAAATACGTTCAAGGAAATATGGAAGAAAGAGATAAATGGTGTTACGATGCCGTCAAGCGGAGAAGATGGCATTGTAAAAAGTGTAAATCAAGTGGCAGCATTAGTTGCAAATCGTGATCCATTCTCCTCTGTTGAATCGATTGTAAAAACGAAAGTAGTGGGGAAAAGAGTAGAGATTACAACACCATTTCCGTTAAAGCGTATGACGCTTGTACGACAATCGCCTTCTCTGCCCGATTATCAGGTCACACAAATTTCTAAACCATTACAATTACAATCTTCTTTTTCCATACATGCACCAGGTGAAGCGAAATTGTTCGGAAATATAGTTCATATCAGTACGGAAAATGAAGAAGTTATTAAACCAGGAACGTATACGATAGAAGTGGACCGAGATATTGAGAAAGAAGGATTACAAGTACTAGTCGAACCGGCACTTAATTATACTGTTTCTACTTATGACAAAGAGGATAAGGATAGAAAAAATGTTGAGGAAATGTATGAAGATGTGACAGCTGTTATTCAAGCAAAACCTACTGAGTTGCCAGTTCAGTCTTCTTACTTTCAGGCAGAAGTAGAAATAGACGGGAAGCAATATGCGATGAAGTGGGACGATAAAAGACATGTATTTTATTACGAAACGAAGCTTACTAAAGGGTTAGTACGCGGGAAAGTTCATATGAACATAAAGGGGTTTTACAGACAGACGAAAGAATTTAAAATCGAAACAACGAAAAAGCCTAAATTATCACTTCAAACTGTCACGAAAGATTATGAAGAAAAAGTAACAAATTTAGAGAATAGTAAACCATTTATTATACAACCACAGTTAGATGATAAGCCGATGACAGAAGAGGCTGTAAAAAAACTATTAAAATCTACTGGTGTCACATCTAAACAATCAATCAACTATGAAATAAAACAGCATGGTAATCAAATTTACATTTATCCTCGACCGCATTACTCCGACACATTCAATTTTACAGATACCGGCACCGTAGAAGCTACCATCGTAGTGCAGGATTCAAAATTACCAAAAGTAAAGAAAGATATAACACTCCATATTCAAAATGCGCCGTTTTATGAAAAGTATGCGCTTATTTTTAAGTTTGTTATTCCTATCACTTTATTACTGTTAATAGTAGGAATAATCGTTTTAGGATGGATTGTCCGTCCAAGATTTCACCGGAAAGCATTATTGTATTACGAATGGGATCAAGAGGTAGCGAAAGATTGGTTATATCAATCTGAGCCAGAGTTACTCAAAAATAAATGGTGGAAACATTATTTTGGTATTCCGTATAGAGCAGAAAGAAAGACTGTGCAATCCGTTACGTTTATAGCAAAGAAAGGATCGAAATCGATATTTGTAGCGAAAGAGTCACAAGTAGTAGGAATGATTATTGATGGGATGTTTATAACAGAGGATGAGGTTGGAATGGAACATAAGACACTATATCCAAATGAACTTTTAGTAATTGATAGAGGATATGGTAAGGAGATTTACAAATACGAGTGTGAATAGTAGGTAGGGATAAGAAGGGGATGGAGTATTGATCCTCTTTCCCTTTTTTCCAACAAGCAAGAATAGGAAGGTGGTTCACATGACATTACAAGTTCCAACAATATTAATTGGTTTAGGTGGAATCGGTAGTACTGTGACGCATCAAATATATGAAAAACTGCCTGAAGAGCGCCGGAAAAAGGTAGCAATGCACGTATTTGATACAGATGTGAATACATTAAGTAAATTCGATCATATTCGAAAGTTTAAGACACAAACAAGTTCTAGTAAAACGCCTAGGGAGTATATTGCGGGAGATCCAACGATCCCAGAGTGGTTTCCGATGGATCCGACTATACTTGATAAACCATTAACAGAAGGAGCAGGACAGTTACGCGTCATTTCACGTTTAGCGTTACGTGCTGCGATGAAAGAAGATAAATTGACGTCTTTTTGGCAAGAAATCGAGAAAATCTTTCCGGTTACAAGTGATCAAACGGAATATGGAGTACGTGTCATTATAGTAACATCACTAGCAGGCGGAACAGGTTCAGGGATGTTTCTGCAAATTGCTTTATATTTACGTGAAATGCTTCGGAAGAAATTGCAGCATCATAACATTTTAATACGCGGTGCGTTTTTAATGCCGGATGTTTTAGTAAAGACGAGAACGGTTAGCGCGAAAGAATTTGAAACGGTGCAAGCAAATGGCTATGCATCGTTAAAAGAATTACATGCTATTACGCTCGGGTCTACTGGAGAATTATCAAAACGCGGCGGTGTAACAATTGAATTAGAGTATCGCCCTGATCAAGTAGATGAAGACGGAAGAACGAATCATACAATTAAACAACATCATTTACCGTACAATTATTGTTTCTTATACGATTACGAAAACCTACATGGACACCATTTACACAATTTATCAGACTATATGGAACAGATGGCAAATACAATTTATTTACAGTTATTTAGCCCGATGTCCACAAGTCATTTTGCACAGGAAGACAATCAAATTCAGCAATTAGCAGAATCAAGCGGAAAAGGACGATATTGCGGGGCAGGAACGGCAAAACTCATTTATCCATATGAACATGTGTTAAAATATTGTGCTTTAAAATGGGCTGTGCAAGGTTTAGATGAATCGTGGCTTCATTTAGATCAACTGTTTCAAGAGAAGAAGCAAAGATACGATCAAGATGTAAAACGTGGGATGCAACGTGAAAAGCCGGAGAGAGGTAAAAGTTATTTAGAGGACTTGGAGCATCTTGCTACCCGTCCAGAGCAAGCTCATATTTTCTATAGACAAATGTACAATGAAACACGTGAAGGAGCAGAGGGTGGTAAGCTCGGAGTTGCGAAATCAAAACTGTTTTTAGAAGCTGTAGAAAGTTATGTACAACGAACGGTGCAAAAAGATGAGGAATTAAATCGTCTGCAACATGAGTGTAAAATTTCAGCTACGAAACTGAAAATGATGGAACAAATGAAGGGTGAAGTGGCAAGAGTGGATCATGCGGTGCGTTTATATGCGTATGCGATTCCGAGCCGGGTACATGAACATGTAACGACACTTTTATATGACATGATTGAATCAGACCGCTTTTCACCAAGTGGTTCTGAAGGGCAGTCCTATCAATTAAATACATGGTTTTTAAAGAAAACAGATCCCGTTCACCCAGTAGCAGCACGTTTTATGTTATATGAAATTCGAAAGCAGTTAGTAGAAAAAATGAATCGACTACATGAAAATAATGAACAAAAGCGTAATTTAATTCAAAACTACGATAAGAAATTTAATGTGAGTAATATTGATGGAACGGTAACAGCTGTACGCCGAGTAGAAATTGCGCAGCAACAAGGCTGGTTTGGAAAAATGATTAATAACCAGCAGCGTTTATTTAAAAAGGAATTTGAAGACATCGTAACGCAATATGTACACAAATTAAATGAATATCGAAAAGAAATGCTATTAGAACTTGTATATCAATCGCTATATCAAGCAGTTAATAAAATGATTCAATATTGGGAAAGATTTTTTGATAATTTACATGAAACACGTGAAAATTTACTGTTTGAAATCCAAAAGCGCAGTAAGGAATTTGAAGGGAAAACAAACCCGACGAATGTATATGTATTAGCTGAGGAACAGCTGCAAGAAAAGATATGGCAAGATATGCAGCAACATTTAAATTTAGGTGTACTACCGAAAGATATATCAGCGGAAATTTACATGAGTTTGTACGGGGAATATTGTCGTGATGCGAAAACAGAAGAGATTCAGTCGAAAAAGGTAGAGGATTTCTACCGAGAACATATACTGAGCTATTGTTATGACGAACTGCAAGTACGCTATCGTGATAAATTAGAACTGAATATTATTGAAGCGTTGCGAAAAGAAGCAGATTACAAGAAACGTGATCGCGATGAATACGTTCGTGAAAAAATTGAAGACCTGTTCCATTTAGCGAGTCCATTCGTTCCGAAAGTTGCTCATCATAGGGAATTACAATATTGGGGTATACATCCTTCTTTAAAGAAAGAGTTGCAAGAGGAATTAATTCAAGAAATGTTTAAAGAAAAAGATACAGTACATGAAGCCTTTTCGCCATTTGAAGTGATCTGTTATCGAGCGCATTACGGCTTATCGCTGCAAGACTTTCCTAAATTATCATCAGGACATATTTCAAATGGATTTATGAATGATAAAGGTGACTATTTCCAATCGTATTATCGCCGTGTAAACAAATTAAATAGTAAAAAATCTAGTTTAACGCCGCATTTAGATAAGTATTGGCACTTACCAGCCTTTATGCCAGATTTAAATGCGACTCAAACAAAATTAGATTATGATAAATGTAATCGTGCATTACTATACGCATATATGTATCGCTGGATTAGTTTAGTTGCTGTTGATGGACAGTTTGTGTATCAATATAACGGTGTAGGACGTAGCTTTTTAATTCAGTCAATGGGGAAAAATATTTCAAGCGAAAGTTATAAATTACACAGAGCGTTGCTTCATAATCCGTTTATTTATGAAAACATCTTGTCAAGATTTGAAGAAGAGCAAGAAAAGGCGATGATACAAGGTGGACATTTATATACACATCCGTTCGTATTAGGAGCCCAAGATGTAAGATGGCTTAGAAAAGAACATGTCCACAATCTTTTAGATATGATTTTAATGTATGATCGTGAAGCGAAGTATGATCCGACGTTAGAAGAAACATCAGATGAATTATTAAGACTATTCCTTGATGAAATCGAGTTGTATTTCCAGAACTATTACGGTACAGGTGCCGATATGGTGGCAAAGAAAGAGAAAGAAATGTTTATTAAACAATTGTGGGATCGCTCGCATGCAAAAGGATATGTAGATCCAAATAGCGCTCCGTATAAAAAATGGCAAAATTTATTAGGTGTTCAAGATGAAGAAGAAACGTCAAAAACGAATGTATAATGAATGAAAAGGGAATCCTTAAAAGTGGCAATACAACTTTAGAAAAGAGGGATTCTGATGCCGTTTTTAGGAAGTGTATATCAAATATTTGGGTTATATCCGGAACTTTATTATGGGATGATTTCAGCCGAACTTGCAGAACAGCAAAGGTTGGAACAAGCGGAAAACGAAGAACAAGAAACAGAAGCGTAACTGCATAGGAAGCTTCAAAATAAAAATGATAACACACTACTTACTCTTTAAACGTATAAGAGTAAGTAGTGTGTTTTTTCTATTTAATAATCCCATTTTCTAAAATTTTAATAGTTGGTGCCACTTTCACATTAGCTTTTGAAAAGGCACTCGGCCAATCATCTTCGACTTGTTTCCATTCTTTATATTGAAACGCTCTCGCATAATCACCAAATCCGAATGGGTCAAGTTGCTGTTTTTGAATGTTGTGGATTAAATCGTTCAAATCTTTGTTTAGTTGTTTTGTAATAAGAGAAGTTAATTTCTTTCTATCTTTGTCTATATCCATGTTGAATGTAAGTTCAGATACGGCAATTTTTAAATCCATTTTAACATGAAATTTGAAGTGGTTATCGCTATAGTCTGTACGGATATCACGATTCATGCTAAGAACGTTTATTGTTACGAAATC
The DNA here is from genome assembly GCF_051781745.1 of Bacillus cereus group sp. Bce019. Lineage (NCBI taxonomy): Bacteria > Bacillati > Bacillota > Bacilli > Caryophanales > Bacillaceae > Bacillus > Bacillus cereus group sp. Bce019. Next base: position 127,289 of record NZ_JBPWJX010000008.1, read on the forward strand.
GTCACCTTCTGTATCTTTTAGATGACTATTACTTTCAACTGAATGAGAAGGGATTTTTATTGTAAGTGAAACGGGTATATTAGCTTTCTTTTGCAACATAAGCAAAAGGGCACTTTCATAACGATTTAAAGACATCTTATAAATTCCGCGAGAAGTTAATAGTGCAGAGCCTGTAACGATAACATCTTTTTTTCCTTTTTTTATTTCTGAAATAGCAGGTGTTATACCTTTATTAAACGTTTGCCTATGAAATTCATGAAATGGTGTGAAAACTGTCCGATTGTATAATTTATTTGTATTAATTAAATCTGTTAAATACTCGGGAAGGGCAGGTTTATCTTTAAAGTTATTATATATAACTGAAGAAACTGGACCGTCTACTGCGACCATGCGCATGTTTCCGGTATTTTTAGGGTCGCGATACCAAACATCAAGGTAAGGCATAGCCCCTTCTTGTTTTAAAAAATTTGTGCTAAATAAAATGAGCTGTAACTTTTCTGTAGATACTAAACCGCCACTTGAACTATTAAACGTTGCTTTTGCTTCTCGAGGTGTACGCACTTTTGCTTCATGTGTTTCGTACTTTTTTTCTACGTCTTCATTAAAAATAGGGTTTACGTGGTACACAATTAATTTTCCTTTTGCTTTTGCGTCAAAACCGTAAATTAATGAAATAGATTGTTTTTCTAAGTCTAGCCGGTCTCCACAGCCTGTTAATAAGGTTATGAGAAAGCAAAGTATAGTGAAATGAATAAAGCGCCTCATTTAAATTTTGCTCCTTTTCCAATGCTGATAAAGTGTCATGTATAAGAGAAATACGACTGGGAATAGAAAAACGATAAAATAACTGGCAGTTCCCCAAAATTCTCGCAACGCACTTATTTGGTAAGAGGAAGGGATATAAAAGAATAGAACGAAAATGCACCCGAATAATAAAATCCAAACAGGTAATGGAATCCCTTTTTTGTTAAGTAATTGATTGATTCCATCTGAAGCAGTGAAAATATAAGGAATACAAGAATCGAAAATAATGAAGAGATAAAATGATAAAAAGATAATTTCAAATCGTTCCAGAAATGAAAAGTGAAATGGTGTAACAAGAGAAAGAGTCGGCCATAAAAATTTCGTTATACCATCCGGGCTAAAATAAACGAAAGAAACGAACGTAACTTGTAGGTAAACAAATAAAGTAATCATATTTGCAATAACGATTCCTTTTTTTGCAGCTGATTTGTTAGTTAGATAGGGATAAAGGACGAATGCAAACTCGAATCCGAGAAACGCAATGATAGTTGATTTCACTGTGGTTACAACTGGTATCCATCCTTCCTTTAGAAAGGGAAGAAGATATATCCAATGACCATCTTTAAGAGGAATAAACAATAGTAATGGCATCCAAAGGGTAAAAATCACAGTGAAAACGGCAAAGCGACTAATAATAAGTACACCTTTACTTGCAAGCATAAGCATTGGAATAGAGAGCAAAATCATAATTAAAAACATAGGAGATCTAGGTAAAATCCAAATGTGAATAACATAAAGGAGGGAAAAAACTAAGGAGACTGCTGCAAGTACAGCATATAAAATCCAAAAAATCATTCCTATTCTTCCTAGCCACTTCCCAAGATAACGAGTCAGCACATGAAGTAAAGTATATCCAGGATGCTTTTCCATAATTTTTACAATACATAAACTGACTAAAGTAGTGATAGCGCATCCGATAATAATAGACATCCAGCCATCTGTATTCGCACCTTGTGCAACTTCACGCGGAAGTGTAAGGACACCGAATCCTACTTGAACACCACTAATCGTTAAAATGTATTGAAATAAACTAATCTCCCTCTTTGCACGCTTTGTCACTTATCTTCCTCCATTTCTTCCATATCACTTTGTCGATTTTCTTGTTTTAAGTTAAGAGATAGTGGGCGTTTCTTCATTATTTTCCATGGTAAACGTACAAGAATATCTTTTAAATCCGAAGCAAATAACGGAGAAAAAGGACTACCATAAGGAACACCGAGAGATTCCATAGAAAGTATATGAATAATAATGATCGCCATCCCAACCATAATTCCAATGACGCCAAATAAAGAGGCAATTATCATCATCGGAAAGCGAAGAATTCGAATTCCTGCTGACATTTCCAGGTTAGGAATGATAAAAGAAGCGACTGCAGTAATTGATACGACGATAACCATAACGTTACTAACAATCCCAGCTTGAACGGCAGCTTGTCCAATTACAATTCCTCCTACGACGCCGATTGTTTGTCCAACAGGCCCAGGAAGCCGAATCGCTGCTTCTCGGAGCATTTCGAGAACTAATTCCATTAATAAAGCTTCTAATATGGGAGGAAAAGGAATTTTGGCTCGAGATTCTCCAATCGTTAACAACAATTTGAGCGGAATCACTTCATAATGGAAGGAAATCATAGCAATATAAAGAGCAGGAGCAAATATTGCAATAAATAGCCCAGTGAAACGAAGAAGTCGTATAAAAGATGGAATCATAGGTCTGAAGCTGTAATCATCTATCGTCTGAAAAAAGGATGAAAAGGTCATAGGTCCTATTAATACGCCTGGTGAGCGATCTACAACAACGGCAATTCGCCCATCAAGAATATGATGTGCTGTTGTGTCAGGGCGTTCAGTTATTGATAATTGCGGAAAGAGAGTAAAGGAATTATCTTCAACAAACCCCTCTAATTCACCAGTAGTAAGAATCGCATCAACTTTTACTGACTCGATACGGGATGCCATTTCTTTTACGACATTTTCGTTCGCAACATCTGCTAGATAAAGCAAAAAAACCTTTGAAGTAGCTCGTTCACCAACAGTGAATTCCTTTACTTTCAATTCGCGATTTGGAATATATCGACGAATAAGTGCAAGGCTGTCGCTCGCTACTTCATTAAATCCTTCGTGTGAGCTTTTTATGGAGCTCTCTGTTGTAGGTTCTTCAATGCTCCTTTTTGGTGCCGCTTGCGTATCAAGCTCTAAAGCGGATAGTTGTCCGTTTATAAATAAAATACTTTTGCCGTGTAAAAGAGATTGTTCAATGTCTGTCCACTGTTGAACTTTTTTAATATTTCCGATAGAAACAGAGGCTTCCCAAAAATCGTCTTCATTCCACTCTTTAAATAAGAGAGGACGAAGAATGTTTACGTTAATAACAGTTTTGTCTACAAGTCCTTCCATATATATAAGTGCAGCTTCCTGTCCGTTTTTTAATGGAAAAGTGCGTGTTATTAATTCTGGAATACCGCTAAACATTTTGGACAAGTGCTTTAAATTAAGGGAAAGGGAAGAAGAGATAGATTTATTTAATGCGTAATCAGCTTGCTCTTGGGTAGAAAAAGATTTTTCACCACGAATCCATTTATTAAAAGACCCCATTTGTTCGCTTACTCCTTGTTATGTTTTATCCCGCTTTAATTGGCAGTAAGACCCCCCCTCAAAATTCAGAAGAAGTTAGGTAGGGGTCGGGCTGCCCATAAAGCCCGATTGGTGAGGGCTGATAATCAGTGGGGGATGAAGAAAACCCCCCACTGATTAAAGTTTCACTTTATATGGGTTATTATGGATAGTTACAAGCTGACATATGCGTAGTTTAAATTTTATATTGTATATTTTTAACTTTAACGCTATAATTATAGTGTTAAAGATGGAATCGTGATATGATCTGTTATGACTCTATCGTTTTATTTATGAATAAATGGATTGGTATTTTAGCAAGATGTGCTAATAAACTACTCCACCATGATAATAACGTGCCGAAATGCGGTGCGTATATTTTCGTGGTGGAGTTTTTTTTATTCTCAAAAAGGGGGAAAGACCATGAATAACAACATGGTTCATATTACAATTGACGGAAAAAAGTATACAGCGGAGCCCGGTTCAACGATATTGGGTGTTATTAATGAGAACGGGATTGAACATCCGCAAATTTGTTACGTGCCAGAAGTAGATCCTATTCAAACATGTGACACTTGTATTGTAGAAGTTGACGGAAAGTTAATGCGTTCTTGTTCGACGATAGCAACGGAAGGTATGAACATTGAACGTGCTTCTGTTCGCGCAAAGGAAGCACAAACAGAGGCGATGGATCGGTTACTAGAAAATCATTTATTATACTGTACAGTATGTGACAACAACAATGGGAACTGTAAACTGCATAATACAGCAGAATTAATGGAAATTGAACATCAAAAATATCCGTATGAACCGAAAGTAGATGTAAGTGAAGTTGATATGACGCATCCGTTTTATCGCTATGATCCTAATCAATGTATTGCATGCGGTCAATGCGTTGAGGTGTGTCAAAACTTACAAGTAAATGAAACGTTATCGATAGACTGGGAAGCGGAACGCCCACGAGTTATTTGGGATGAAGGAGTAAATATTAATGATTCTTCATGCGTTAGCTGTGGTCAATGTGTAACGATTTGTCCTTGTAACGCTTTAATGGAGAAAACGATGCTCGGTGAAGCTGGATTTATGACGGGATTAAAACCAGATATTCTTGAACCGATGGTAGATTTAATTAAAGAAGTTGAGCCTGGATATAGCGGTATTTTTGCGGTATCAGAAGTGGAAGCGGCCATGCGTGATACTCGTACGAAGAAAACGAAAACAGTATGTACATTTTGTGGTGTAGGTTGTTCGTTTGAAGTGTGGACGAAGGGGCGTAAAATTCTTAAAGTACAGCCATCTTCAGATGCACCAGTTAACGCAATTTCCACTTGTGTAAAAGGGAAATTTGGTTGGGATTTCGTAAATTCTAAAGAACGAATAACAAAACCTTTAATTCGTAAAAATGGAACGTTTGTTGAATCTACATGGGAAGAAGCACTGAATGTAGTTGCAAATAAATTAGGTGCTATTAAAGAAGAGTACGGTAAAGGTTCTATCGGATTTATTTCTTCCTCTAAAATTACAAATGAAGACAATTATGTAATTCAAAAATTAGCTCGACAAGTATTTGGAACGAATAATATCGATAACTGCTCACGTTATTGCCAATCACCAGCAACGGATGGTTTGTTCCGTACAATTGGTATGGGCGGTGATGCCGGAACCATTAAAGATATTGCGCAATCTGGTCTTGTTATTATTGTAGGATGTAATCCGACAGAAGGTCATCCTGTTCTAGCTACACGTATTAAACGTGCACATAAATTACACGGACAAAAGTTAATTGTAGCTGATCTTCGTAAAACCGAAATGGCAGAGCGATCAGATGTCTTTATTAGTCCAAAACAAGGAACAGATCAAGTTTGGTTAATGGCTGTTACGAAATATATGATTGATCAAGGTTGGCATGATCAGGAATTCATTAATGAGAATGTAAACTTCTTTGAAGATTTCAAAGAAAGCCTAGAGGAATATACACTTGAATATGCAGAAGAAGTAACAGGCATTTCAAAAGACACACTTATTCAAATGGCTGAAATGATTCGTGATGCAGATGGTACATGTATCCTTTGGGGTATGGGGGTAACGCAAAATACAGGTGGTTCTGATACTTCCGCTGCAATTTCAAACTTACTTCTTGCAACAGGGAACTATCGTCGTCCAGGAGCAGGTGCATACCCACTTCGAGGCCATAATAACGTACAAGGTGCTTGTGATATGGGTACTTTACCAGGATGGCTTCCAGGGTATCAGCACGTTACTAACGAAATGGAACGTGCGAAATTTGAAACTGCTTACGGAGTGAAAATTGATAGTGAACCGGGTCTTAATAATATCGAAATGCTTCACGCAATTGACGAAGGAAAAATGAAAGCAATGTATCTTGTCGGAGAAGATATGGCTCTTGTAGATTCTAATGCAAATCATGTACATGAAGTGTTATCGAGCCTTGATTTCTTCGTTGTGCAAGATGTTTTCCTTTCTAAAACTGCTCAATATGCAGATGTTGTATTACCAGCAGCGCCATCTCTTGAGAAAGAAGGTACTTTCACAAATACAGAGCGCCGTGTCCAAAGATTATATCAAGTTCTTCCTACGCTAGGAGATGCGAAACCAGACTGGTGGATCGTCCAGGAAGTTGCGAATAAACTAGGTGCAAACTGGAATTATAGCCACCCAAGTGAAATGTTTGCTGAGATGGCAAGTTTATCACCATTGTTCTCGCAAGCGAACTATGAAGTGCTTGAAGGATGGAATAGTTTCCATTGGGGAAGTTTTGATGGAACGAATACACCACTTCTGTTCCAAGACGGATTTAACTTCCCAGATAAAAAAGCTCGTTTTGCGATTGCTGACTGGGTACGTCCAGCTGAATTTCCAGCTGAGTTTGACCTTCACATTAACAATGGTCGTATGCTTGAGCATTTCCATGAAGGGAATATGACAAATAAATCAACAGGTATTCAAACGAAAGTACCTGGTGTTTTCGTTGAAATCTCTCCAGACCTTGCAAAAGAACGTGGCGTAAAAACAGGTTCGTTAGTTCGTCTTGTCTCTCCTTTTGGAGCATTAAAATTACGTGCACTCGTTACAGATCGTGTAAAAGCGAATGAGTTATATTTACCGATGAACTCTACAGATAACGAAACGGCAATTAATTTCTTAACAGGTCCTGCTGTGGATGTACGTACGAATACACCTGCGTATAAACAAACAAAAGTACGTATGGAAGTATTAGAAGTTGATGGCGAAAATCCGATGCCAAAAGCGAACCCACGCAATAAAAAACGTCACCCTCAAGCTGGAATTGAGGTACATCGTAAGTGGGCACGTCCAGGGTATGTGCATTTAACGGATAAGTAGGAGGAGAAAACTATGGCTGCACCTATAAAAATGATTCAAAAACAAGAATTAACTGAGGAAGAAATAAAACAGCAAAAGTTAGATGATTTAAAAGAGCTTCTAACTAATAATGAAGAAGCTCTAAATCAGATGTTTAATATAGTAGGGGAATTAAATGACATTGGAATGCTAGAAGCTGCAAATTCAATGCTAAAAGCGAAAGAACCAATTGCGAAAATTGTTTTAGGTCAAGTAACTCGTGAGCCTGTTACAAATTTAATTAATAATATGATGGGCGCTGCAGGTGCGTTAACTGAACTTGACCCAGAACTTACGAAAAAGCTTATAGGTAGTTTATTAGTCGGGCTAGAAGAAGGTAATGAACATCTAGAAAGTAATAAAAAAGTAGGGGTATTCGATCTTATGAAAGTATTGAAAGACCCAGATATTAACCGTGCTATCGGGTTTGGGCTTCATTTCTTAAAAGGTATGGGGAAAGGGTTAAAAGACGAATAAACTTCATGAAGTGAACCTTTCCGCCCAAATATTTGTAGGAAATAGTTTGGGCGGAAGGCTCATTTTGGTAAAATATATAATAGAGTAAAATGAGGCTTTTGGGAGGTATAATTGTATGTCAAAAAAAGTACATGAATTTAATGATATGATACGAAAACTTCGAAAGGAACTTTTCGGAAAAGGACCAGAACGAATTCATACTGTTTTTGCGGAAAATATGGCTATAGCGACTCTTTATGGAAACTTAACACCTACTGAAAAATTTATTTCAAGTACGATGGACGGTGCGGAAATGGTTCATATGGCTAGAACGAAAATGATTCAAGAAGTGTATGCTGCGAATTCCCGTGAACATTTGGAGGAACTTGTTGGAGCGAAATTAGTGAATTTGTTTTCAGATATGAAAGTAGAAGAAGATATTGCAGTTTCTGTATTTGTTTTTGATAAAAATATAACGTGAGAGAAGGATACTGATCGTGAAACCGATACAGGTAGAAAGAGAAATCTTTCGTTATGAACAGGGAGCATTTAAACATATAGAGGACAGCATTGTAACAGAGTTTCCTGTCACCATTAAAATGAACGGACAGGAGTTTGTTACAATGGTTAGTACTCCAGAATATATAGAAGATATGGTAATAGGCTTCTTAGCGTCTGAAGGAATCATTCGGAAGTATGAAGACATTGATAGTGTATGGGTGCAGGAGAGAGAAGGATTTGTGCATGTAACAACGACAAAAGTAAATCCGTATTATGAACAAATGCAAAATAAACGCTATATTACGTCTTGTTGTGGTATGAGTAGGCAAGGGTTTGTTTTTGCAAATGATGCACTAAGTGCAAAAAAAATGAAGGGTGTCCATGTACAGGTTGCTGCCGATGATTGTTTTCGGTTAATGAAAGAAATGCAGCAATCTGCGGATACGTTTCATCGTACTGGTGGGGTTCATAATGCAGCTTTATGTGATGTTAATGGTATTATTTTAAGCCGAATGGATATTGGTAGGCATAATGCACTAGACAAAATTTACGGTTATTGTTTAAGAAACGATATTTCTATAAAAGATAAAATCATTGTTTTTAGTGGTCGTATTTCTTCGGAAATATTATTGAAAGTTGCAAAAATCGGTTGTGAAATTATACTATCAAAATCAGCTCCAACTGAGTTAGCTTTGCAACTAGCGGAAGATTTAGGTATTACGACAATAGGATTTATTCGTAATCACTCCTTAAATGTATATACCCATCCAGAACGTGTTTTAAATATAAAATAAAAGTGAGGCAATGAAGATGAAATCAGTTACATTAGACAAGTTGCAACGTCCGTTAAAGGATTTACGTATTTCAGTTACTGATCGCTGTAATTTTCGCTGCCGATATTGTATGCCAGAAGAAATATTTGGTCCTGATTACTCGTTTTTGTCTAATGATAAAATTTTATCTTTTGATGAAATTGAAAGGATAACACGTATTTTCGTTTCTTTAGGTGTGAGAAAATTACGGATTACAGGCGGAGAACCGTTACTTCGAAGAGGGCTTCCAAAGCTTATTGAGCGCCTTAATAAAATTGATGGTGTAGAAGATATCGGTTTAACAACCAATGGATCGTTACTTAAAAAGTTTGCTCCTGATTTATATAAGGCGGGACTATCACGTGTAACAGTTAGCTTAGATTCCTTAGAAGAAGAGCGGTTTTTCTATTTAAATGGTAATAGGAGCAAAGTGCAAAGGGTTCTGGAAGGAATACAGGCTGCAGCTGAAGTTGGAATGAAAATTAAAATAAACATGGTCGTTCAAAAGGGAAAAAACGAACAGGACATTTTGCAGATGGCGCAATATTTTAAGGAAAATAAGCATATTCTTCGTTTTATTGAGTATATGGATGTTGGAAATTATAATGGTTGGGATTTAAAAGAGGTCGTCTCTAAACAAGAAATAGTAGATACGATTCATCAAGTTATGCCGTTAGAAAGGATAGAAGCAAATTATTCTGGTGAAGTGGCTACTAGGTATCGTTATATAGGAAGCGATGAGGAAATAGGTATTATTTCATCAGTAACAGATTCTTTTTGCTCATCATGTACGAGAGCTCGTATTTCTGCAGAAGGAAAATTATATACTTGCTTATTTGCTTCTAAAGGAAATGATTTAAGAGAATTGCTTCGTTCTGAACATACAGATGAGGACATTACAGATGTAGTACGCGATATATGGAATAATAGGGAAGATCGTTATTCAGATGAACGCTTAAATCATACAAATAAGAAAACAATACCTAAAATTGAAATGTCACATATCGGTGGTTAATATATAAAGCTAGCGTCATAGTGAAAAATGGAAAATTTACAAGAGTTGTGGATTTTCTATTTTATAGTAAAAGTGATGATTGATATCTCTGTAAAAGATGTGCAGAGAAATTAAGCAGCATTCAAAAACCTTTATTTTGAGGAGGTTTTTTGAAGCTGCTTTTTTATTTGGAGAAAATGGAGGAATGGGTAATGGCATTTCATAAGCCGGAACAAATTGCTGAGCTTGTCATTGAGGCCGGTGTTCAAAAAGTAAGACAGACATTGCCAGCGATGCTTATTCTCGGTTTTTTAGGAGGATCGTTTATTGCGATAGGTTTTTTACTTAACATTCGAGTTTTAGGGAATTTACCTGAGCGCTGGGGAAGTCTAGTGAATGTTTTAGGAGGAGCAGTATTTCCTGTTGGACTTATGCTCGTAGTATTAGCAGGAGGAGAATTAATTACGGGAAATATGATGTCACTGTCTATGGCGCTTTATGCAAAGAAAATTACATTGATAAGTGTACTGAATAACTGGGTTTGGATTACTCTCATGAACTTTATTGGGGCAATTTTCGTTGCGTATTGTTTTGGACATCTTGGCGGATTAACAGAGGGAGAGTATTTAAATAAAACAGTAGCGATAGCAGAAGGGAAGTTACATGAATCATTTGGAAGAACTTTAATTTTAGCAATTGGTTGTAATTGGCTCGTTTGTCTTGCTCTTTGGCTCGCTTACGGGACGAGTGATTTTGTCGGAAAAATCATCGGAATTTGGATTCCAATTATGGCATTTGTAGTGATTGGATTTCAGCAAGTAGTAGCAAATATGTTTGTCATTTCCGCTGTTATTTTTGCTGGTCATCTAACGTGGATGGATCTGGCTAAAAATTTTGTTCCTGTTTTTATCGGAAATGTAATTGGAGGAGCTGGGTTTGTTGGTTTTGCTTACTTTGCTTGTTATCAGAAACAACATTCTAATATGAAATAGAGTTCTTGAGAGGAAGGGTATGTAATGGCTGATCGGTATTCACGACAACAGTTGTTCAAACCAATTGGGAGTAAAGGACAAGAAAAAATTCGAAATAAACATGTGTTAATTGTAGGGGCAGGCGCATTAGGAAGTGCAAGTGCCGAAAGTTTCGTACGTGCAGGTGTTGGCAAGTTGACGATTATCGATCGTGACTACGTTGAATGGAGTAATTTACAAAGGCAACAATTGTACTCTGAACAAGATGCGAGAGAGAAAATGCCGAAAGCAATTGCTGCAAAAAATCGGCTAGAACAAATTAATTCGGAAGTACAAATACATGCTTTCGTAATGGATGCAACTTCAGAAAATATGGAAGGTCTATTAAAAAATGTAGATGTAATCATTGATGCAACAGATAATTTTGATATTCGATTTGTAATAAATGATTTATCACAAAAACATAATATTCCGTGGGTATATGGTTCTTGCGTTGGATCATATGGTATGAGTTATATAATTATTCCGCAAAAGACACCGTGTTTACATTGTATGCTGAAAAATATCCCTGTTACAGGTGTGACGTGTGATACTGCTGGGATTATTAGCCCGACTGTTCAAATCGTCGCAGCATATCAAGTGGCAGAAGCACTCAAAATTTTAGTGGAAGATTTCTCAGCAATTAGAAAAACATTTTTCATGTTTGATATATGGAGTAATCAAAATCATTGTATAAAATTAGGGAAAATAAAAATAGACGCTTGTCTCTCATGTGGTTTGAATCGAACTTATCCTTATTTATCATACGAAAATCAAACGAAGGTAGCTGTTTTGTGCGGAAGAAATACAGTTCAAATTAGACCAGTAGAAAATAGACAGTACAACTTTGATGATATAGAAAAAGTATTAAATAAACTGGGGAAAGTAGATCGGAATCCGTATTTACTATCTTGCCAACTAGATGAGTATCGCGTCGTTATTTTTCGAGATGGTCGTGTTTTCATTCATGGTACAAATGATATTTCAAAAGCGAAACAGTTATATTATCGCGTATTCGGTTAATAGAAAGGGTTGTCAATAATGGAAAGAAGAGTGCCAATTACGGTTGAAGAAGCTGTTCGTAAAGTAATGGAGTTTGCTAATGAGGGTTTAAAGGAGCTACTACCTATTGAATTAGCTTACGGACGTGTATTAGCGGAAGATTTAGTAGCTGACCATGACGTACCTTCATTCAATCGTTCACCGTATGACGGGTTCGCTATTAGAGCAGAAGATACGAATTTAGCAAGTTATGAAACGCCAATTGTATTTGAAGTAGTGGGGGGAATTGGCGCAGGATCGCTATTTCATGAAGAAGTAGGGCCGTTTCAAGCTGTTCGAATTATGACGGGAGCGCAAATTCCGAATGGGTGTGATGCGGTTGTTATGTTAGAACTAACTCGTCAATATGAGGAGGCTGACAGTAAGTATATGGAATTGAAGCGGTCATTCAAAGCGGGAGATAATATTTCTTTTCAAGGTGAAGATGCTCGTAAAGGAACGGTTCTTGCAAAGAAGGGATCGTACATTAATCCAGGTATTTCAGCTCTTCTTGCTACATTTGGTTACAGTGAAGTACCAGTTGCGAGAAAGCCTGTAATTGGGCTGTTAGCGACTGGGAGTGAGTTACTGGATGTCAATGATTCATTACAGCCAGGGAAAATCCGAAACAGTAATATGTACATGGTATTGTCTCAAATTCGAAGAGCGGGCGGAAGAGTAAAATATTTTGGGAAGTTTAGTGATGATTTTAATACGTGTTTTACAGCTGTGAAAGAAGCGCTTGGCCAAGTAGATATGTTAATTACAACGGGCGGTGTATCCGTAGGGGATTACGATTATTTACCAGCTATTTACGAAAAATTAGGGGCATCTGTTCTTTTTAATAAAGTTGCAATGCGGCCAGGAAGTGTTACGACAGTAGCACAATTAAATGGCAAGTTATTATTTGGTTTATCAGGAAATCCATCTGCTTGTTACGTGGGGTTTGAATTGTTTGTAAGACCTTGTATTAGAACGTATATGTTTAGTGAAAAAGCACATGTAAAAAGAGAAAAAGCGTTATTAGGAGAAGACTTTTTAAAGCCAAATCCATTTACAAGGTTTGTACGAGGAAAACTAACATATAACGAAGGGCAGTTAATCGCTTATCCGTCAGGGTTTGATAAATCTAGCTCAGTTTCTTCATTGGCAGAATCCAACGCGTTTATCGTATTGCCGGGCGGGACAAGAGGATATAAAAAAGATATGTTTGTCGATGTTCTTTTATTAGAAGATAACGAAGGTAGTGAATGGCCGTGGACATTTTGTAAAGGGAGAGGTGGTTCTAATGGGACAAGCGCTATTTGAAATTGTAGATATACCGATTGTAGTTGAAGAAGTAACGAATAAGGTTGCAAGAAGAGAAGCAGGTGCGATTACAACATTTATTGGTACGGTGAGAGAATTAACAAAAGGAAAACGAACGCTACATTTAGAGTATGAAGCATATAAGCCGATGGCAGTAAAACAACTTATGAGAATTGGTGGAGAAATTAGTGGGAAATGGCCGGACGCAAAAGTAGCAATTACGCACCGTGTAGGGCGGCTAGAAATAATGGATATTGCAGTAGTCATTGCAGTTTCATCACCGCATCGTAAAGTAGCTTATGAAGCGAATGAGTACGCGATTGAACGTATAAAACGAATCGTTCCAATTTGGAAAAAAGAATTTTGGGAAGATGGAACGATGTGGGTTGGAGATCAACTTGAAAACACACCATATTCAGAAGGAAAACCAAAGAAGGAAGAATGAGAAAATGATTACAATTTTACTGTTTGCAAATTTGCGTGAGGAAGTTGGGTTGGATCGATTAGTGATTTCAGAAAAGCAAGAAATGACAGTGCAGCAATTAAAAGAATGGCTCAAAGCCAGCTATTGTTTACAATCGCTGGATAAAGTGATGGTGGCTGTTAATGAAGAGTTTGTAATGAATGAAGAGATGATAAAAACTGGAGATATAGTCGCATTAATCCCGCCCGTTAGCGGGGGATAATAAGCTTTTTCACCAGATGAAGCGCCAAGAAGATGTAGTATATAAATTAGAATAAGAGAAGGGATGAGTTCTATGCTTACTCAAGAACAAATAATGAATGCATTAAAACATGTAGAGGATCCAGAATTACACAAAAGTGTTGTAGAATTAAATATGGTTAGAAATATACAAATGAACGGAACAGAGGTTAAACTTGAAGTAGTACTAACAATCCAAGGTTGTCCGTTAAAAGCAAAAATTCAACAAGATATTGAAGAATCGCTTTACGCAATTGGTGCCTCTAAAGTGGATGTAACATTTGGCTCTATGACACAAGAAGAACGTGCAGCTTTAACAGAGAAGTTAAAGAAAAATACTAGAACAGAAACTGGTATGCCGAGCATGCTTCGCCCGGATTCAGGAGTACGTTTTATTACTGTAACGAGCGGAAAAGGCGGAGTTGGAAAATCAACGGTGACAATTAATCTTGCAACTGCACTAGCTCGTATGGGCAAAAAAGTGGGGATATTAGATGCAGATATATATGGTTTTAGTATTCCAGCTATGATGGAAACGAATAAGAAACCAACGATGATTGATCAAACGGCAATTCCGGTCATTAGTCACGGTGTTAAAATCATGTCGATGGGATTCTTTACAGAAGGAAATAACCCAGTGATGTGGCGCGGACCGATGCTAAATAAATGGATTCAAAATTTCCTTGCGAATACGCACTGGGGAGAATTAGATTATTTATTACTTGATTTACCACCTGGTACAGGAGATGTTGCCATTGATGTTGCGGCAATGATTCCGCAGGCGAAAGAAATTATCGTTACAACTCCGCACAATGTAGCTTCATTCGTTGCTTCAAGAGTCGGTGTAATGGCAAAACATACGAAGCATGAGATTTTAGGTATTGTGGAAAATATGGCTTATTATGAAGAACAAGATGGATCGAAAAATTATCTCTTCGGAAAAGGCGGCGGCGAAATGCTTGCAGAACAATTGCAAACAGAAGTAATTGCCAAAATACCTTTTGCGAAACGTGAAGAAAATAATGGTTCATCTGTATATGATGAAGATTCTCTTGTTGGAGAAGTGTTTACATCGTTAGCTGAGGATATTATTTATAGAGGATAGAGGGGGAAGTTTAGTATGGCATGTAACATTGATCATTCTATTGAAGATGTGATGAATAAGCTTGAAAGTCAAAAAAATTTTTTACCTGAAGGTATTTTTAAAGAGTTAAAGAGTTTTTTGCAAGGTACTCATTCACAGAAATTATTAAATGATGTTTTTCACCTCCTAAAAAAGTATGATTTAGTCAGTGAGGAAGAACGAGAGACGAGAAACGCACAATTATTGTACATTTTGAATTAAGTACTCTTTGGCTTTAGAATTTTTTCAGAAGGGGTGAATGTGATGGATATGAAAAAGATGATTGAAACGATAGAAGTAACTAGAGTGACTGACGAGGAATTATCGATTTCGAATTTACATCCAAAGCTTGTGAAGTTGTATAGTCAAAAAGATAGTGCAGAGTATACGAAGCTATTAAAATATATTTTATCATTATCCGTACAGCTGAAGCTGAATCTTGTATTGAAATATTTTGGTGTACGTCCCATTGTTGCTGCAGACGAGCGGGTGCAATTTCAAGAGATATTTAAATGCTTAGCTAAGAAAGATGAGAATGGGGAATGGTTTCTAAATTTTGTTTCTTTATATGTAGGGCTAATTGTAGTTCTTCGTTTTGATGAGAAAGTGATTGAGAGCAATTTTTTTGATGATATGGTAGTGGATGAATGTAATGAAATATAAGATTCTACTCATAACATTTTTCTATATTAAATGCTTTAACTGCGATTTTAGTTGGTTATGTAAATATGAAGGTAACTAATTAAGAAAAAGGAATGAAACTAGTTGGATAAAAAGAGTTCTTCAGTTGTTTCCGTCGTTTTTTCGTGTTACTATTAATCGAATTTTTCATAAGGAGAGAAAGCGATGAAATGGATTTATTTTCTTATTATTAACGTTATAGCTTTTAGCCTTATGGGGCTTGATAAACGAAAAGCAAAGAAGAAACAGTGGAGAACGCCAGAAAGTACGTTGTTTTTATCGGCGGCAGCTGGAGGAGCAGTTGGAGCTTGGATCGGCATGTATATGTTTCATCATAAAACTCATAAAAAGAAATTTGTTTTCGGCATACCGTTACTTGTTGTAATAACGGTATGTTTATTATTCGTTGTATGAGAAATGTCGAAAGAAATGCAGATTGATTATTGGTAAAGTGAGCATGTGAGACCGTATAATGGAGAAAAAATGAGAAGAGGAGAAAAAGGAAGATGGGGAGTCAATCAGCAGAGCAAAAAAAAGGGATACTATACGCGGCTGGTGCTTACACGATGTGGGGAATCCTACCGATTTATTGGAAATGGGTTGAGGAAGTTCCAGCAGATGAAATATTAGCACACCGCATCGTTTGGGCATTTGTTTTTATGTTACTCGTATTAGGTGTTACGAAGAGGTTTCGTCAGTTTATTGGGGAATTTGTGAATCTTTTTAAACGACCTAAATTATTAATGTCATTAACAATAGCTTCAGTCTTGATTAGCGGAAACTGGTTTGTTTACATATGGGCCGTTAATCATAATCATGTTATTGAAGCGAGTCTTGGCTATTATATTAATCCGCTTATTAGTATTTTACTTGGTACAGTCGTTTTAAAGGAAAAGTTAAACTTCTGGCAATATGTTGCAGTTGGTTTAGCTGGAGTGGGGGTTATCATTTTAACAGTGCGTTTCGGATCTATTCCGTGGGTTTCTCTTTCACTTGCCTTTTCATTTGGATTATACGGATTAACGAAAAAACTGTTAAACTATGATGCTACAATTGGACTTACGATGGAAACGATGTTAGTTACACCGCTTGCAATCATTTACCTTGTTATGACAGGCGCCCATGGTTTCGGCTCATTTGGATCTATTTCAATGTTATCGACATTACTATTAATAGGAGCAGGTATTGTTACAGCTCTACCACTTTTTTATTTTGCAAAAGGAGCCCAACTTATTCCGCTTTATATGGTAGGTTTTTTACAATATATTGCACCAACAATTAGCTTAATTTTAGGTGTATTCGTATTTGGTGAACATTTCACATCTACTCATATGATTGCATTTTTCTGTATATGGGTTGCATTATTTGTATTCTCGGTAGCGAAGACTAAGTTTTTAGTGCAGAAACAACCGAAATTTATAAAAAATAAATCAGCAAAAGTATCATAATGCGTAGTATTTTCTACGCATTTTTCTTTATACTTATATTATATAGAATTTCCATTATAGTCAGTAAGGAGCTGAGAATATGGAAACAATTTTACATAATGATCCGCTTATGGCAGCTGTAATTTCATGGTTTTTAGCACAATTAACGAAAGTAGTCTTCAAATTAGTTAAAACAGGTGAATTTGATTTTGCAAAGTTTTTTGCTTCAGGTGGGATGCCAAGTTCTCATGCTTCAACAGTTACAGCGCTTGCTACAGGAGTTGGAGTAGTGGAAGGTGTGGAAAGCTCGATGTTTGCGGTTGCTACAATTTTTGCCATTATTGTTATGTATGATGCTTCAGGAGTAAGGCTTGCAGTAAGTAAACAAGCAAAAATATTGAATGACTTTTTTCACGGTAGAGAAACAGAATATAAGAAGTTAAATGAACTTGTTGGGCATACACCGTATGAAGTAGTAGTCGGTGCTTTATTAGGGATTATTGTCGGAGTAGGGTATTGTTTATGAGCAGAACATTTTATATGTTCTGCTTTTCTTTGTTTTTATACATATTCAGCTACCTTTTTGAATATCGTTATACGGATTTCGAAAGGGTGGGTGAGCAACTTGTTATTATATGAAAAAGTGCATGAAGAAATAGCGAGAAGAACAACTGCACTTCAAACAATGCAACGGCAAGATGGTACGTGGCGGTTTTGTTTTGAAGGAGCGCCACTAACAGATTGTCATATGATTTTTTTATTAAAATTATTAGGTAAAGATAAAGAGATAGAACCGTTTGTAAAAAGGTTAGCATCACTCCAAACAAATGAAGGAACATGGAATTTGTATGAAGATGAAGTGGGTGGTAATTTATCTGCTACAATTCAATCTTATGCTGCCTTACTTGCATCGGAAAAATACACAAAAGAAGATGTGAATATGAAGCGAGCGGAAATGTTTATAAATGAGCGCGGTGGGGTAGCGCGTGCTCATTTTATGACGAAGTTTTTATTAGCGGTTCATGGAGAATATGAATATCCTTCTCTCTTTCATTTGCCAACACCAATTATGTTTCTGCAGAATGATTCCCCTCTCAGTATTTTTGAACTGAGTAGCTCAGCACGTATTCATTTAATTCCGATGATGTTGTGTTTAAATAAAAGATTTCGAGTAGGGAAAAAGTTATTGCCAAATTTAAATCACATTGCAGGCGGGGGCGGAGAATGGTTTCGGGAGGATCGGTCTCCAGTTTTTCAAACGTTAGTAAGTGACGTGAAGAAAATTATAACGTATCCACTTTCTTTGCATCATAAAGGATATGAGGAAGTAGAACGTTTTATGAAAGAGCGTATTGATGAAAATGGAACATTATATAGCTACGCAACTGCCTCGTTTTATATGATTTATGCTTTACTTGCATTAGGACATTCTATTCAATCACCAATTATTCAAAAAGCTATAACGGGAATCACATCTTATATATGGAAGATGGAGAGAGGGAGCCATTTGCAAAACTCTCCATCAACTGTATGGGATACAGCTTTACTCAGTTATGCTTTGCAAGAAGCTCAAGTTCCGAAAGCAAGTAAAGTGATTCACAATGCATCAGCATATTTACTAAGAAAACAGCAAACGAAGAAAGTAGATTGGAGTGTACATGCACCGGATCTCTTCCCGGGTGGTTGGGGCTTTTCGGATGTGAATACGACGATTCCAGATATTGATGATACAACTGCTGCGTTAAGAGCATTGGCGCGAAGTAGAGGGAACGAAAATGTAGACACTGCTTGGAAGCGAGCGGTTAATTGGGTTAAAGGATTGCAAAATAATGATGGTGGTTGGGGGGCTTTTGAAAAAGGGGTAACGAGCCGTATATTAGCAAATTTACCAATCGAAAATGCAAGTGATATGATTACAGATCCTTCTACACCAGATATTACAGGAAGAGTATTAGAATTTTTCGGAACGTATACGCAAAATGAATTGCCCGAGAAACAAAAACAAAGTGCGATAAATTGGTTAATGAATGTACAAGAGGAAAATGGATCGTGGTATGGGAAATGGGGAATTTGTTATATATATGGTACGTGGGCAGTGTTGACTGGTTTACGGTCACTAGGAATACCATCTAGCGATCCATCAGTGAAACGAGCAGCTTTATGGCTTGAACATATACAGCATGAAGATGGTGGCTGGGGAGAATCTTGCCAAAGTAGTGTGGAAAAAAGATTTGTTACTTTGCCATTTAGTACACCATCCCAAACTGCATGGGCGTTAGATGCCCTCATTTCTTACTATGATAAAGAAACGCCAGTCATTCGAAAAGGTATTTCATATTTGCTCTCCAACTCTTATATAAATGAAAAATATCCTACTGGAACAGGTTTACCAGGTGGGTTTTATATTCGTTATCATAGTTATGCTCATATATATCCATTGCTTACTTTGGCTCATTATGCAAAAAAATATAGAAAATAAACCGAGAGATGTCTCTCGGTTTATTTTGTTGGGTAGTAGGTCCCTTTTGAAAAGAATAAGGTTGTGATGTACCTTATTTTTCGGTTGATTGGCGCTTTTGACGTGCATCAGCGGCATTTGCACGTGCGTTTGCTTCTAAGTCATTGTGGTCAGCAAGTTCACGAGAGAACTCTACATCAATGCCATCAGTAGCTTTGTTTTGTTTGAAATTTTTTTTGTTCATTCGACACAATCTCCTTGCACTTTATCCCGCTTTAATGGGCAGTAAGACCTCACCTCAAAATTCAGCGAAAGTAAAGAAGTTAGGTGGGGGGCGGGCTACCCATAAAAGTCCGATTGGTGAGGGCTAATAATCAGTGGGGGATGAAGAAAACCCCCACTGATTAAAGTTTCACTTTATGCGACGTTGCAAAGTTAGTTTGACACAAATAGACTTTTTTATACAAAGAGGAATTGGAAAGTAAAAAGCCGAAATATACAGTATAAGTAATAGAAATGGGGGATAGGGATGGAGTTTTTAAACGGGAAAACAGCTGTTGTAACAGGAGCTGCACAGGGAATTGGAAAAGAGATTGCAAGGGTTTATGCAAAACTAGGTGCGAAAGTATTAATTAGCGATGTAAATGAAGAGAATCTACAAAAAACGACACGTGAGTTATCAGATGAAGGATATGAAGTGTGCTCATATCGATGTGATGTGAGTAATCAAAATGAAGCAAAGTCGTTAATTGAATATGCGGTTCAAAAATTTGGTACATTACATATTTTGGTGAATAATGCTGGAATTACAAGAGACGCAATGTTACATAAAATGGAGAAATCTGCTTGGGAACAAGTATTACAAGTGAATTTAACTGGAGTTTTTTATTGTATGCAACCCGCGCTTCTTTACATGAGACAACAAGGGTATGGACGCATTATTAATATATCTTCAATTAGTAGAGAAGGAAACATAGGTCAAGCAAATTATGCGGCTACAAAGGCAGGAGTTGTAGGATTAACGAAAACAGCAGCGAAAGAAGTTGGAAGTTTCGGTATTACTTGTAATGCGATTTGTCCGGGGTTTATGGATACAGATATGACCAAAACGATACCAGATAAAGTGAAAGAAAAGATGGTTGGCGCTATTCCAGTTGGTAGAATTGGAACGCCAGAAGATATTGCGAACGCAGCAGCCTTTTTAGCATCAGAATACGCATCTTATATTACAGGTGAAGTATTAAATGTGAGCGGAGGACTGCAAGTTTAAAGGAATACATAATGAAAAGAACCTGACCAGGTAGGTCAGGTTCTTTCTCATTAATTTAAGTTAAGCCAAACGCTCTTTACTTCTGTATAGTTATTTAATGCGTAAGATCCCATTTCACGGCCAAGACCAGATTGTTTAAATCCTCCAAATGGAGATGCTGCATCAAAGACGTTATAACAGTTTACCCATACTGTACCTGCACGTACTTTACTTGCAACATAGTGTGCTGTTTTAACATTTTCTGTCCACACACCAGCCGCTAAGCCGAATTGTGATTTATTTGCACGTTCAATTACTTCGTCAATATCGTTAAACGGTATTGCAGAAATAACTGGACCGAAAATTTCTTCTTTTGCGATCGTCATTTCATCATTTACGTCAGCGAATACTGTAGGAGAAACGAAGTAGCCTTGATCGAATGGATTACTTCCTCCGCAAAGTACTTCAGCGCCTTCTTCAATCCCTTTTTCAATGTAGCCCATTACACGTTTTTGTTGTTCTTCGGAAACGAGAGGGCCAATTGTTGTTTCAGGGTTAAGACCGACACCTTGATTTAGTTTTTTAGAATAGAGGACGAGATCAGCCATGACATTATCATACATTTTCTTCGGAACAAATAAGCGTGATCCAGCAGAGCATACTTGTCCTTGGTTAAACATAACACCAGAAAGTGCACCAGGAATCGCGCGAGATAAATCAGCATCTGGCAATATGATATTTGGTGATTTACCGCCTAATTCAAGTGTAACTCGTTTTAATGTTTCGGATGCTTGTCGCATAATTTGTTTACCGACAGGAGTAGAACCGGTGAATGCAATTTTATCAACGAGTGGATGATTAACGAGAGCTTGTCCAGCTGATTCACCGAATCCAGGTACGATATTAATAACACCTTTCGGGAATCCAGCTTCTTCAATTAATTCAGCTAAGTATAGAGCAGATAGTGGAGTTTGTTCTGCAGGTTTTAAAACGATTGTACATCCTGTAGCAAGCGCTGCTCCCATTTTCCACATTGCCATAAGAAGCGGGAAGTTCCAAGGGATAATTTGACCAACGACACCAACAGCTTCATGGCGTGTATAGTTAAAGTAATCACCGGAAACAGGAATTGTTTGACCAACGATTTTCGTAGCCCATCCAGCGTAATAGCGCATATGCTCAATTGCAAGTGGTATGTCTGCTGCCATTGTTTCACGGATTGGCTTTCCGTTATCTAATGTTTCGAGCTGTGCAAGCTCTTCTTTATGTTCTTCCATTAAATCAGCTAACTTGTACATGAGACGGCTTCGCTCAGCGGTGCTCATACGAGACCAAGGACCTTCGTCAAAAGCCATACGAGCTGCGACTACAGCTTTATGAATATCTTCGCGACCAGCTTCAGAAACGACGGCAAGTGTTTCACCAGTTGCTGGGTTAGGTGTTTTAAATGTTTTACCGGAAGCGCTTTCAACGAAAGATCCATTCACATATAACTTTTTTGTACCTTGAAGAAATTTCTCTACCTTTTCATGAAGATTTACAGCTAGTTGACTCATTGTATAACCCCCTTGAAAATATAATGTAAACGCAGTACGAGACGGCGCTTATTCCGAAATCAAGGATGTGGAAACTAGATGGAAAGCCTCTAATTAAAATCATAATTAAGAAATACTGAAAATTCAAATTTCATTTGTGTTACAATTGTAAAAAATATGTAATGTAAGAGAATCTTCTATATGATTATAAAAAATCCTGCTTGTTTTTGCTTTCTAGTAGGAAAAACTAGAAGAACAATGGTACAATAATACATCGTGAGAGGAGGGGTAAAAATGAAAGATTATCATGATGATCCACGCTTTCGAATAGCCCATAGAGAAGCGTTAATTGGTCTTGGACTTGCTATTATTAATTTTATAATATGGTACGGATTTGCTTATGGGCTTGGTAGTAAAAATCCGAATGAATATACATATGTATTAGGTTTTCCCGCATGGTTTTTTTATAGCTGTATCGTTGGATTTATCGTTATGGTTATTTTACTTAGTTTAGTTGTTCGTTTTGTATTTCAAGATATTTCACTCGATGAGGAAGAAAAAAGTGAGGAATAATAGATGAATTGGTATGTAATCATTCCAATGATAATTTCGTTTATCGTTGTATTTTTAATTGGTGTATATGCTTCAAGACGTGTGCAAGCAACTGCTCATAATAAATTTTTACAAGAATATTTTCTTGGTGGGCGTGAGCTAGGCGGTTTATTATTAGCGATGACAATGATTGCTACGTACGGTAGTGCAAGTAGCTTTATTGGTGGCCCTGGTATTGCTTACAATATGGGTCTTGGATGGGTACTGTTATCTGCGGTTCAAGTTGTAACAGGCTATATCGTTTTAACGGTTATCGGTAAAAAGTTTGCAATTATCGCTAGGAAGATGGAAGCAATTACTCTTATCGATTATTTAAAAGGGAGATACAATAATAAAGCAGTTGTTATACTTTCTGCGTTATGTATTATTATCTTTTTATTTTCAGCGACAGTAGCCCAGTGGGTCGGTGGTGGACGATTAATCGAGTCACTAACGGGTCTATCGTATACAACAGCACTATTTTTATTTACTTTTTCTGTACTTGTGTACGTATTAATTGGTGGATTTCGTGCAGTTGCTCTATCAGATACATTATTAGGAATCATTATGTTAGTTGGAACGACAATCATTTTAATTGCTACTGTCATTGCTGGTGGTGGAATTGAAAAGATTATGCAGGAACTTGTTCAAATTAATCCAAAGTTAATTACACCATTCGGAGCAGATGGCAGTTTAACGAAATCATATGTTACATCATTTTGGATTTTAATTGGAATTGGCGTTGTAGGTTTACCACAAATTAGCGTGCGTGCCATGTCTTATAAAAATTCAAAAGCTATGCACCAAGCTTTAATAATTGGAACAGTTGTCGTTGGTACAATTATGATTGGTATGCATTTAACTGGTGTATTTGCAAGAGTAGTACTTCCAGGTATAACGGTACCAGATAAAGTAATGCCGCTACTTGCGATGGAAGTGTTGCCACCTTGGTTAGCTGGAGTTTTTTTAGCTGCACCGATGGCAGCGATTATGTCTACAGTAAACTCTTTATTATTACTTGTAAGCTCGTCAATTATTAAAGATATATACGTAAATTACATAAATAAAGATGCAGCAGACAGTACGATAAAAAAAGGAAGTTTGTGGATTACTGGTATTGTAGGACTACTCGTTTATGCAGCGGCGATTAAACCACCAGATTTTTTAATATGGCTAAATTTATTTTCTTTCGGTGGATTAGAAGCAGCATTTATTTGGCCGATCGTATTAGGTTTATATTGGAGGAAAGGAAATGCAACAGGAGCGCTTGCGTCTATTTTAGTTGGAGTAGGCTCATATATATGTATTCATCTTTTCTATCCAAATCCGTTCGGTGTACATACAGTTGTCTTCCCGATTTGTTTTGCATTTATCGCTTACATCTTAGGAAGCATGATTGCTGTGAAGAAAAACAGTATAGTTTAGATGAAAACGTAGTCCTTACAGGACTGCGTTTTTTCGGATAAATTTGTTCTTTTTTATTCTGTAAGCCTGTGAATATTCATAAATTAATAACAATTGAGGGGATGGAGTTGAGGGCGATGAAAAAAGTATTATTTTTAGGAGACCCGGGAATTGATGACTCTTTGGCAATTATGTATGGATTGTTACATCCTGATATTGATATTGTTGGTGTAGTAACGGGGTATGGAAATGTAACGCAAGAAAAGGCGACAAGTAATGCGGCATATTTATTGCAACTGGCAGGGCGGGAAGATATACCTATTATTAATGGTGCGAAAATCCCTTTATCTGGAGATATTACAACGTATTATCCAGAAATTCATGGGGCGGAAGGTTTAGGACCAATTCGACCGCCAAAAAATCTTTCTCCAAATATAAGGCCTTTTTGTGAGTTTTTTGACATTCTTGAAAAATATAAAGGAGAATTAATTATAGTTGATGCCGGGAGGTCAACGACACTTGCGACAGCATTTATTTTAGAAAAACCATTGATGAAGTATGTGAAAGAATATTATATAATGGGCGGTGCTTTTTTAATGCCTGGAAATGTTACACCAGTCGCAGAAGCGAATTTTCATGGTGATCCTATTGCATCACAATTAGTAATGCAAAATGCCAAGAATGTGACGTTGGTGCCGCTTAATGTTACATCTGAAGCTATAATTACGCCAGAGATGGTAAAGTACATTACGAAACATTCTAAAACGAGTTTTAATAAATTAATTGAACCGATTTTTACGTATTATTATAAAGCTTATAGAAAGTTAAATCCGAAAATAACAGGAAGTCCGGTACATGATGTTGTTACAATGATGGTCGCGGCGAATCCTTCAATATTGGATTATGTGTATCGTCGTGTAGATGTAGATACAGTGGGGATTGCAAAAGGAGAAAGTATTGCAGATTTCCGTCCTCAACCTGATGCAAAAGCCTTAAAAAATTGGGTGCGAATTGGTTGGTCATTACATTATAAAAAATTCCTTGAGGATTTTGTGAAAATCATGACATAGACATAATGGGAGTATACAAGTTAAAATAATGGAGATGGTTATTCAAATAACCATCTCCATTATTTTGTTCTTTTAAAGATAAAGAGAAAGAGTTACACAATAGGAGAGGAATTTTACTTGAAAAAAACTATAGTATGCGCAGTGATTGTGGGTATTTTCGTTTTGCTAATATCGGGTAATTTTTTAGTGAAAAAAGTTTGGAGTTCAAATAATGATGATGCACAGTATATCGCATCCTTTATTGAAGAACATAAAGATGAAAAAAATAGTGCGCTTTTAGTAAAGAGAAATGATAAAGTTGTTTATTCTGTAAATCCGAATGTTGTATTGCCAGTTGCTAGTACGATGAAATTAATTGTAGCGCTTGAATATACGAAACAAGTTACGGAAGGGAAAATTGATTCTTCTAGTTTCGTTTCCATTAATGATGTGAATCGGTATTATGTACCGAATACAGATGGTGGTGCGCAAGATAGATGGCAAAGGTACTTGGAAAAGAAAGGAAAGATAACTGAAGGAGCGGTTTCTTTAGAAGAAGTAGCAAAAGGAATGGTTAAATTTAGTTCAAATGCAAATGCTGAGTACTTAATGGAAGTGTTAGGATTAGATAATATTAATCGGAATTTACAAAGTTTATCACTTCCTGCACATCAACCACTATTTCCAATCGTTTCATCTTTATATATCCCGGGATATTTGCATAAAGAATTACATGTTCCAAAATATAAAATAGAGAAAAAGTTAAAAGAAATGTCTCAAGAGCAATATCGTGAATATGCAATGATTATTCATGAACGCTTAAAGAAGAAGGGACCATTATTACAGAAGGAAATTCCGCTTTATTTAGAGGAACGTTACGACAAAATTTGGTCAGATAGATTACCAGCAGCTTCTGCAAATGATTATATGGTATTACTTCAAAAGGCAAACCATAAAGGTGGCTTGACAGAAGCTGAAGAAAAAGTGTGGGCAAATATCGTTGAAACAGACATGAGTGCCAAGAAATACCGTAAAACATTTAGACATGCTGGGCAAAAGAATGGTTATACACCATGGACGGTTACAAAAGCAGTTTACGCTATGGATAAACGTGGAAACTGTACGGAGATTGTGTTTTTGGCGAATAATTTAAATGAAGACGATAGTGCAGAAATACGGAAACATTTAGCAAACTTACATTTCCAAGTGTTGCAAAGTGATAAGTATGATGCGACTTTTATTAAATAAACTCGGTGCAGAGAGCACCGAGTTTATTTTTATGTACAAGCACTTTTTTTCTATCTCTGGGTATGATGGGTAGTAATACTTAGGTGAGAGGGGAAAAGGTGATGAAACAAAGTAAAGAAGAGTTTATAAAGAGTGAAGGCGCTGATTTCCCTGGGAAAACATATGTGGATTGTGTATTACAACATGTATTTCATTTTCAACGAAATTACTTATTGAAAGATATGTTTCAAGTGCATAAAGCACATATTACGATGCTGACGGAAGAAAATTTAATGAAAAAGGAAGAAGCTAAAGTTATATTACACGCATTAAAAAAGGTAGAGGGAATTCCAGAAGAGCAATTGCTCTATACAGAGCAGCATGAAGATCTCTTTTTTTTAGTCGAACATTTAATTTCTCAAGAAGCGAAATGCGATTTTGTAAGTAATATGCATATTGGTAGAAGTAGAAATGATATGGGCGTAACGATGTATCGCATGAGTTTAAGGCGATATGTATTACGATTGATAGAACAGCATTTGTTATTGCAAGAAAGTGTACTGCAACTTGCCGCTGATCATAAGGAAACGATCATGCCAGCTTATACACATACACAACCAGCACAGCCAACAACATTTGGTCATTATACGTTAGCAATTTATGATACGATGCAAAGAGATTTAGAACGAATGAAAAAAACGTACCAGCTTTTAAATCAGTCTCCAATGGGGGCGGCTGCACTCTCTACAACAAGTTTCCCGATTAAACGAGAACGAGTTGCTCATCTACTTGGATTTGCAAATGTAATTGAGAACTCATATGATGCTGTTGCCGGAGCGGATTATTTATTAGAAGTTAGCTCGCTACTTATGGTAATGATGACGAATACGAGTAGATGGATTCATGACTTTTTGTTGTTAGCAACGAAAGAATATGACGGTATTACTGTTGCAAAGCCATATGTACAAATCAGTAGTATTATGCCGCAAAAACGAAATCCGGTTTCAATTGAGCATGCTCGTGCAATTACGAGTAGTGCTTTAGGAGAAGCATTTACAGTGTTTCAAATGATTCATAATACACCATTTGGTGATATTGTCGATACGGAAGATGACTTGCAGCCATATTTATATAAAGGGATTGAAAAGACTATTCGTGTTTTTTCTATTATGAATGCAGTCATTCGAACGATGAAAGTAGAGGAAGAAACGTTGAAAAATCGTTCCTATAAACATGCAATTACGATTACAGATTTCGCAGATGTGTTAACGAAAAACTATGAAATTCCATTTCGGCATGCTCATCATGCAGCAAGTACTATTGCAAGTATGTCATTGGAGCAGAAAAAGGAGCTTTATGAATTGCATTTGAAAGACGTAAATATATACTTACAAGAAAAGTTTAATATAAATCTATTAGAAAAAGAGTGGAAAGAAATTATATCGCCAGAAGCTTTTATTCAAAAAAGAAATGTATACGGTGGACCGAGTAAAAAAGAAATGGAACGCATGATCAAAAATCGAAAAGAGTCATTTCGAAAAGAAGAAGATGTATTTGAAAAGGAAAGACAGAGAATTTTACAAGCTGAAAATACTTTAAATACATTAGCTTTGAATATTATTGAATCGTAAAAGAGGGATTTAATGAATTAATCGCCAATACTTAATTAAAATATAAATAGAGAGAAGAGATTGTCGATGATTCAATTACATGTATATGAAGAGATTTTTCATTTTAAAGAAGATGTTACACCATTTCTAGAAAAGAATGAGCAGGAAAACAATCTCATATTAGGTGTATTACAAATGGTCCAAGAACCGATATTTATGGGGATAGCGAAACAAGGAGAAGAAATTGCGGTTGTATTTCTGCAAACAGAAGAGAAGAAACAAATCATTGTTGCAACTTCTGAAATTGCGGGAGTAACTATTGAGGAACTTGCAAAAGAATTAACGAAAGTATATCCGGATATTCCTGGATTGATCGGTAATAAGAAAATTGTACAGAAATTAGCGAAAGAGATTGCAGTATTAGAAAATAAAAAAAACCATGTTGCAATGGAGCAAGGTGTGTATGAGTTGAACAGAGTAAAGAAGAAGTGTAATGCGAATGGACTTTTTCGAGCGGTAAATAATGATGAATTACCATTAATAGAACAGTGGATATATCAATTTTGTGAAGATGTAAAGCTTCCTACTACGAAAGAAGAAGCAAAACAAACTGCATATACATTAATAACTACAAATCGACTGTTTGGTTTGGAAGTGGATGGGAAACTCGTTTCTATAGCTGCAAAAACGAGACCAACTAAAAATAATATAACAGTTAATTTTGTATATACGCCGAAAGAAGCAAGGAAAAAGGGATACGCATCTAATTGCGTAGCGGCACTTAGTCAACGTATGTTAGATGACGGTTACAAAACAACGACATTATATACGGACCTGGCAAATCCGACATCGAATAAAATTTATCAAGAAATTGGTTATGAGCAAATTGCGGAGTCTGTGCTTATATTTTTAGAGAAGTAGAACAAAAAGGCGTGCTAAAATAGCACGCCTTTTTGTTATTCATCAATTCTAATAACCTTGCCTTGAGGGAAGTCTTCGGTTTCTAGTAAGTTACGAATAGCTTTCGCAACGTATTCAGGTGATAATAGCTTTCCTTCTTCTTTTAATGCGATGAATCGATCTAAATTTGTGAAGTCTTCTTTATTTGTTTCCCGAATTTGTGCTTGCATATTTGTATCAACAACACCAGGTGCAAAAGCGACGATTTTTACTGGAAATTCTTTTGCTGCTTCTTCCGTTGCCACGCACTGTGTAAACATATTTACGCCAGCTTTCGTTGTACAATAAGCGCCCCATCCGAAGTAAGGATTTTTTCCTGCACCAGATGAGATGTTTATAACACGTTTATCTACTTTCCATTCTTTCGTATGTTTCATGAAAGTAGAGGTGAGAATCATAGGTGCAAGTAAATTAATGTGAACGTTCGTAATGAATTGTTCGCTTTCTGCTTTTTCAATTGGTTTCATAGGTGCAACTGTACCCGCATTATTAATTAAATGAATAGAGGATACATTGTCTTTTTTAATAGATGAAATGATCTCTTTAAAGTTAGTTTCTAAGTTATGTACATCTTGAAGATCTAGGGAATGAAAAATGCAATTGCTGTTATATTGCTCTGCAAGTTTCGTAAGCTCTTTATTTTCTCTTCTAGAAATAGAGATGACAGTTGTATTTTTTTCTAATAATTGCGTAGCGATTGCCTCACCTAAACCTTGTGAAGTTCCTGTTATGATAACGTAGCGCATAGTTTTATAAACCCCTCTCATATGTGCGGAATTTTGTTGGACAACGTACATTGTATAGTTTGTCTACATTTTATAGTATAGAGCACTTTTTACTATAATTGAAATGAGATGATTGTGTGCCTTTTATAAATAGGTTTACGACAACAGTACCTGGTGCCGTCACGTTTACTGGGAATACGCTGGGACTTAGCCCTACATCACCTGCACCAGGTAATATTTTTGGTACACTTGCTGTGTTTACGACAGTAAATACAGCATTGCAAGTACCAGGGTTCCCAGCAGGGACAACAGATGAATGGCAATTGAATTCTTCAAGTGCAATTTTAAATCTTCCAGCGGGAAGCAGTGTATTATATGCAGAATTAGTTTGGGCTGGTACTTTCCGGACTGATACGGAAGATGTGTTACCATTTTTAAATGATAACACTACATTTACAACGCCAGCAGGGACGTTTTCTGTTACGCCAGATCCTGCTACCGCGCAGCAAGGTTCAGTAGGAAATCAGTTTTATTATGCTCGCTCTGCCAATGTAACAAATCTTGTTAGTGCAGGTGGAGCAGGCACATATACAACGGGTGCTGTGCCAGCTGCAAGAACTTCAGCCGACCCAACAATCAGTCGTTCAGCTGGATGGACGCTTGAGGTTGTGTATCAAAATGCAAGTTTACCACTTCGAAATTTGTCAGTATATGCAGG
The DNA here is from genome assembly GCF_051781745.1 of Bacillus cereus group sp. Bce019. NCBI lineage: Bacteria > Bacillati > Bacillota > Bacilli > Caryophanales > Bacillaceae > Bacillus > Bacillus cereus group sp. Bce019. The sequence continues at coordinate 157,668 of NZ_JBPWJX010000008.1, forward strand.
TCAAGAAATTATTGATGCTTCATCACCACCAGTTGATGCTACTATTTCCGGATTTGCTACGCCAGCTACAGGAGCTGTAACAGGAAGGGTACTTGTAACTGCTCAAGAAGGTGATTCTAACATTTCTGGAGATCAACTTCGCTTTGGACCGAATGCGAGTGCTACAGTTGCATTATTCGGGCCGAGAAACCCTGCAAATAATTTCTTCCAGTCTCAAATTTGTAATGACAGCGGAAATTTAGATACGAGCGGTACATTTGGAGATTTAAATCAGCCGTTAGGGGTAGCTTTGGCTGTCCGAAGACAGGGGTGGGATATTACGAATGTAGATGCCTCCGCATCTTTAGTAAACAATCAAACGTCAGCAACTGTTCGATTTGTTACAAATGGAGATGGGTACGCTGCAGCTGGTTTTGGTGTTCAAATTGATGCAACAGGTCCAATTATTAATCCTGTTAAATCGGTCAATAGAACAGTCGCAGGGGTAGGGGATACTCTCACTTATACGATTACGGTCCCAAATACAGGAACAGGAAGTGCAGAAAACGTTGTATTACGTGATAGTATTCCGAGCGGAACGACGTTTGTTGCAGGTAGTGTAACGATAGGGGGGGTAACGCAGCCGAATGCAAACCCTGCTAATGGAATTAATTTAGGAACAATCCCAAATAACACGCAAAGAGTTGTTACATTTCAAGTACGAATAACATCGTTTCCGAACCCAAACCCTATTCCAAATCGGGCAATGGTGTCATATCAATTCCGTCCTTTTGTCGGTAGTTCTCCTATTACAAGTACATCTTCTTCAAATACAGTACAAACGACAGTGAACCAAGCAACTATAAGTATGCAAAAATCTGTAGATTTACAGACGGCAACGCTTAATGATGTATTAACGTACACAGTTACTGTCACAAATAATGGGAATGTTGCTGCAAACAATGTAATTTTTGTTGATAGTATTCCTGCAGGAACAACATTTGTCGCAAACAGCGTTACGGTAAATGGAGTAGCACGTCCAGGAGCAAATCCAGCAAGTAGTATTAATCTAGGAAGTATTAATGCCTCGCAAACGACTGTAGTGCGATTTCAAGTTCGAGTAACATCTAATCCTCTTGTCAACCCAATTCCGAACCGTGCGAGTACAACATTTACCTTTACTCCAGTGCCTGGTCAACAACCAGTTTCAGGGCAAGCGACAAGTAATACTGTAGTTACGACAATTAATATAGCTGATATAACAACGAGAAAAACAGTGGATAAAGCTTTTGCAACGGTTAACGACGTTCTTACGTACACGGTAACAATTCAAAATACAGGAAATGTACTTGCAACGAACGTTATTTTTCAAGATCCAATCCCAATTGGAACGACATTTATCGCAAATAGTGTGACTGTGGATGGGATTTCACAACCTGGGGCAAATCCAGCGACTGGGTTTACAGTAGCTAATATATCTCCTGGCGGAAGTAGGACTGTTACATTTCAAGTACGAGTTACATCTACACCATCGGGAGGTACGATTGCGAATCGCGGAAATGTATCTGCTAATTTCGTCGTTATTCCGAATCAGCCACCGATAACAATTAATAGACAAACGAATACAGTTGTGACACAAGTTAATACAGGCGGTTTAAATGTAATAAAAGAAGTAAATACAACGCAAGCGGCGGTAGGTGATACTTTAACATACACAATTGCCGTCCAAAATACAGGAAACGTTTCGTTAACAAATGTATTTTTCCAAGACGCTATTTCTTCTGCTGTTTCATTTGTTGCAAATTCTGTAACAATTAATGGAGTACAGCAAAGTGGATTGAATCCGAATACAGGATTTTCTCTTCCTAATATCCCTGCGGCTCAAACGGTTGTAGTCACATTTGACGTAGTAATTGTACAGAATCCAGAAAATGAAGATATTTTAAATCAAGCAAATGTAACAGCAAGTTTTCAAGTGAATCCGAGTGAACCACCCGTAACAATCAATGTTCCGAGTAACATTGTGAATACAACTGTACAATCAGGTAACTTTGAAGTTGTGAAATCAGTGAATACAGATGTTGCAACTGTAGGAGATGTTTTAGTATATACAATTGAAATCATAAATGCAGGTAGTGTGCCAGCTACGAATGTATTTTTCCAAGATTTAATTCCACAAGGGACATTATTTATTGAAAACAGTGTATTGGTTAATGGTATTTTACAAGAAGGTGCAGATCCAGAACTTGGATTCCCGTTAAATGATTTGCCTACTGGCGCGAATGTAATTGTTTCATTTGAAGTGTTAATTGATGAAATTCCTCAAGGAAACAATGTTGTAAATAATGCGAATGTAACTGGAGATTTCCTTGTAAATCCAACAGAGCCACCGATTACTGTAACAGAACCAAGTAATACTGTTATGACAGTCGTGAATTCTTCAGGGTTAAATGTAATGAAAAGTGTAAGTGCTACTGAAGCCGGTGTAGGAGATACGTTAACGTATACAGTTCGTATACAAAATAGTGGAACAGTAGTAGCGACAAATGTATCATTCCTTGATCCGATTCCAGTTGGAACTACTTTTGTAGCGAATAGTGTAACAATAAATGGGACACCTCAACCAGGTTTGAACCCGACAACTGGATTTCCACTTGCTAATATTCCAGTAGGAGGGATGGTAACAGTTACTTTCCAAGTAACAATCACGAGTGTACCACCAAATAGAGTTCTTCCGAATAATGCGAATGTAACTGCTGATTTCCAAGTAAGTCCTCTCCAGCCACCAATTACAATTGTAACGATTAGTAATATTGTTGTGACGCGAGTGAATGTAGGATCACTTAATATAATGAAGAGTGTAAATACACCACAAGCAGGAGTAGGGGATACGTTAACGTATACGATTCTTATTCAAAATACAGGAACTGTTCCTGCAACGAATATTATTTTTCAAGATCCAATTCCGTCCGGTACTGCGTTTGTAGCAAATAGTGTGACGATAAATGGAGTCGTTCAGCAAGGCGCGAATCCTATGGCAGGTTTCCCAGTACCAAATATTCCGGTCGGGCAAACGGCTACGATTACGTTTCAAGTTACAGTGACGAGTGTTCCGAGCGGTGGAAATGTTAGAAACCAATCGAACGTTACTGCCAGTTTTCTTATAAATCCAGCAAACCCTCCAATAACGACTGTTACAAATAGTAATTTTGTAGTGACGCAAGTAAACACAGCACAGTTAAATATACAAAAATCTTCTTCTGTACAACAAGCAGCACTTGGAGAAATTTACACGTATTCTGTTGTCATTCGAAATAACGGTACAGTAACAGCAACGAATGTCTCTTTCCTTGATCCAATTGCTTTAGAAACAACATTTGTAGCAAATAGTGTAACGATAAATGGAACGACACAACCAGGATTTGACCCAAATGTTGGTTTTCCGCTTCCTAATATTGCAGCTGGAACATCAGTGACAGTAACGTTCCAAGTTACGGTAGTTGCACCGTCTACACGTGGAGCAGTATTAAATACAGCATCTGCTACAGCCACTTTCTTATTAAATCCTTTACAGCCACCTGTAACAACAACGAACTCAAGTAATACAACGGTAGTTACAATACCATTACCTCCTCCTGGTGAAGTAACAGCAACAAAAACAGTTGACGTTGCAACTGGAGCGGTTGGAGATGTATTAATGTATACCGTGCTCATTTCAAACGTAGGAATTATACCAGTTACAGATGTGTTCTTCCAAGATGTCATACCAGAAGGAACAACGTTTGTAGAAGGTAGTGTAACGATAGGTGGAGTGCAGCAAATTGGTGTAAATCCAGAAATAGGATTTACAGTTACGCCATTATTAATCGCTGGTGGAAGTATTGAGGTCACGTTCCAAGTGACCATTACGGAAATTCCAGATAATGAAGTCATCTTAAATGATGCAGATGTTACATTTACTTCACAACCAAATCCGCAGGAACCACCGATTACAGAAACGATATTAACGAATTTAGTCGTTACGACAATTAATATAGCGTCTATTTTTCCGTTAAAACTAGTAGATAAAGAAGTAGCCACTGTAGGAGAAATATTAACGTATGATGTATTGATATTTAATTTCGGAACAGTGCCAGCGACGAATGTTCAATTTATCGATACGACTTCTGCTGGTGTAGCATTTGTACCAGGAAGTGTGAGCGTAAACGGGGTACCGGCACCAGGGTTAGATCCTTTCATTGGTTTTACAGTTCCAAATATACCTGTAGATGATTTTGTAGTTGTCACATATCAGGAAGTGGTTACAAGCATACCAGAAGGTGGTACGATTGTTAACTTTGTAGACGTTACAGCTACATTTGCTGTAAGTGAAACAGAACCACCGATTACGGAGACGACGACAAGTAATACGACATTAACAGAAATCAATGAGCCTGGTTTGAATGTTTTAAAATCAGTAAGTCAGCCGGTTGTTGCAGTAGGTGATACAATCACATATACAACAGTAGTTCAAAATACAGGGACAGTGCCAGCAACGAATGTTCAATATAGTGATGTACTACCTTCTTCTATAGCATTCGTGCCGAACAGTGTAACGATAGACGGTGTGTTACAACCTGGATTCAATCCGAATAATGGATTCCCGCTTTCAGATATAAATCCAGGTGAAAGTGTAGAAGTCACATTCCAAGTAACTGTTGTTAGTGTTCCGTCAAACGGAACAATTGCTAATACTGCAAATGTAACTGGAAGTTTTGTATTAGTACCAGGAGAACCACCAGTTATAGTAAATCAGCCAAGTAATACAACACTCACAACTGTAAATAGAGGACGCTTTAATGTTATTAAACAAGTAAATAGAGCCGCTACTCTAGTTGGAGATGTATTGACGTATACAGTGCAAATAACGAATACAGGAACAGTAACAGCTAATGATGTTCAGTTTATTGATACCATTTCAGCAGGAGCGTCATTTGTACCAAATAGTGTAACGATAAATGGAGCCCCGCAACCAAACTTAAATCCGATTACTGGATTTGGAGTTGGAGATATCCCAGTTGGTGAAACAGTTATAGTGACGTTTCAAGCGACAGTTACAAACATCCCGTCATCAGGAACAATTACGAACGTTGCAAATATAACAGGAAGCTTTACTTTAGTGCCAGGAGAACCACCAGTTGTAGTAACAGAGCCGAGTAATACGACGATAACTAGAGTGAATAGAGGACGATTCAGCGTTATAAAATCTGTAAATAAAGAAGCGACACGATTAGGAGATACGTTAACGTATAGTGTGCAAGTTACAAATACGGGAACGGTAACAGCAACGAATGTTCAGTTTATCGATGTTCCATCACCTAGTTTAGAATTCGTTCCTGGAAGTGTACAAATAAATGGGATTCCGCAAGTAGGTTTAGATCCATTTGTAGGCTTTGCATTGCCTGATCTTGCAGTAGGGGATAGTGTATTAATTACATTTGAAGTAAATGTAATCGCAGTTCCGCCTTCTAGTAGCATTATGAATACAGCAAGAGTAACGGGTGATTTCGAATTGATTCCAGGAGAACCTCCGTCTACAATTACAAATTCAAGTAATACGACGGTTACGCCGGTAAATAGAGGCAGCTTAGATATGCTAAAAGAAGTAGACCATTCAGTTGTTGGTGTAGGAGAAACGGTAACGTATACTGTTCGTATATTAAATACTGGTACTGCTGATGCAATGAATGTTCAATTTATCGATGTGCTATCTCAGGAAGCTGATTTCGTTCCAAATAGTGTAACGATAAATGGGGTTCCGCAACCGGGGGTAAATCCGCAGATTGGATTTACGATACCTGATATACCAGTTGGTGAGACGGCACTTGTAACATATGAAGCTACGATTACAAGTTTTCCGGATGGTGGTACAGTAGTGAACGTTGCTGGGGCGTTAGCAGAATATATTTTAGTACCAGGGGAGCCGCCAGTTACAGTGATGGATACAAGCAATACAGTTATAGTGACGGTAAATACTGCAATCTTATTTGTTGCAAAAGGAGCAAACTTTGAAGTAGCAATGATAGGGGATGTTGTCACTTACGGAATCGCTGTTATAAATGATAGTACAGTTCCTGTGACCAATATTGTGTTAACAGATATCATTGATCCGAATACGCTATTTATAAATGGTACGGTAACGGTAAATGATGTACCTCTTCCATTTGCTAATCCGAATACTGGTATTCCGTTAGGTGATTTTCAGCCAAATGATGCAGCAATTATTAATTTCCAAGTTGTAATAATAGGAGGGCAAGTAAATAATTTAGTTACAAATACTGCTACAGCGAATGGGCTTGCAACTGTAAATCCGAATGAGCCGCCAGTAGTAGTTGAAGGTGATAGTAATACAGTTGTTATCCCGTTTATTCCTCAAAATGTCTCAACGACAGTCGTAAAAACGGCAGATTTACAGGTAGCAACAATTGGAGATGTCATTACGTTTACGACAGTCATCACAAATACGGGTGATACTGTAATGCAAAATATTCGTTTTCAAGATATGTTAGATAGTAGTGTTCGATTTGTTCCTGGAAGTGTAACGGTTGATAATACGCCAGTGCCGAATGTAAGCCCGGCAGTAGGGTTTCTTATCGGAAGTTTAAATCCTGGTGAAGCAAGGACAGTTTCGTTCCAAGTAGCAGTACAGAGCGCGCCAAATGGTTCAGGAAATTATATAAATCAAGCGAGTATTCGTTTTGAACATCAAGTAGGCACAGTATTGCCACCTGTTACACAAATAGTAGAAAGTAACATAGTTGTCATTCCATTTGTTCCAACGATTGAACAAATTTGCGAAACGAATCTTAATTGCTTAGGGAAAATTCCTTTTCAATGTTCTCTGTGTGATCATTTGCAAATAAAGAAAAAATAAATGAAGAAAGAGCATCCTGTAAGAGAAGGATGCTCTTTCTTCATTAATCATGTAGATTCTTTTTCGGGCGAGGTGAAAAATTCGTCGATTTTGTCGGAAAGTAGTAATGGAATAGCTCCTTTTATAACAGAAATGTCCCAGTCCCACCATGCAAGATTCTCTAGTTTGTCAATTGTTTCTTGCGGGAAACGATATCGAATAAATTTTGCTGGATTACCAGCCACAATTGCATATGGAGGGACGTCTTTTGTAACAACACTTTTTGCACCAATAATGGCACCGTTACCAATTGTAACACCAGATAAAATGCAGGATTGATAACCAATCCATACATCATTGCCAACTACGATATCACCTTTTGAAGAAGGGTGACCAGTAATATGTGCTCCTTCATCAAAAAGTGCATTAAATGGATAAGTCGTTATCCAGTCTGCGCGATGTTCACCGCCAAGTATGAAAACGACTTCTTCTGCTAATGAACAAAACTTACCTATTTTCAATTTTGTTTCATCGTTCCAAGAAAAAATGGTTGGCCCTACTTTACTATAAGTATAATCACCAATATCATATTTATTATATTCAGGTTTTTGATTTAAATATAACATGCTTCTTCAGCCTCCTTTCTCAATTAAGCGATACGTATGGAATATTATATGCAAGATGTAGTAATGTGAACTGTATTAATAGGTGAAATGAACAAAAGGGAGTGGGATGTATGCGATACGAAATGGGTTTATATAATAAACCGTTTCAGTCAATTCAATCAGGGAAAAAAGTATATGAAGTACGCCTATACGATAAAAAACGTCAACTAATAAACAAAGACGATGAAATCGTATTTACGAATCTTACGACAACAGAAATGATGACGGTAAAAGTAACGGAAATAAAGCGATACGAGAGCTTTAAAGCTATATATAAACAAATCGATAAAAAATTATTGGATTGTGAAAATGATAGTTTAGAGGAAATGTTAGAAAGTACATACAAAATATATACGAAAGAACAAGAAAAAGAGTGGGGAACAGTTGCGATTCGTATTGAGGTAATAAAATGATAAGAAATCGCGGAGCCGCTATCATTGTACAGGAAGGAAAAATCGCTCTTATAAAACGTATTCGAGAAGAGAAAAGATATTATGTTTTTCCTGGCGGAGGGATTGAGGAAGGTGAAACGCCTGAAGAGGCAACGAAAAGAGAGGTATACGAAGAATTAGGGGTACATATACAAGTGGAGCACCTTATTGCAAAGGTAAAATATAAAGGAAATGAATATTATTATGCTGCCTATATTACAGGCGGAGTGTTCGGAAGCGGAACAGCTGAGGAATTTCAGCTGGAAGGTAGGGGAAATTATATTCCGTTATGGCTACCGATAAACGAGTTGGAAAAAGTGAATATAAAACCTTATGAAGTGGTCAGAAATATATTTAATCATTATAAAATATAACGTCTGACAACATACAAAAAAAACCATTGACATAGTCTTCTGATTTAAGTATTGTATTCGAGTATGTTTATAATCAGGAGGTTTATATGAGCAATCAAACTACTACACATCATGTGAAAATGACAACAGCGGATCCATCTGGAATTGGTCTATTTGGATTAGCGATGGTAACACTTGTAGCATCATCTCAAAAGTTAGGCTTAACAGATGGCGTTTCACTTGTATTACCGTGGGCAATCTTTTTAGGAGGATTTGCACAAATCTTTGCTTGCATTCATGATGCAAAGCATAACAATACATTCGGTACAACAGCATTCGGTGCGTACGGTCTATTTTGGCTAGGTGTTGGAATGACTTGGTTAATTCAACTTGGAGTATTTGGCGAAAAATTAGCACAAGCTGCAGATTCAAAACAGCTTGGTGTAGCCTTTATCGGATATTTGATTTTCACAATCTTTATGACAATTGGTGCAATGGAAACACATAAAGTATTATTTATGATTTTCGTCCTTATTGATTTCTTATTTATCGGTCTTTCATTAAGTACTTTAGGTGTTATGCCGCATGCAATGCATAATTTAGCAGCATATTCTGAACTTCTTATTTCATTATTATCTTTCTACGGTTCAGCAGCAGCAGTGTTAAATACACACTTCGGAAAAGTTGTTTTACCAGTAGGAAAGCCTTTTGGTATTTTTAAAAAATAATAAAAAAGCACAGATGATTGTATAGTCATCTGTGCTTTTTTATTTATTCCGCTCTTTGTGGGTTGTCTGAAAAAGCCTGATTGGTGAGGACTCATTAAACTTTCACTTTATCCCGCTATTTGCCGGGCAGTAAGCCCCCCGCCTCAAAATTCAGCGGAAACAAAGAAGTTAGGTGGGGGATGAATACCCTCACTGATTAAAGTTTTACCTTATTTGAAATAAGTAATGTGAAATGTAAATAAAAGTAGAAAAAATCAATTGAAATTGATTCTCATTATTAATATAATGAGAATGAGAATCATTTATTGTTAGAGGGGGATGCCAAAGTGGCAAAAATTTTAATAGCTTATGCAAGTATGTCAGGAAATACAGAGAGTATTGCTGATTTAATTAAAGTTAGTTTAGATGCTTTTGATCATGAAGTAGTATTGCAAGAAATGGAAGGCATGGACGCTGAAGAATTATTAGCTTATGATGGAATCATTTTAGGATCTTATACGTGGGGCGATGGTGAATTACCATTTGAAGCGGAAGATTTTCATGATGACTTAGAAAATATAGATTTAGCTGGGAAAAAGGTAGCGGTATTCGGATCGGGTGATACAGCGTATGAACTGTTTTGTGAAGCGGTAACGATATTTGAAGAACGTCTTGTGGAACGCGGTGCAGAGCTTGTACAAGAAGGGCTGAAAATTGAATTAGCTCCAGAAGATGAAGAGGATGTTGAAAAATGCAGTAATTTTGCAATTGCATTTGCTGAGAAGTTCTAAGAATGGGAGTGTCAACGTGGAGACAATGTTAAGTGCAACTGCTATTACAAAGTTAAGAGATGGAAAACTGTTGTTAGCTACTACATATAATGGCTTATTTGTTGAACAAGACGGAGAATGGAAACGAATTTTAAATGGTTTTCAAAAACGAATTAGGGATTTACATAGCGAAGATAATGTAGTTTATGGTGTAGGTGACGAAGGGATTTTTATTCGCAGTATGAATGGTGGAGAGAACTGGACAATTCAGCGTTTTCCAACAAAAGCAACGAGTTGGAATGTATGTAGCAATGTACAAGGAACTGTTGTTGCTCATGGAGAAAAAACGCTGTATCTTTCTAATAATTTCGGTTTGACATGGGAAACTATTCATCCGTTTCTTGAGTATGGCAGTGCGGCACCGTCTATTCGATCATTATTTTTATATAAACATTACTTATTTATTGGTACGAAAATACATGCTAAATATGGTGGTGTTTGGCTCTTTGATTTGAAGACACGTAAATTAAAGAGGATTAAAATTGCGATGAATCAAATGATCTCCGCGTTGACTTTACACAATTCTTATTTAGTAGCGGCAAGTGGATCGTGCAAGGGAGTTAGCGGAAATATTTCTTATTGTAAAATAGATGAAAGTATTGCAAGTGAAAAAATATATTGGCATACATGTCAAAGTGAGCAGAAAGCAAGTAGTTATTTAGACTTAAGTGTAGATCAACATGTTTTATATACAACTTCAACGCAAAATAAGGCGGGGATTAGTAGTGTGTGCCGTGTGCTTCTTGAAGAAGGTATTGTTACAGTATGTGATTCAGTTAAAGGGCACGGATGGCGCATTGTTAATCAAAAAGATGGTTATGTAGTAGCCGGATCAGGTGAATTAAAAGCAATGCAGTGGGAACAAAAAATAATTTAAGAAAAAAACTTTACTTTTATTATATTGATATGATATAGTATATTTAAACCATTTTACTTTTAATAATATAGAGATTTAAATGAGCTGTAACTTCCGAGGAGGATAGCAATGTTAAATCTCCTCAGGGGTTGCAGTTTTTTAATATCTGGCTTATTATTGTAAGGTGGTTGAAAATGAATATGTACATATAGGTACATTGTAGGAGGATTTTTTTCATGCAAAACGGTAAAGTAAAATGGTTTAACTCAGAAAAAGGTTTCGGTTTCATCGAAGTTGAAGGCGGAGAAGACGTATTCGTTCATTTCTCAGCTATCCAAGGCGAAGGCTTCAAAACTTTAGAAGAAGGTCAAGAAGTTACTTTCGAAGTAGAACAAGGTAACCGTGGACCTCAAGCTACTAACGTAAACAAGAAGTAATTTTTGAAAAAAGAAGGGCTCGCCCTTCTTTTTTTTTTGCATTTTTATAGATGTCCTCCTACTTACATATCATAACAAGACTGAATTTTCATTTATTTATTCGGAGTATTTTTGTATAAAGTACATGAATAAATAAATACTGAAAATAAAGTGTTTGTGTGAAAAGGAATTTAGAAAGAGGTAAATAAATTGAAAAACGCTACACATTTCATTGTGTTTGATATTGAAAGGAATTTCAGACCGTATAAATCAGAAGATCCATCAGAAATAGTTGATATCGGAGCTGTAAAAATAGAAATAGGTACAATGAAGATAATTGAAGAATTTTCGGAGTTAGTAAAACCAAGTGCACGATTAACTCGTCATACAACAAAATTAACCGGTATTACGAAAAAAGATTTAATGGGTGTAGAAAAATTCCCTCAAATTATAGAGAAATTTATTCAGTTCATCGGCGAAGGTTCTATATTTGTTTCATGGGGAAAAGAAGATTATCGCTTTCTATCTCATGATTGTACATTATATGGTGTTGAATGCCCAAGTATAGAAAAAGAAAATAGAATTGATTTGCAAAAATTTGTTTTCCAAGCATATGAGGAATTGTTTGAACATACGCCAAGTTTACAATTTGCGGTAGAACAGCTCGCTTTAACGTGGGAAGGAAAACAGCACCGTGCTTTAGCAGATGCTGAAAATACAGCAAATATACTTCTTAAAGTATATAGCGAGAGAGATATCAATAAGCGATACAAAAGACATGGTGAACTTGAACTTGTAAAAAACGGAAAACTAACAGAAAAAGCGAAAAAAAAGATGCGAAAATGGGTGTTTAAAGAACTAAAGAAAAATACAGAACGCCCTTTTGAATGGAGTACATTTGAAAGTGGTGACACGTGGGAAAGTATAACGGAAAGATATTATATAAGTGAAAATACAGTAGAACTCCTGAAAAAACATTTTCGTACAGCAGTGAGAAAAGCGGAACGGCAGATTAGGTATTTGGCTGAGATGGAGGAGAATACAGAGGTTAAATGAATTTCTCCTCCCCCTCTAACTACATACATGTAATAACAGCGTATTGATATTAAATAGGCATCAACTTGTTGTTGTGATTGTGCATTATAATTGCTTTGGGATTGTTAAGACGTAATAAGAGTTTTAAACCGTATTAATAAAATAAAAATATATATAAAGAAAAGAGTGTAGTTTAATGGAAACAATCTTTAACATTTTAACTGTTTTAGTTTTTGGGATAATATTTACCACACAATTAGCATTAACTACACTTTCTTTCATAGTAAAGAAGAACTGGAAAAAACTTAATATCTCTTTAAGTTGTGGTGTATTAAAGTTTAAAATAGAAGAGTAAGATTGAGTTTTGTACAAGGGAGGTGTGATAGTGGTAGACTTGGATATTAAAGATGTCACAGTAAAGATGGAATTAAACGGTGTCTTTTGGAATGAGGATCGGATTGCTGAAATGAAGGTGACTACAAAAGAAGAGCATTCTGTTATTCTTCGTCTAGTAGTTGATTTAGAAAGTAAAACTATTAGGGCGACGAGTGCGGAAATAGTGAATGGATTCTGCCCTCTGTGCAAACAGAAAAGGGACGAATGTAGTGAACTTAATGACTTGCAAAACAAAATGGAAATTTTAGAAGAAGCCTACGATTGGGTGAGAGAACATCCGGAATATCGTTTTCAATTATCTTTTTACGAGTACAATAAATTTGAGGTAGTAAAGTGAAATTTGCATCTTAACAACTTATAGAAGGTCTTGGTCAACTAGAAATATTGAAGCAGATATTTCTAATGGAAATAAGCTTGTATAACAAGGAAGGGATGTATTTGATTCTGCAACAAATGTCATCTTGCATCAAAAAAATTTGAAAATAAACATGTTTTATTATAAAGCAGAAAAATCGATTCTTAGTAGAATCGGTTTTTAATATAAACAAAAGAGCGCTTATTATAAGCGCCCAGTAACAACAGTTATATGGAAGTATTTATCCCGTAAAAGCCCGATTGGTGAGGGTTAATAATTAGTGGGGGATGAACAAAACCCCACTGATTAAAGTTTCATTTTATTCAATACCGCTCGGATCAAACGAATACTGCTGCTTATTCTCAATCCGCTCAATCACATCTTGCAGCTCATCTGGCTTCAGAAACTCAATAGGAGAGAAGCCTTTTTCAAATGTAAGTGTGTCTGCTTCAATCATAAGTACATATCGATCATTTACCTTCGCAATATGTATTTGATCCCCGAAATCAGCAAGCAGGGCCTTCACAGAGATATGATCTGCTTTTAGTTTTAATTCGACTTCAGGAGCATGCTCGACGATTTGAGCAGTTGCTTCCATTACTTCTTCGGTTGAAAATTGTTCCATAATTTCGCGTTTCGGACTGGCAGCCCATACTTCCATCGCTTGGTCGAATTGTTCGCGTTCTTCCGTACCTTCTTCAAATACATCTTCAATTTGGTCGTATACCATGTCCATTACTTGTGTTTTCATAATTTCAGGCATAGAGCGTTCGTATTCGACGAATTTTAAGAAGTCTTCAAAGTAGCGGGCATGTGATGCTTGGTGTATTTTTAGTTCGCCTACTTCAACCATACCTTCTTCAGGCATGTACGGATATTGGATAGATTTCATATTCTTTGTTGTGATGGCCATTTCAACGTTACGAATCAGTGTTGATTCATCAGAAATAGAAGCAACCTTTGGTTCAAAGTCGCATTTCATTACGAATACGAATGGATCATCAAAGTATTTGCGTAGTTTTGCCTGAGCAATTAAAAATACACCACCACGTACAGCGCTTGTGTCAAGATATGTATAAACGAGAGGTTCGCTCATATCTTTAAAGTTTTCTTTTGTTTCTGCAAAGCGAATACGATTAAAAAGGTTGTAATGAGGGTTTGAATCAAGTTCGTGCCCTTCTTCTACAATAAAGCGACCAATTTTTGTTGGGGCTTGTTCTGTTTTTGCATGACGTTCTACTTTTCGCTTCGATATTTTTAATAACTCACCATTCAAAAATTCTTTTAAGGAACTATCTTCATATTCTTCAGCGTCTAAAGTTTGAAAATGTTTGTAGCGTTTATCAACTGCTTCACCTTTTCCTTCTACTTGTACAACATAAAAGGAAAGATAATTTATTTCAAAATCCATATTTATCACCTTGTTTCATTTCATTAACTCTTATCAGTATAGAGATGGAAAAAACTTTCGTCAATTTATATAAGGAAGGGGAAGCCCCTTCCTTTATATAATCTTTATTTTCTCGATTAAAATCCGTCTTCTAATGCTGCGAATGGAATGTTTAGTCTGTTTTCTACTGTGCGTAAACGTTGGTTTAAGCGGTTTAGTCTACGTGTATGGCGCTCAACTGTATTTTCTAGTTGACGAACTCTTTGTTCAAGCTCATTTACGCGTCTTTCTAATTGACGATTTCCAGTGCCAGGAAAAGAGATTGGAAGTTGGAATTGTCTATTTTGGTCATATGGATTCGTGTGCTCTGCTTGATCTATATAAGATTGATATTGTGTTTGTAAGTCATACTGTGGTTGTTGGTACGCATATTGATTATATGGATCATATGGATCATATGGATTGTAGGGATACATAATAACATCCTCCATTTCTTTAAAATAGGTTGAATTCACCATAATGTATGTGCAAAAGCGGAGTGGTGGCACGGCAAATACCTATTTATGTTGACGGGATTTCTCTTTATCTCGCTATTTGCTGGGCAGTAAGACCCCCATTTCAAAATTCAGCGGAAATAAAGAAGATCGGGATGCCCGTAAAACCCCCACTGATTACAGTTTCACTTTATAAAAAATAGCTTGAGGGTTTTTGATTTGTATTTCTTTTGCTTAATGGTATATACTGGATAAAAGAGAAAGTTTACATAAAAGTTACAATTCTATCAAACTCAAACTTTTATGTAAATATGTATAGACATTTATAAAAGAAAAGAGTAATTTATATAGAGTGAAAAATAACTTGTAACATTTTATAAACATATTGTAAAATGATTGTAACAAAACATACATAAAAATGAAATAAATACATAATAGTGATGTTGGGGAAAGGGAGAGAGTATATTGTTCCGTAAAGTAAAGGGTATATTGGTTGGGGTGTTATGTGTAGCTATAATGAGTGGCTGTGGTGCAAAAGTAAGTGATGTTGCATTGGTAAGTGATATTGGTGGGCATACTGTAGAGGCTAAAGCAGAAGTGCAGGATACTATTAGTTTAGTTGATGGTCGAACTGGTACTGAAGTGAAAAAATTAGATTTATCTAGTTTAGGCTATTTTGAAGATGAAGCGAAATTTAAAAAGTCTGTAACAAAGGTTGTTGGTGAGGTTGGAAAAAGCGTCGACAAAAAAATGGTTCCTTCACGTATAGCACCTGATGGAAGTTGGCAAGAAGGAAAACCTTCTTATGAATTAATGGAAAAAGAATTAGTAGATAAATTGTTAAATGTTGGTATGTGGGATGCTACGTATCAGTTGCCGATCGTGGAGAAAAAACCAGTCGCAACATTAAGTGATGCGCAAGGAAATGGTACGGTAATTGGTAGATATGAAACGAACTTAGGTGGTTCAACAGGTGGCCGTATTGAGAATATTCGTTTGTCAGCAGCGAGCATAAATGGAGTTGTGTTAGCAAAAGGAGACCGTTTCTCTTTTAATTCATTAATCGGTGATACAACACCAGATAAAGGATATCAATTAGGGAAAGAAATAGTTGATGGTAAATTAGTAGATGGATATGGCGGTGGTGTTTGTCAAACATCTTCAACTTTATACAATGCAGCAGATCAAGCTGGTCTGAAAATGGTGGAGAGAACTACACATTCTAAAACGGTAGGTTATGTTCCACAAGGAAGAGATGCTACAATTGCATATCCATACTTAGATTTAGTATTTGAAAATACGAATGATGCACCTGTGAAGCTTTATATGGGCATTCAGGGTGGAAAACTAGTTGCTGAAGTACATAAAATGAGATAAGAGTTAAAAAGCCATCTTTTCTAAAAGTTAGAAAAGATGGCTTTTTATTATGAAAATAAAAATGTATGTGAATTCTGACTTTTCTTATTTACATAGGATGATTTTAGTTGTATCCTTCATAGTAACGGTTATATGTAATGGGAAAATATAGGGATAAGGAGATGAAGTTATTCATGGTAAAAATTCATCCGAAAACACGTATTGGTCATGTTGAATTTAAAGTGAAAGATTTAGAGCGTCAAATTGCTTTTTATGAGAATGTTGTAGGATTAGAGGTAATTAAGCAAGAGGGGAATAAAGCATATTTATCTGGAAAAGGTGGAAAGAACGCGTTACTTGTTCTTGAAAGGTTAGAGGACGGGGTACTGCAAGAACCGCGTACGACTGGTATATATCATGTAGCCTTTTTAGTTCCGACTCGTGAAGCTTTTGCTTCTGCGCTATTTGGGGTTCTTCGTAATAAGAATGTAATTGACAGCCCGGATGAGCAAGAAGGGCGTTATACATATTCAAATGAAATTTTACCAATTTCAAGGTTTAATAGTGCAAGTGATCATACATATAGCGAAGCTTTTTATTTGCAAGATTTAGAGGGGAATGGTATTGAAATTTATGCAGACCGTCCGCGTGATCAATGGGGAGAAGGGCCAGGAGGAAGTACACCACTTAATTTAAAAGAATTGGCAACACTCGTTGATTATGAGTTTGATGGTTTGCCTGCTAATACTGTCGTTGGGCACGTACATTTACGAATAGCTGATGTAGAGAAATCACATGAATTTTATGTGGAAACAGTAGGTTTTGAAGTACAACAGCGTGAAGAGGATTGCTTATTTATTTCAGCAGGGGGATATCATCACCATATTGGTGCAAATACGTGGAACGGAGTAAACAATCCACACCCACCAGTACATGCAACTGGGCTAAAGGTGTATACGATTGTACTACCGTATAAAGAAGCGTTAGATGAAGTAAAAGAAAGATTAATAGAAAAACAACATGAAATAAATGAAACTACAAATGGGTTTGTGGTGGTAGATCCAAGTGGTATTACAGTGCAGTTTGAAATAGAAGCAGTGTAAAATAAGCGAGAAAGTGTATAATCACTTTCTCGCTTATTTGTGATCATTCATAGCTCAATCCAATATCTTCTTACTACATTCCCATCTTCCTCAGTGAAATCATCATCACGAAGCCCGCCGTTATGTAAAATCGTTTTTTCAGAAGCGGTATTCACTGCGTCGCAAACGACAAGTACTTTCGTGATGTCTAATTCCTTCGTTTTTTCTAATGATAATGCTAGTAACTTCGTAGCATAACCTTTTCTTCTTTCAGAAGGGCGAATGCCATAACCAATATGACCGCCAGCGTTAAATAAATGTTCGGTTAAACTATGACGTATATTAACAGCTCCCACAATTTTATTTTCATCTGTAACAAGCCAATATGTAGAGTCTGGTACCCAAGTTTCAGGGATATTTATTCCGTTATGCGCATCGAGAAGTTCTTGAACCATAGCTGGGAAGTTGGCAGGATTTTTTGAGATAACCCACGGGATCATTGTTTCACCGCTATCTTTCCATTCGTTATAGAAATCTAAGTATTCTTCTTGTAAATCAGTAGTAGGTGTAAGTAACGAGACGTTCATTGTTAGTAAGCTCCTTTATTTATGTATTTTTTATAAAAAATTATGAAACAAAATGAAAGCGTTTTCTAAAATTTCTCAACCTAATTTCATGCAATCCACCTTTGGTTTTTTAGAAAATTAGTGAAGGTTTAAAATCAGGGGTTATTTGTTTTATGTTAATATTTAAAATATTAACATAAAACAGTCGGAGTATTAAGTGTATTTTAGTGGTATTCTTTCATGGTGATAAATGGATGTTTGTGATAATTTTTGTTTTATCTATCTATAATGAATGAAAGGGGGAAGTGCCCGTGAGTGTAGATTTTGATTTTATTATACGAATCGGTGTGGCTGGCTTGTTAGGAGCAATGATTGGTATTGAAAGAGAAATTCGATCGAAAGAAGCTGGATTAAAGACTCATTTCCTCGTAGCGGTAGGAAGTGCGTTAATAATGGTTGTTTCGAAATATGCCTTTTCAGATATTGTGTATGAAGAGCATACGTCTCTAGACCCAAGTCGGATTGCAGCACAAGTCGTTAGTGGAGTTGGTTTTTTAGGTGCAGGCACAATTATTATTCAAAAGCAGGCGGTGAAAGGATTAACGACCGCGGCTGGTTTATGGGCTACTGCCGGTATAGGATTAGCAATTGGAGCGGGAATGTATGTAGTAGGCATTGGAGCGACGATTCTCGTTTTAATTGGTTTAGAAATTGTAAGTCGTATTTTTAAGGTGCAATTTTTATTTCCACAAAATATAACAGTGCAAATGTTTGTAAATAAACATGAAGCGGTACAACAAATATTAGAAACACTACAAGTGAAAGGCATCCCAATACTCTCATATGAGGTGGAAGCTTCACAGCAAGGTACAGAAACTGTTTATAAGGTCGGGATGCAACTGAAAAATATATCATCAGAAGAAAAGAATGAGTTTATTCAGCATATGCAAACATTACCGGAAGTTACGTTTATAAAGTTAAAATCATAGTGTTGAAAACGAGGATAGATGTAGCAGGGATTTTGCTATTATCTATCTTTTTTGATATAAAATGCACGGAAAGTCAAGCGTTAATTTTACATGGAATGGATACATGTGTGAACGTTACCTTATTTTTTCTCAATACAGGACAAAAAGTGAAAATAGTAAAATAATGGAGCGGGACACTAAAAATGTAAGGTAGGGGAGAGC
The DNA here is from genome assembly GCF_051781745.1 of Bacillus cereus group sp. Bce019. Lineage (NCBI taxonomy): Bacteria > Bacillati > Bacillota > Bacilli > Caryophanales > Bacillaceae > Bacillus > Bacillus cereus group sp. Bce019. The sequence goes on from NZ_JBPWJX010000008.1 coordinate 176,661, forward strand.
ATGAAAGGCTATTCAAAGAAAATGTTAGTAGGGGTAAGTTTTGCTAGTTTAATGTTAGGGAGTTTTCAAGGGGTCAGTTTGGCAGAAGATACTAAGGGAGAGCAAGTTTCTTATCGAAATGTGCTCAAAATGGAGCCAGTCGGTGTACAACTACCAGTACAAGAATTAGCTCATTCATCGAAAGTGCTCGAAAGCAAGTCTTTTGAGAAAAGGTTACAATTTGCCGATTTATCACAAAGACCACCTGAGGTGAAAAAAGAAAGTAAGCAATTAGCTGTAGCGAAAACTTATACAATTGCTGAATTAAATCAATTAAGCAATCAGCAGTTAGTAGATTTACTTGTAACAATTGATTGGGAGCAAATTACGGGGCTATTTCAGTTTAATACAGACAGTCTAGCATTCTATCAAAATGATAGTAGGATGCAGGCGATTATTGATAAATTGAAGCAGCAAGGACAAGCCTATACGAAGGATGATTCAAAAGGGATTGAGACATTAGTGGAGGTATTGCGTTCAGGATTTTATTTAGGATTTTATAATTCGGAACTTAGTAAATTAAATGAACGGAGTTATCATGATAAATGCTTACCTGCATTAAAAGCGATAGCTAACAATTCAAATTTCAAGCTGGGTACATTAGAGCAAAATAGAGTGGTATCATCATACGGAAAGTTAATAGGAAACGCTTCGAGTGATGTGGAAACGATAACATCAGCTGCAAAAATTTTCAAACAATATAATGATAATTTTTCTACATTAGTAGATAATCTTTCAGCTGGAAATGCTATTTACGATATTATGCAAGGTGTTGATTACGACATTCAATCGTATTTGTACGATACGAGGAAAGCACCGAAAGATACAGTATGGTATCAGAAAATAGATAGTTATATTAATGAACTAAGTCGTTTTGCATTAATGGGAACGATTACAGCAAAAAACGGTTGGCTTATTAATAATGGCATTTATTATACAGGTAGACTCGGTACATTCCATAGTACAGGAACGAAAGGGTTACAAGTTGTAACAGATGCGATGAAAATTTATCCGTATTTAGGGGAGCAATATTTCGTAGCTGCTGAGCAAATCGCAACGAATTATGGCGGAAAAGATGCAAATGGTAAAGTGGTGAATTTAGATCAAATAAGAGAAGATGGAAAGAAAAAATATTTGCCAAAAACGTATACGTTTGATGATGGGGCAATTGTTTTAAAAGCTGGAGATAAAGTGACAGAAGAAAAAGTAAAACGTTTATATTGGGCGGCAAAAGAAGTGAAGGCACAATTCCATCGTACGGTTGAAAGTGATCAACCTTTAGAAAATGGAAATCCTGATGATGTACTAACGATGGTTATTTATAATAGCCCAGCAGAATATCAATTTAATCGTCAATTGTACGGTTATGAAACGAATAACGGTGGTCTTTATATAGAAGGAACAGGTACGTTCTTTACTTATGAGCGTACGCCAGAAGAAAGTATTTATAGTTTAGAAGAATTATTCCGGCACGAGTTCACGCATTATTTACAAGGTAGATATGAAGTACCAGGGTTATGGGGACAAGGAAAAATATATGAAAATGAAAGATTATCTTGGTTTGAAGAAGGAAATGCTGAATTTTTTGCAGGGGCAACGAGAACGGATAATGTTGTACCGAGAAAGAGTATTATAGGAGGATTATCTTCAAATCCAGCAGAGCGTTATACGGCAGAGCGAACGTTAAATGCAAAGTATGGAACGTGGGATTTCTATAATTATTCCTTTGCTTTACAATCGTATATGTACAATAAGAGATATGATATGTTCGATAAAATACATGATCTCATTAGGAAGAATGATGTAACAGCATATGATGCATATCGCTCTACATTAAGTAAAGATGCGAATTTAAATAAAGAATATCAAGATTATATGCAAATGCTAGTTGATAATCGTGAGAAATATAATGTGCCATTAGTATCAGACGATTATTTAGCAAATCATGCATCGAAGCCAGTTTCAGATATTGCGGCAGAAATAACAGCGGAAGCAAAATTGAAAAATGTATCAGTGAAGAAAAATGAATCACAGTTCTTTAATACAGTCACACTACAAGGAACATATACAGGAACTACAGCAAAAGGAGAATATGAAGATTGGAAAACAATTACACAAAACGTTAATGATACGTTAAAACGTTTAAGTGAAAAGGAATGGACAGGCTATAAAACAGTAACAGCATACTTCGTAAATTATCGCGTGAATGCATCAGGACAATTTGAATATGATGTTGTGTTCCACGGTATTAATACAGAAGAAGGTGCAGAGAATAAAGCACCAGTTGCAGTTATAAACGGTCCGTATAGTGGAAATGTAAATGAAGCAATTTCATTTAAAAGCGACGGATCAAAAGATGAAGACGGGAAAATTACTTCGTATAAATGGGAGTTTGGTGATGGAGCAGTAAGTAATGAGCAAAATCCAACTCACGTATATACCAAAGAAGGAATGTATACGATGAAATTAACGGTAACAGACGATAAAGGAGCAACTAATACTGCTACAGCGACTGTAACTGTTCAAAAGAAAGAAGATAACAGTGTAGAAAAAGAACCGAATAACTCATTCCAAACAGCAAACAAACTGCAGTTAAATCAAGTTTTACGTGCTAGTTTAGGAAATGGCGATACAAGTGACTTCTTTGAAATTAATGTGGAGAATGCTAAAAACCTTCAAATTAACGTAACGAATGAAAATAATATCGGAATGAACTGGGTACTTTATTCTGAAGCAGATTTAAATAATTATGTTACGTATGCTCAGCAACAAGGGAATAAACTAGTAGGTAGTTACTACACGTATCCAGGGAAGTATTATTTACATGTGTATCAGTATGGTGGTGGAACAGGGAATTATACGGTGGAAGTGAAGTAGTAAAAAGGGAGTTGTCTTTTTCAATGAATGGCACAAGGTCTGTACTTTAATGAAAAAACAACTGCAGGAAATGTCCCTAATGATAATAACAAATTAAGTATCGCGAGATATTATATTTACATTAAACAAATCTAATCAGTAAATGAGATAAAATCGATGAACTAGTATTTCATCACGATGTAAGAAAAGTTATAAATATTAAGTGTTTTTAATTGAATTAAACTAAAGGATCAGAGTATATCTGTAACAATAGATAAGATCTGATCCTTTTATGTAATTAACTAAATAGAAAATTGTTATCACGTTAGCAAGGGATACTAATAGAAAAACGTGTCCCTTTACCTAATTCACTCTCTATCTCTATATCTCCGTTTAATTCTCTAATAATACTATAAGCAATCATAGTACCAAGCCCAGTTCCTTTTTCTGTTGTTGAATAGAATGGCAAAGCAATTCGTTTTATTTGTTGAGATGACATCCCAATTCCTGAATCAATAATATCAATTATGATATTTTCTTTTACTTTTTGTATATTTATTTGTAATAATCCACCATTTTTCATAGCCTCAATTCCGTTTTGGATGATGTTGTTTAGACAGAGTTTGAATTTTTCGGGGTCCCCATTTATATAAAAGGAATCTGTACTATTTTGTTTGATTTCAACTTTGTATGACAGAGCGAGTGGTGAAATAGTATCTTTCACCTGATTTAAAATGTGATTAATATCTATTTTCTCTTTTAGGGTGTTCTGTGGTTTGGTTAAAGATAAATAGTTATTAATAGTAGATTGTATTTGCTGCATTTCAATTAACATGATTTCTAAGTATTGCTCCTGACATAGCTTAGAGGCATGTTTTTCATTTAATAATTGAGTGAATCCATGTACCGTGGTTAGTGGGTTGTGGATTTCGTGTGCAATTGACGCTGCTAGTTCGCTAGCTATATAAAATTTTTCAGCCCGTTGCAGTTTTTCTTTCATTTTATATTTCTCAATCATTTCCTCTATAAAATAAACTGATAATAATACTGTGAAAATATTAATGACTATATAATTTAATAAAAATTCTATGAGAGTAGAGTCTATTTTACCTCCTGTATTTATTTGAGTTACAATACCGCAAATAGAAAGTGAAGCTGTACATACTAAAATAAGAAGTAAGCTTAATAATATCTTTTTTTCTTTAAAATACATAGGTAATAAGTAACGAAAGAGCATTGTTATACCCAAAATAATAGTGAAGATAATAAATGATGGAAGAACGCCATTTCCTCCTAAGTAAAACCGGTAAGAAAGATATAAAATTCCTATAAAAACAATGTTTTTTGTATTTCCATATAGAAAAACTAATATAATAGGAATAAAACGTAAATCATAAATAAATCCCACATGTAAATGAAAAGGAAAAGTCATACAAAAAATAATAGCAATGGAGGAAAGGATAGAAAATAACATATTATTACATGTTATTTTTTCTTTAAACTCTAGCCAGAGTACGTGATAGCTAAGGATACAAATTATTATAATAAAGGTATTTAATAAAAGAGTAGAAATTCCCATAGTTTTGCATCTCCGATAGTTTGTAAGTAGAATTATGTATGAGTTGGACAAAGATGTTTAGTATTAGTAGACTTTTTATCTAAAAAGGAAGGGTACTTGAAAAGTGCTGTTATATTACTCGTATTAAAATCGATAAGGAAAATAGAAAAAATAATAGATAAAAAATCTATTTAAATTCATGTGCATATGAAATTATAAACTAACTTTTGTATAGGTAAAATTGGGATTGAGTTACTGATAAAATAAGGTTCTTTAAGTATGAATATTCTGTGAAAATGATATGTGTGGTGACTCCTGTTTTGTAGCCTTCGTTATATTAACATGGAATATATCAAATTACAAAGTGAAATTTTAGAAAAATTTTATTAGTACATTTTATCTGAAATAGAAATGCTATTTATTTGAGTATTTTGGTACTTCCTCGTATAAAACTTTGTTAGAAAAAGATTTTAAAATTTATAAGTTTTTTATGAAGTGTAATATTGTAGCTTTATCTATGTGGCTTTCTCAATAATTATTAAGGCGGAAAGTTAAAATATATAGGTTTATAGATATGAATTATTACATAAAAACGCACTTAAAAAAGGATGTATGATGGTAATAGAATACAAACATCAAGGGGGAACTTAAAATGAAGTTAAATAAACTAGTGCTTAGTTGTGGAGTAGTTTCAGCATTAACACTTGGTGTGTTAGGGAATAATACTTATGCTGAAGAAGTACACAAAACGAATGATCCAATTCATGTAGTTGAACATGTTTCTGCAGACTTATTATTAACCCAAACAATGGATTATAGTGGCGAGGCTGTAACTTCTTTCGTATATGATGGGAGTACTGACTTAAGCTTTTCTATGAAAAATAATGGTCAAAATACAATGGGATATAGTGTAAAAGGTCCAAATACAGAGCTAATTGTTGGTGGTTATATAAAACCTGGAGAACAACAAATTAATGTTACAAATGTACGGAATGCTTTATCTCCATTGCCGAATGGAACATATAAAATTTACGTTTCAAATGATGATGGTTCTAAGGGGCAATTCCAAGTTTCAGTAAGATCTATGAATTAAATTTAAAACGCTTTGTTTTTAAGTTAATTTAATCTTTACTTATTGGAAAGAAGCTAAAGTGAATTGAGAATTACCGATAAAAATGAAAACGAGCACCTTATCTAATTGTGAGAGGGTGTTCGTTTTTTGCTATTAAACAGAAAATAATTATAAATATATTTTGATATTCCCATTGCTAACCTACTAGATTGTGTCAACTAGAGAATGTCTACTATAAAACATATTAAAATAAAGATGATGTAACATTCCGCTAAATTATATGGGGAAATAGAAAAACCACCCTTATATGAGTGGTTTTAGTAATTATTTTTAGGTTATACATTTAAAATTAGGCTAAGTTATAGAAATAATAAACATTTAATCCGTTGTTATTATTTTGGTTCTGGATAATGATTGTAGTATGAGATTCTAATAAATTCTTGGTAGACATTTGTTAATTTGGCATCTCTAAGAGCATCGTTGAATTTTTGCATACGTACACTCCCTTGAGCGTAGCCTCCACCTGGAGTATAAGGGTTTCTTGCTTCAAAGTCATCCAAAAATACTTTTAATTTTTTATAGTCTTGAGATTGATAGAAAGCCACGGCCTCTTCAGGAGTGACATCAAAGTAAGAGGATGACGTTGAGTTATAAGAAGCTGCTTGAGCAGTAGGTGCCTCTAGCATAGTTGCAGCTCCACCGAACATAGTAAGCGCCATAGAAGATACAATAATTTTTTTAAACATAATAAAACCTCCATGTAGAATATTGGATTAACAGTAATCCTGTAATCATTATAGTTACATTGAAAATGATTATCAAATGCAATATTGCATAATGTATCCCGCTATTTTGGGGGCAGTAAGACTCCCGCCCAAAAATTCTATGAAAGCAAAGAAGTTAGATAGGAATCGGGAGGATTAAAGTTTCATTTTATTCTTTGAACGAGAAGTCACCTTTATATTTAAATGGAGGAGTGTAATAGATTAGAAGAGGTGTATAAGTTACTCAGGTTAACAAGAAAATGAAGAGGATATTTTTAATAGGGGAAAGCTTAATAACTGGAGTAAAGGAATTGCTATTTATATATTTAACATACATATTTGTCTTTTAAATTGTAGGCGTGTTTTAGAATTTGTATATAGTAAATTCGTTAAAAAACTTGATAAATAATAAAATGTGTAAATTTTTTGACTATTTTATTAAAATTATTTAATATTTGTAATTTATTGTTTTATAATGATAAATGGGTCGATCGTGAATGTTTTAGATATTGCGATATATACTCGGATTAATTTATTCTAGGGAGGTTACAAAATTGGGTAAGAGAGTCATTATAAGAGTTTTTACATTATTATCAGTACTGGCATTATTCCTTAATGTATTTTTACCTAGGGCTAGTGCAGAGGTTATGACGCATGAGAAATATTCAATGGACTGGAGTTATAGTAATAGTCTAGGTAAGTACATTCGCACTGAAATGATTAAAAATTCAAGTGGTCAAATTGCTTATTGCTTAACCCTTGGATTAAAATCACCAAATGGTGAAGATCTTCCTGAAATGGGGAAAACAGATAATGTAGTATATAGAGTCTTATTAAATGGTTTCCCGCAAAAAAGTGCTGAACAGCTGGGAGTAGCTAATAAAAATGAAGCGCATTATGCAACGCAACTTGCGGTTTGGAATGCATTAGGTCAACTCGATGTAAATGAATTAAAACATGAGAATAAAAATGTTGAAAAAGCAGCTAAGGCTATTATTAGTAATGCTAATAATAGTGAAGAGACTCAAGATGTTTTTATGAATGTGATTCCTGCTGAAAAGCAAAAAGCAGAATTAAAGGGTGAATTCTTCGAAACAAATCTATATTCAGTACAAACAAATGCTAAGGGTGGTTCTTATAAGGTAGTAGCGAAAAATGCACCTAATGGAGTTAGAATTGTTAGTGAAAATGGAGAAGTGAAAGATCAGCTTTCAGTTGGAGAAAAATTTCGTATCCAAATTCCTAAGAATACAAAAACGGGTGAATTTAATTTAAGTGTTGCTGCTAATTTAACTAAAGTTCAAGCAATTGCTTACCGTGGTACGGATACTGTTCAGAATGCTACAGTACTATTAGAGAGAAATGAAGAAAAGCTTAGTAGTGATCTTGCAGTAAATTGGGAAGCAGCTGGTTCTTTAAAAATTAAAAAGGTTGGAGAAAATGGAGAAGTTTTAGCTGGTGCAGTATTTGAGGTCTTTAATGTAAATAATGAATCAGTCGGAAAAATCACGACTGGTGCTGATGGTATGGCAGAATTAAACAACTTACCAATTGGTACTTACAAATTAAAAGAAATTAAAGCACCAACAGGCTATGTTTCAGATGATAAACCACAAACTATTGAAGTTAAGACAGGAGAAACAGGAGCTGTCCAAATAGTAAATAACAAAGTAAAAGGTAACATCGAAATTAAAAAGCTTAGTGATTCAGGAAAGATTTTACCAAACGTTGAATTCACAGTCTTCACTGAAGATGGAAAAGAAGTGAAAAAAGTAGTAACAAAAGAAAATGGAATTGCAAACGTTGAAGGTCTTACGTATGGTAAATATTATTTCTTAGAGACAAAAACACCTAATGGATATATTGGAAATAAAACAAAGTATCCTTTTGAAATTAAAGAGCACAATAAAACACTTACTTTTACAGTGGAAAATACCGAAGTGAAAGGTAGTGTAAAATTACTAAAAGTAGATAATGAAGATATTAGTAAAAAATTAGAAGGTGCAGCATTCGAGCTAAAAGATGCAAGTGGAAAAGTAGTTGGGGAATATAAGACAGATAAAAATGGTGAGATTAACGTCAAAGATTTAGCGTATGGTAAATATTCATTTGAAGAAAAGGCTTCTCCAAATGGTTACGTTCTTGTTAAAGAACCAATTATGTTCGAAATAAAGGAACATGGAAAGATTATTGAGTTATTGGCAGTTAATCATCTTATCAAAGGTGATCTAGAAATTACAAAGGTAGATGTGGCTGATGGAAATAACAAGCTTCCAAATGCAGAATTTACGATTTATAACGAAGCAGGAAAAGAAGTAGTAAAAGGAAAAACAGACGATAAAGGAATCGCTAAATTCGAAAAATTACCATTTGGAAAATACACATATAAAGAAACTATTGCACCAACAGGCTATGTATTAAATGAAGAAACGTTCTCTTTTGAAATTAAAGAGAACGGTCAAATCATTAAACACATTGTCAAAGATGAAAAGATTCCTTCAATAAAAACAACAGCTACTGATAAAACAGATGGTACAAAAGAAATGCACACGTCTAAGTCTGTAACAATCCAAGATAAAGTGGAATACAAAGATCTACAAGTAGGTAAAGAGTACACTTTAAAAGGGAAATTAATGGATAAAGAGACTAATAAACCATTAGTTGTAAATGGTAAAGAGGTAACAGCTGAAACGAAGTTTACACCAAAAGAAGCAAATGGTTCTATTACACTAGATTTCAATTTTGATGCAACTGGTTTAGAAGAAAAAGAAGTAGTAGTATTCGAAGAGTTATTAAAAGAAGGAAAGGTTGTTACGACACATGCTGATATCAATGATAAAGGTCAAACAGTTAAGTTCGTTAAGCCATCAGTAAAAACGACAGCTACAAACAAAGCTGATGGTTCTAAAGAGTTAGACGCTTCTAAATCAGTAACAATCCAAGATAAAGTGGAATACAAAGACTTAATTGTAGGTAAAGAGTATGTTGTAAAAGGTAAACTAATGGATAAAGCAACAAACAAGCCATTATTAGTTGATGGTAAAGAAGTAACAGTAGAATCAAAGTTTACTGCTAAAGAGAAGAATGGTTCTATCAAACTAGATTTCACATTTAATGCTTCTGCATTACAAGGTAAAGAAGTAGTAGTATTTGAAGAACTGTATCAAGATAATATATTAGTAGCTATTCACGCTGAAATTGAAGATAAGGGACAAACAGTGAAATTTAAAGAGGTAAAGCCGGAACAAGCTAAACCAGAACAGCCAAATTCAGATAAAAATACTCCAACATCAGAGCAACCTAACGAGCAAGTAAAAGAACAACCACAATCTGAGAAAGAAATTCAATCTAAAATTGGCTGGTTACCGCAAACAGGTACTAATCTTACAAGTTGGATCTCTATAGCTGCAGGAGCATTACTGTTAATAGTTGGTGGAGTGATTTTCTTAAAACGTAAAAATGCATAGAAATTAAAAAATAAGCACATCTGTTTTTATAACAAGATGTGCTTATTTTTATCCTTTTAGCCAAGAAGACTCCTATATTTTAAGCGTGAATGGCATTTAAAATAGCAACTTTATTTGTAGTAAATAATGCATAATTTTGTTTTACGGTTTTAATTAAAATACGGTCTGTTGTCCCATAAGCTGTTCCAATACGTATTACATCTACTTCTTCAACACCAGCATAGGTAGCATCTTCGGTAACCTCAATCACATCACGTAATGGAATTGTAATGTCCGCCAATTGCCATGAAATAATTAACTCTTCATTTGTTTTTTTCCATTAATGCCCAGCATTATACCAAGACCCTTCAATAATAATATGCTACACTTCTTATCTTATCATATAAATTTTTAGATTTTTTATCTATATGTAGGAATAGAATTTATTTATATTTGTGAGCATTTTAATGATGTCAAACAAATAGAAGGATATACAGTCTTTCTGTTAAGAACTATATATAAACAAAAGCAGACTTTAGCAGAATATATGGATCTACGAAAATAGAATTAAAGAATTAAACTGGCTATCAATAGACGTGAGATTGTAAAGGGCAGGGGATATAAATTAAGGTGTTTTTAAATTTTTTTGGTGAAGAGGGAAGGTATCCCTCTTCTTTTTTCATTCCTTGTAAAATTTGAGGATGTCTTAAGGGAGTGAAAAGATGGATTGTGTGGGTGTATTAATAAAGGCTACTTTAGGTGGCTTCTAGAGATGTTTTTTGAGGGAATACAAGATTATAAGTTGTAGTATTCATTGCAGCAATTGACTATATTATAGGAGCATTCACGTTGGGATATAACAGAGAATTATAGAGTAAAATAGGATTCAAAAGCATTGTTAAAAATGTGGTTGTTCTAAGTTGTTTTTCTATCAAAATAATTAGTCTTTGTTCAAAATTTAAGATTGTTATTTTATTATATGTAGTAACTATTTATATTATTTAGTAATTACTTGGTTTACTATTAAGGTGATTATCTTACAAAAGTGTAAGGTTATTTTAATTGACACTCATATATATAAGTAACTATACTGGTTACACAATGTTGGTAATTATATTTAATAATCTCTATCTATAAGTGTATGTCCGAGGATTATTTTTGGAGTAATAGTTCGATTTTAAATTTATTATCTGCTATATAGTAATGCGAAGAACTTAATCTATTCTTTATTCAAGGTCGTATTATTTAAAGATTAATTATAAATGATATATTTACCAAATTGTAATAACTTGATAGAGGTGTTACATTTTGAAATACAAATTAATTGCTACAGGAATTCTTGCTGGAAGTCTATTATCCTACTCATCTAATACATTTGCAAATACTCATAAGTTCCCAGATGTTCCTGCATGGGCGGACAAATCCGTTAATTATTTAGTTGATAAACAGGTATTGAATGGCTATCCAGACGGAACTTTCGGTTCAAATGACTCATTAGACAGAGCTTCGGCTACAAAAATTATGACAAAAGTTTTAGGTCTACAAATTGATTCTAATGCAAAACCATCATTTACAGATTCACAAAACCACTGGGCGACTCCGTATATTGCTGCCGCTGAAAAAGCTGGTATTGTTAAAGGTGAGGGTAATGGAATCTTCAATCCATCTGGAAAAGTAACTCGCGCTGCTATGGCTACGATGCTAGTAAATGCATATAAACTACAAAGCACACCAAATCATAATGAGCCGGTTAAATTTGAAGATTTAAAAGGGCATTGGGGAGAAAAATATGCCAATATTTTAATCGGTTTGAAAATTTCCAATGGTACTGAGGACGGTTGGCAACCAAATAGATTTATAACACGTGCTGAAGCTGCTCAACTTACTGCAAAAACAGATATGATGCAACATCGTTCAAAAAACCCATTAGAAAGCAAAACAATCATTATTGATCCTGGACATGGTGGCGAAGATCCTGGGAAATCCACAAAGGGATTACCTGAAAGTAAGATTGTACTAGACACTTCTTTACGTCTACAACAATTACTTGAAAAGCATACACCATTTACAGTTTTATTAACTCGTCAATCTGATAATAGACCAGGACATGATCAAAAAAGTTCTTTACAGGAACGTGTTAAATTTGCTAAGAAAAATCGGGGTGATATCTTTATAAGCGTACATGCAAATGCTTTTAATGGTAATGCAAAAGGGACAGAAACATATTACTATAAATCTTCTAAATCTGAAAAAACAAATCCTCATGTGGAAGAAAGTCGTGTTTTAGCGGAAAAGATTCAAACACGTTTAGTAGAGGCACTTCAAACACGAGACAGAGGAGTTAAACATGGAGACCTTCATGTTATAAGAGAAAATGACATGCCAGCTGTGTTGACGGAACTGGCGTTTATAGATAATGGTATTGATTACAGTAAATTATCTACGGAAAATGGCAGACAAATTGCAGCAGAAGCCATTTATGAAGGAATTTTAGATTATTATGAATGGAAAGGAAATAATGTATCTGAATATAGGCTGTAATAAGTAATTGAAAATATAGTAATTCTCGAAATGAAGAATTCTAGAATTTTTTTTGTAGTTTTTTAAACAACAATTTTAAATTTGCATTTAAAATTGTTGTTTAAATCGTTATTTTATGTTTTAATAATGTTGATAATAGTTATCAATAATAGTGAGAGGAAGATTAGTGAAATATGTGTTTTTAGTTAGTGTCATAAAAGTTAATGAATTTCTATATTGTATGGCTATGAATCTATCTCTATTTTTGTGAACTAGAAATAATATATTTATATCTTTTAAATGTTTAAGAAGGAGTGGCTGTCTGTATGAAAAAAGCAAAAGAAATAGCTAAATGCGTTGCGGTAGCGTCCGTTATTATGTCTGGATCATTTGGTTTACAAGCAACATCTGCATTTGCAGATTCTAAAGGAACTGTAGAAAATCTTCAAAATGGTGGGAAGGTCTATAATAGTTTTAAAACTACTTATGACATGAAGCAAAATATCAAAAATTCAATAAAGGTTTCTTTTATTGAGGATCCTTACGCAGATAAAAAGATTGCAATTGTTACCACTGATGGTAGTAATATAGATGCTAAATATACAATTAATAGCGGATACTATAACGCAGGTTTAAAATGGCCATCAGCCTATCATACTGAAGCAGAAATAACAAGTGGTGATAGTGCTCAATTCCATAAAGCTGCCCCAGTTAATACAATGACTTCAGCAAAGGTCACTTCGGAGGTAGGGTATACACTTGGTGGAAGTGTTAAAGTAGGAGTAAATGATAAAGGGCCAAATGCCGATGCAAGTATCACAGGTAGCTTTGCTTGGAAAGAAAGTGTATCTTATGATCAAGTAGATTATAAAACGGTATTAGAGACTCACACAGATAAAAAATTAAATTGGAAAGTAGGATTCCAATCATTTAACTTCCCAGAGTGGGGGATTTATAATCGTGATTCATTCAATACTTTCTATGGTAATCAACTATTTATGAAATCACGTAGTTATAATGAAGGAACGAATAATTTTGTTTCAAAAGATACAGTACCAGCTTTAACAGGATATGGTTTTTCTCCAAACGTAGTAGCGGTTATTACTGCTGATAAAACAGAAACTACTTCAGATTTAAAAATAACAAATCGTAGAATTTCAGATCAGTACAATATCGAATGGGTAAGTTCAAAATGGTGGGGAACAAATAATAAAGATACATATAATGAATTCTTTACGAACCACTATAAATTAGACTGGAAAAACCATCAAGTTACTCTTGATAACCAAAAAGCCCTTGAAGAACAAATGAATAGTATCAACAGCGTGAATGATAAACTTAACAAAGGAAAAGGAAAATTATCTCTTTCAATGAATGGAAATCAACTCAAAGCTACGTCTAGCAATGCTGGTTATGGTATCAGTTACGAAGATAAAAATTGGGGTATCTTTGTAAATGGTGAAAAGGTCTATACTTTTAATGAAAAATCAACTGTAGGCAATATATCTAATGATATTAACAAATTAAACATTAAAGGACCTTATATCGAGATTAAACAGATTTAGTCAGAAAATGATGGACGATTGATGGATAATTATTTCATCAAGATACGAGTGCGCTAGTTTATTTTAAATTTGTATAATGTAACGAAAGGATCAGATCTTATTTATTTTATAGATAAGGTCTGGTCCTTATTATTTTTTTGTTTGCACACGAAGTTAAGATAACATTAGATGTTTTTTGTCCAGACTTTCACTCGATTAGAAAAGAGCGTAAAGTAGTTGAAAGCTATTGATGCTACGCAAGGGGATATTGTTTAAAGTAATCAGAACCTCATCGGTTGTTAAGTTACCACTTTAAATATATAATTAAATTTCATTAAAAAGATACTCTATTCAAAGTCCTTATTGGGTTTTTGAAGTGAAATATATACTATTTGAGGTGTGTGAAATGGGGAAATCTCGAGAGCAGACGATGGAAAATATCTTAAAGGCTGCTAAGAAAAAATTTGGAGAGCGTGGCTACGAAGGTACGAGCATACAAGAAATTGCAAAAGAAGCGAAAGTGAATGTTGCTATGGCTTCTTACTATTTTAATGGGAAAGAAAACCTATATTATGAGGTATTTAAGAAATATGGCCTTGCTAATGAGCTACCCAATTTTCTTGAGAAGAATCAATTTGATCCTATCGATGCCCTTAGAGAATATTTAACGGTTTTTACTACACATATAAAAGAGAACCCTGAAATTGGATCATTGGCATATGAGGAGATTATTAAGGAAAGTGCACGATTAGAAAAGATTAAACCGTATTTCATAGGTAATTTTGAACAGTTAAAAGAAATATTACAGGAGGGTGAAAAGCAAGGAGTTTTTCATTTCTTCTCCATAAATCATACGATACATTGGATCACTTCTATTGTTTTATTTCCAAAGTTTAAAAAGTTTATTGATTCTTTAGGACCAAATGAAACGAATGATACAAATCATGAATGGATGCCGGAAGACTTAGTGAACAGGATTGTTACTGCATTAACAGATAAACCTAACGTGTAAATTATTCAGTGTATATGAATTTTATTATTACTATTTAAAGCCTAATTTCTCAATGTATTGTAGAGAAATTAGGCTTTTTTCAACACGTCATTAAAGTTTTTATAATTCAATGACTCAATTTGCTGATTATATTTTCAAGTATTCGTTTTGAGCTACATAGATATAGTTTTTGTTGCAACTGTTTGTTGAAATGCTTTATCATGCTCAACAATAACCATTGTGGGATTAAATTGTTGAATAAGCTCTTCGATCTGCATACGGGAATAGATATCTATAAAATTTAGTGGTTCGTCCCATATATATATATGAGCTTTTTCACATAAGCTTTTAGCGATAAGTAGTTTTTTCTTTTGGCCACCAGAATAATGAGATATATCTTTCTCAAATTGAATTCGGTCAAAGTCCATCTTACGTAGGATGGATTTAAATAAGGTCTCATCAATCTTGTGCTGTTCAATAAAGTCTGATAGTGATCCCTTCAAATGAGAAGTATCTTGTTGGACATAGGAAATGATGAGTCCTGTACCTAAAATAACTAAGCCTGTATGCTGTATCGGATGTCCTAGAATTAGTTTTAGGATACTACTTTTTCCGCTCCCATTCGTTCCATCAAGTACAATTCGGTCACCTTGCTCGACTATGAAGCTAATCGACTCATTCACAATTTGGTCATCGTACTTAACGGACACATCAACCAAAGTAATCAATTCATTTGATTTAAATTGTAATTGTTCCAATTTTAATGACTCAGTTTTCTCCACATTTTTTAGTAATTTTGACTTTTCTTCAATAGCTTTTTGTTGTCTTGATTCAAGGTTTTTTGCTCTTTTCATCATCTTGGCTGCTTTATGTCCTACAAACCCCTTATCCAACTTAGAGCCTGAATTCCTCGTTCCATTTTTTGAAGCTTCCACATCATGAGACCAACTTGCTGAACGCTTGGAAGACTGTTTTAATCTCCCTATGTCTTTTTGTAGACGCTCATTTGTAGTCTCTTCGTGCTCTTGCTGTCTATCAAAATTTAACTTCCAAGAAGAATAGTTACCACTTTGAACTTCAATATTTGCTCTATTTATAGATAGGATATGGTCAACGCATCCATCTAAAAAGATTCTGTCATGTGAAATTAAAATAAATCCTTTTTTCTTCCTTAGATAATCAGAGACTATCTTTCGTGCATCAGTATCTAAGTGATTTGTTGGTTCATCAATTAATAGAAATTGACCCTCATTTAAAAACAGTGCAGCAAGCAACACCTTTGTTTGTTCCCCATTTGATAATGTTTTAAATGGTCTGTACATGACCTCAGCATCAACATTTAAATAGGATATCTCACGCAGAAATTCCCAATCTTCTGCTTGGGGACAAATTTCTTCAAGGATTTCATGAGTGAATTTGTTCCTATCTGCAACAGAGTAGGGGAAGTAATTGAATTCTACCGAAGCAAGGATTTTCCCACCATACTCATAATTCCCTAACAATAAATTAAAGAATGTCGTTTTACCTCGTCCGTTTCTACCGATAAATCCTAGCTTCCAATCCGTATCTATTTGGAAGTTTACACTTTCAAAAATATTATCAAAGCTACCTGGGTATGAAAAAGTTAAATCTTGGACTTTTATCATTGACATAATAATTCCTCCTTTATATATCGAAACGTTTCATATAAAGTCGGAACATCCATCCAGTTTTTAATTGCTCTATATAAGTTTGATGGATATTAACGACTTATATAGAGCATTACATGTGTAACAATAGTGTCTGAAGTACTCATTATTCTCGCTCCTTTATTTGTTAGGTACATTTAACAATTAATAAGTTCCAACTAACATAAACGGGAATAAAAAAATCCCCCAATTGTAATCGGAAGGATTAGTCTTTCGTTTATACTTAATAAGTACTTATTAATCATTTGAATCATGACAAATAAAGTATGAACTGAATTTAAAAAATGGATAGACTAACCCTATATTTTGTAGTTTGAAGTTATAAAATTCAACTTAAAATATAAATTAGTTAATCATTATTCATCCATCATTCCTTTCATAATTCTACTTTTAGAGTAACATTCTTTTTAGGGAGATGCAATATCAGCTTCATCTTTATCTAATCCTAGGTCATTTATAATTTTTTGAGTAAGGAGATAAAACTTTACCGCCCTTTTTATAAACATCACATTTTTTTTCAATTGGTCATGTCTTTTGTCCGTTAAAAGGGAGGATATGAAATTGACATCAACTTTTCGTGTAACTATAATAGTTACAGGTAGTTTCGTAAACTAATTTGAATTTCTATTTTAAAGATAGTATATTTTCATTCCTTTTTAAGTGTGACAGATAGCAACTAACTATAATTCAATAGAGGATTAGATTCTATCTCATATGTAAAGAGTAAATAAGTTGTACCCGCCAAATTTACGATGCGCAAATACTTAAAAAACTACATTTTTCAGCTTATCCTTTTTAGAATCCTCAGTATTGATAATTGTAAACATCTACAAAAAGTTAACAAGACTGTTGTATGTAGAAAGAAATCTTTTAAAAAGGTCATAATATACATAATAGGTTGCACACATTTTAATTAGTAGGAGTTGTGCCACTATCAAGACCTTTTTAATAAAAGTATAGAAAAAACTCAAGAAGGTGAGTCCATTGCGTAAACATGCATATGTGCAATTTTATGTATTGCTATTGGCTTTAATAGCTTATATAAGTTTTTGTGTTATATTTTTATTTGTTTTTCCGAATCTTTATTTTGTATCAGATTTTAATATCCGGCTATCATCTTTAGTTGTTGAAACTACTGTATTTATCTCATTACTGTATTCTATATTATCCAGAAGAATTAAGTTAGGAGTATTCTGGGTTTGTATTACTATTGCGATAGGGTGTTTCTTGATAGGGAATTTCATATCTGCTTTTCAAGTACTTAATGTAGAATTACCAATACAAAATTTTAATATCTCTGATGTATTTTTGTTATTTTTCTTGTTCTTCTTTCTCTTTGCGTTCTTTTATAAAATTATGATGGAATGTAATAAATGGGAGAAAGCATATTTAATTTGTGATTTATGCATTGTTGTTACTGCCATTTTTACATTAGAGTGGTACCTATTTAATAAACCATCTGCAAATATCTTATTCTTATCAATTGGAGATGTTTTTCTCTCATTTATTTTTCCAATTATAGATTTATTACTTCTATTACTTGGAGTTACACTAATCTTTCGACCTGCTATTTTCAATGCAAAAATTAAATTGTTTATTTTTATTCTAGTATTAACTGGATTGGCTATTACGGACTACTTGTATTTCTACTTACAGGATGATTTGTCAGAGCGTTCAGTTATATTTTTAAGGTGTTTGTATAGAGTTTTACTATTATTTATCGCTATTGCTGCTACAATTCCAAAGGATGCTTCTTCTAAAAGAAATTATTTTATTATTAATCCGACATTTGGAGAGAAACTTCTTGGTATATTCCCTTATCTTGCAGTTGCAGTCTTAATTGGCTTTACTTTGAAAGAGCAAACTTCTTCAGCTACATTGATTACGGGAAATTGTATTGCTTTTGTATTTGTACTGATTCGTCATACAATCGTACGAATGCAAAACAAAGAGTTAACTAAAACATTAAAAGTGTTTAATAATCAATTAGAACAAACAGTATCTCAGAGAACAAGGGATTTAATAAATAAATCTAATGATTTGGTAAAAAATCAAGAGAGATTTAAGTCATTATATGAGTATCATCCGGATCCTATTTTAACGATTGATTCAAACGGTATCGTATTAAATATAAACCAGGCTGGAAGTATGTTATTAGGAAAAGAAAGTACTGCATTAATAGGGAAAGAGTGCTTCTCTATTTTTTTAGATGAAGATAAATCTGAATTGGAAGCAGCTATAAAGAAAGGGAAACGATGTAGTTCATCTTCGTTACAGTTACGTGTGAAAAATAACAATGAGAAGGACATGCTCTTTTGGTATGTCACTATAGTTCCTATTATGATAGAAGGTCAAATTTTTGGGAGTTATGTAATGGTAAAAGACATAACGAGGATGAAACAACAACAGGAAGAGATAAATTACCTTGCATTCCATGATACGGTGACGGAGATTGGAAATCGTATATTCTTCCAACAAGAATTAGATAGATCCATTAAGCGTGCGAAAAAAACACAGGATAAATTTGGGCTCCTGTATATTGATTTAAATCGCTTTAAGACCATTAATGATACATTGGGTCATTCGATTGGTGACAGAGTTTTAAAAGAAGTTGCCAAACGTTTTAGGACATATCTGTCACCGACTATTCCTCTAGCAAGAATAGGTGGAGATGAGTTTGCAATCATTGTCCATAACCAAACAGAGCAACAGCTATTGGATTTGTGTAAAACTTTATTTCGTATAACTGAAGAACCATTTGTAGTAAATCAGCATAGTTTTTACTTATCTCTTAGTATAGGAATAGCAGTGTATCCATTTGGAGGAATAAATACTACTACACTTTTACAACACGCTGATATCGCTATGTATAGCGCAAAAGAAAAAGGTAACAATGCTGTTTGTATGTATGACGAGACATTATCTCAAAAAGTAACTCGTCGATTACGATTAGAACAGGATTTACCAAATGCAATTGAAAATAATGAGTTGTTTTTATTGTATCAACCACAAATTGATAGTAAGGCAGGTAAAGTTATTGGTGCAGAGGCTTTAATACGCTGGCAACATCCAGAGCTTGGGCTGATTTCTCCTTTTGAGTTTATACCTATCGCAGAAGAAACGGCGCAGATTATTTCAATTGGGAAGTGGACGTTACAGAAAGCGTGTCGACAACTGAAAGTATGGCATTCTATGGGCTTTTCAAATCTAAAGATCGGGATAAATTTATCAGCTATAGAGTTTGAACAGAAAGATTTTGTTCAAACAATGATATCTACTATAGAAGAGATAGGAGTACCTGCTAATTCGATTGATTTGGAATTAACAGAGCGAATAGCAATGGTAGATGAAAAAGAAACCTTATCAAAGTTAAAAGTATTAAAATCATATGGTGTACATTTATCAATTGACGATTTTGGTACAGGTTATTCTTCACTAGCGTATCTGCCTCTTTATCCAATTGATACTTTAAAAATTCCAAGAGAATTTGTTAATAGGATCGGAACTTCTACTGATGGAGATGAAATTATACAAACCATTATTTCACTTGCTCATACTTTAAACATGAAAGTGATAGCAGAAGGGGTAGAAACGAAGGAACAATTAACAGTGTTACAACGTAATGCATGTTATCTAATTCAGGGCTATTACTACAGTAAACCTGTAAATGAAGATGAATTTATCGATTTTTTAATTGTAATGCAAAATGAATAAGTGAAAAATTGATATATGTATGAAGTAAAGTGAAAAGACGTTCTATCCACATGGATTTGAACGTCTTTCTTATGTTTGTTTTCAGTAGTTATGCAGTTATGTTTATGTTTCAGCCTTTGAGAGTAAAATAAGTATCTATATTCCTTGTGTTAGGGATGATTTTAAAAATATTTTATTTATTCCATCCCTATTTGAGTTTTACTTACTGCTAATTTTTGACCATCTTTTTCAATGAAACTAACGGTGAAATTAGCTCCTGTGCCACCTTTTGCATTTTTACTCCAACTAGCAGTATACGTTTTTACATTTTTACTTGTAGAATCAGATTTGATGTCAGGTTCGCCATATTTAGCAACTAGATCCTCGTATTTATCTCCGCCTTCACCAGTTACAGGATCACCAGTTTTAATAGTATCCACATCGGCAACCGTTATCTTCTTTTTATCGTCCTTTTTCGTTTCTTGTTTTTGGTCTTGTTTTGCTTCTTTCTTAGCCTCTTGTTTTGGTTCATCTTTCTTTTCTGTAGAAGCTTTGTTTGACGAATCATCACAAGCAACTAGACTCATCGCTAAAGCACTTCCTAATGCAATGGTACTCAACTTTTTGAACATGTTTAATTCCTCCATTTTGAAAATTGTAAAATTCCACAGATGATTATACCAAATTAAGGTAAATGGTGATGTCGTATTCTGTCGAGATAAGAAAAAACAATAACGCAAGTTCTACCGTTCACTCTAATTGGTAACAAATCTTTATTTGAAGTGTATTGGAAATGCTAATATATATCGTTTTTTCTAAATGTTAAAATAGAGAAAAAGGAGGTTTTCACATGGGAGATGTAATTGGTGATGTATTAGGAGGCCTCTTTATGTTCATCCCTTCAAAAAGGGGAAAAGTCATTCGTAAAAATTTTAAGCTTTTGGAAAAAGAAGTGTGGTTTAAAGAAATAGAGCATAGATATGGTAGGTTAATGGTTTTTAACCATTCTATTAGAGATTTTGTAGCAAATGAGAACCTAGAGGATATCTTAAAGGATGTTGAGAAAACTCATACATTTCTTCATGAATTAGAAAAACTACTGCAGCAAGAATAGATTTAATTGATGTAGTAGTGAAGGAATGTTTTATCCGTAAAGAATACTTCAAGCGTAGAAGTCTAAGGATATAGGTTTAGATGAAACAAGAAATCAATTATATGAAAAATTGCTTTATTGATTGATATATTCAGCTCTTGGAGAATTATTTCTTGTTTAGTGGATAGAATGATTCAATTTTCATGAACATCGTCAAATAGAGCAAATCAAAAAGGGAAAATTGTTTTGTGAAGTTGGAAGTGAAAATCATTGTCTATTTTTTGAGCCATTGAAAATAGCGTCAAGTTCTTACGTAATATATTAGAAGCTTGGTACTGATCCATACAAAGAAAAGACACCAAAGGCGCCTTTCTCCGTATGGAACCATCTTAAGTTTAATGTTAAGCATAAGATTCCTAACCAAAATGATTGTTGCAATTTAATATATTTTGAATACATGGATGTGTGCATTTCTATGACAAATAGATTATGCACTATCATGCAAGTTAGTATTTTATTGGTAATCATTTTCATCTGAGTTACTATTATAACTAGAATTATAAGAAGGACTATCATACCTAGAGGAATCTTCATTTTTGTAACTAGAAGTGCTGTTATAATTGGAGTTACTATATGAACTTTCAGAACTTGAACTATTAGAAGAGCTATAATAGCTAGGGGAACTATAGTCGTCATAATAGTCGTTAAAATCATCTTCATCATCCAAGTCAGAATTTACAACTTTATTTGTATTTGCTTTCTTTCCAACTGATTGAACTCTATAAGACGCATTCCTTTTTTTATTTTGTTTTCTTTTTCCATTTCCTTTAGATTGCAACGAAGGTGTATACGTTATAGGTATTACTCTAGATAATCCCCTTACAAATAATCGAACAATACATACTAAAATCCACATGCAAATAATAAATACAAAGACATAAAGAGCAATGTTGTAAATCATATTGTTTATTGTATCTATCATCGCACCCTTTGAAATATTAAACATAAAATCAATCACCGCCATTTTTCTATAAGTTTTATATTAAAAACGTAATATTAATCTAAATAGAATTATAAAATATTTTTTCCGCTTTTCATATAAAAAATATGAATTTGTTACCGCGGATTAGAATTAAGAAAAAGACACCCAGAGGTGCCTTTCAATGACCTTAGTATCATTTTTTAGTGTGAAAAGGTAAATTGTATACAGTTTGATACTCTCGCTGGATTATTTCATTTGTATATAAATTATTTTAAACTTTTTCTCATTTTCATGCATTTGAAATTTAATAGTGAGGGATAACGCTACATGCCCATCAACTTAAGAAAAATAAATGTCCCCAAAATTATAAAAGGAACAAATTAATTTACTCCTTTTTTACTTGAATTCCACATGACATTTAGTATCAATGATTCCAAAAGCAACTTTACATGGGAATGGATTTTTTCCTCTTGAAGCATCACGCATACATGAAAGCACCCAATAATCCAATTCTAAGGGTAAACGGAATACTTGGATACTACTATCATCGTTTTTTACTGTTACGATTGGTGTATTTACCCTAGTTGTAGTGAAACCGTCCGTTGTTATTATTGCTACTGCATCATTATTATGAAAACCCGTGCTTAAAACCTCGTAAGTTATTCCATCATTCTCATTAATAATCATAGGTATATTTAAATAGGGATAGTTATTTATATTGTTATGAATAACTGTTCTTGCTGTATTCTTTCTTATCTGATTCCCTTGCATTTTATACACTCCTTTATAACAATCCAAACGTTTAAATCTATTCTATTTTACATCCAGTATATCCGAAAATTGTAGTGTCAACTTATTATAGAAAGCATCCGTACATATGATAGCGCTATTTAACGGATCTATATCAATGATGGTCATATAGTTAGTAAGTAAATAGCCGCCTTCATAATATGTAATTAGTATTTCTTCTTCGGATAATAAGGAACATAAAAGCATGTTCTCAATCAGTTCTTTTTCTTCAGAGGTTAAAATGGGACGTGCTATTTTATTTTTCTCTTTGATTATTTCACGTATTCCGGCGAATTGTTCTGGCATTGCTGCGAACGGAGACCATTTGACCATTCCTCTTCCTTTTGGCATATTGGCGTTACTCATGATTTATGTCCTCCTATTAGTGTGTTTCTGTGTCTAGCTGTAGCGCTATGCGTGTAGGAAATCCCTCGTAAAATACTGTTTTTCCCAAACTTTGTGCGTATTTCATCCATTACTTTTGTCAACTTCACTTCTTGTTCTCGTTTTGTGACATCATCAAAAAGAGAAATTTGTTCTTCCCCTTCTTGAATTAGGTTTGTTAAGGATATGTTTATGCTACGAATGGGTTCACCAGTATATTGCTGATGTAAAAAGTATGTACAGATATGATAAATATCCATTGTTAAATTTGTAGGACGGCTTAAACTATGTGTTTTTCTAATGCCACCTGCATTATCCTTGCTATAACCAACAGAGAAATGAACGGTTCGAGCAAGTTTGTTTTGTTGTCTTAATCGATAGCAAACTTCTTCGGTATGTTCCAGTAGGATAATTGGAAATTCTTCTATTGTATAATCACGCATTAAAATTTGGCTTTTTCCTATAGAAGTTGTAACCGGAACATATTTCTCTGAAATTCGACTAAAATCAATCCCATTACTATGTAAGTGTAATTCTTCTCCAATCACACCGAAGCTTTGTTTTAAATATTTAAGAGGATAATTAGCTAAATCTCCAATAGAATGTATTCCTTTTTGATTTAATTTTGTTTCTGTTTTATGCGAAATACCCCAAAACTTACTCAGTGGCCGTATGCTCCATAATTTTGTAGGTATATCTTCGTATGTCCAATAAGCGACTCCGTCTTTATTTTTCTTTGCTTCAATATCTAAAGCTACCTTACTCATCAATAGGTTAGGTGCAATCCCGATTGTGCATTCAATTCGTGTGTGTTCATATATTTCACGTTTAAACTGTAATGCAAATTCATTTGGATTTCGGGCAAATAGATGGATGCTATCGGTAATATCCATAAAAAATTCATCGATGCTGTATTGATGAAAGTCTTCAATAGGAACATATTGTAGAGCTAACTTCGTTATGTAATTGGAGCACTTAATATAGGTTCCCCATAATTGGATTCACAATAAGGATATCTTTTTGCCGAGGAATCTCGTATAGCCTTGCCAACTTCTTTACTCCCATTGCTTTTAAAGGTGGAGTTGCGGCTAAAACAATGGACCCATTCCTATTCACATCACCGACTACAGCTAATTTTGTATGAAGTGGGTCTAATCCCATTTTGATGCAACTAACAGAAGCATAAAAGCAACGAAGATCAACACATAAAATGATTCTATTCGGTAAAATTGAATAGTCATACACTATAACTCCTCCTAATAATAACGAGAACATTCGTTCTTGTTATTATTATAAACGAACCTATGTTCTTTGATGAAGTGGTTTTTGAAAAAATATTTAATTATATGTAGTAGAAATATGTTGAACGACAGAGAGAAATAACAGCCTAATGTTTTTGAGGTTTCTAGGATATAAACGTTTTTATCTATATTAGAAAGTACAGGAAGAAAATGATGGAAGAGAATCTTGTTATATCATATTCTGAATACATAAGATGTAACTGGTTGCTGCCGTTAATTATTTTAATTGGATTCCCTAAATTATTTGGTCCTTTGTCCACAGTAACATTATTTGCTCCGGAAATAGGGCAACTCTTATTTTTAATACCTTTGCTCTTTTTAATTGTGGGAGTCGTTAAATTGTGTAAAGTAACGAAAATAGTAAAAAAAGTATTTATAAATGACGTTATCGTTATGTTTTTTAGTGTAGTAAAGCATCTTGAATTGGATCAGAGAATGTATGGCATTCCGTAAGGTAGTTCAATTTAATAAAAGGTTAAAGAAAGTCATCCTTATAAAAGAGGCTTCTTTTTAAGGGATGTTATATGAAATGTTATATTCTATTTTTAGAATCCTAAGAAAGTATGACATTTTATTTTGGTAGTACAGTAAGAAAATGATGGGAGGATGTAAGGTATATTATCCTTTCAAAAAGTGATAGTAATTTATCGTAAAAAGAGGTTTCTATTACGAGATTATGTGAAAATATAATTTCAAATAATAGATTCAAAGAGGATGTTTCATAAATGGAGCATGCGCGAAAGATTGCTATGGAACAACTAAAGGAGTGTTCAAGGGAAAGTTTTAAATAGCAGATTGGTAATAATTAAATATACGAGAACGAATTTGTTAATTATTTTTCTAGACTTCTTACAAACAGGATTGTCACTTTCCTATTGATAATAAGGATATGCAATTTTGCATATCCTTATTATATTTATTTATTTGTATAAGGAAATAATATACAATTAAAAAGTTTTCAATAAAGTTTTTAAAGAATCCTATATATAGAAATCTATAGTCTCTCTTAATAAACACAATAAGGTCCAAATCATTAAAAGAAAAGATGATTGGTATACACGAAAGCATATAGATGGAGGAGCGTAGCTATGTGTTTTAGAGTTTATATCCTCAAGGTTGTCTTTGGTACTAGTGAAGACCATGAACGAAAGATAGCTAAGGAGCAACTAAAAGAGTGTTTAAGGTAGACAGAATAAGTACTCTATTTGAAAGGAGGTGATTTAATGGTATATGGGAATTAATAGAATGAAATTTGAATTCTAAAAAAGTATATTTGCAAGCGGAGAAGAAGTTCTTTAATAAAATTATTTAAAAACTTCGATCAAATGGCAATTTACTTGAAATTTAAAAGTTGGAGGGAAATTATGAAGAATAAATTTATTTTAAGTTTTTTCTTTGGATCTGTATTAATTGTTGGGGCATTGTTTACACCCAGAGATATTTTTGCAGAGACATTAGAAAAGAAGGATAGTGTAAATCAAAAAATAACCCAGGAAGTATCGCCTAAAACAGATACAAATATAGCAGAAAATCATGAATTTAGGGTAGATAAATTAAACGATACAGATTTCAACGTTATGATGAAAAATAAGAAAACAGGAGAAGATATTCTACTGGATTC